>JADLDM010000160.1 GCA_020846695.1 bacterium | reverse complement strand
ATCTTGCGGGCACAAAAAGGCGACTCACTTTGTTTGGGGGCAACTGGTCAGCTTCGCTCACACCGAGCGCTCTGGGGGTGGATGCCCTGGAAGAGGTGATCGGGAATTCGTTCACGTTCTATTTCTACGTGACTGGGGACACGACGGTTTACACGAAGGGGCCGTGTTTTGTTTTTCGTGTCTTGGAAGAGGTACCTCAAACGACGTCTCCCGATTCGAATGCAGGGGTGACGACGCCTTACCCGACATTGCTCTGGCCGCAGTTCACCTCATCCTATCCGGCGCGTTTGCGAGTGGAAGTGAAGCAGGTGGATGAACTCATTTGGAGTTCGGATACTCTGGATGTCTCGACGACTCAAATCACCGTTCCTGATTCACTCGAAAACGTCACGTATTGGTGGGCCTTGTTTGTTTACGATAATTTCAACAATATGACTCGTTCACGCGAAGCTTATTTCGTGGTGGATACGGACACGACCCAATGAGTTCAGGTCTATTAACAACAGAGAGCGTTCTTCAGGCCGGGCAGAAGCTGTTGGAGCTTAGGCCGGTCGAAGAGGTGTTTCACTCTATTCTTGAGATTGCGGCCTCTGCGATGCACGCTGAGACGGCGCTTGTTCTGTTGCGGACGGCGCACGATTATGAAGTTGCGGCATCGCGCACGGTAGCAGGTCAGACCCGCGGTTTGGGCGATATTTCGCTCTCGCTATTGAATGAGTCCATTTCGACAAATCGCGCATTATTGACGGAGAGCGCAGTTGAGGATCCGCGTTTTTCGGGACGCTCGTCGGTGATATTGCAGCACATTCAGTCGGCGGTAATTGTCCCGTTGACGGGACGCGCGGGAGTGGAAGGCGCGCTTTATTTGGATTCGCGTTCGGACCGCGATCTCTTCAGAAAGGAAAACCTTTCGCCGCTCTCAACGTTGGCAGCGTTTGCAACGCTGGCTATAGAGAACGCGAGGCGATTTGAATCAGCGAAGCGCGAGATTGCGACGCTGATGTCGGCGGACATATCGAGATTTCTGGTGGGAGATTCGCCGGTGATGCAGGAACTCTATGCGATGATTGACCGCGTGTCTCCGCATGATCTGCCTGCGATGATCACGGGCGAGTCGGGAACGGGAAAGGAGCTTGTGGCGCGCGAGATTCATCGTCGCTCGCTCAGGCAGGGCAAACCGTTTCTGGCTCTTTATTGCGGGAATGTGTCGCCGGAGCTGTTTGAAAGCGAATTATTCGGTCACAAGAAGGGTTCATTTACCGGCGCGACGCTTGACAAGCAGGGACTGGTGGAAGCCGCGGAGGGCGGCACTCTTTTTCTCGATGAAGTAGCCGATATTCCTCTGTCTTTGCAGGCGAAGCTGCTGAGGTTTCTACAGGAGTCTGAGTACAGAAGAGTGGGGGACACCGAGACGCGCCGCGCGAATGTGCGAATTCTGACGGCAACCAACAAGGAGCTTCAGTCGGAGATTCAGCAACAGAGATTCCGCGAAGACTTGTATTTTCGACTTTATATTTTACCGGTTCATGTTCCGCCCTTGCGTGATCGCCTGTCGGACGTTCCGGTGTTGACGCACCATTTTCTTAGGCGGATGAAGGGACATGTTACGGGAATCTCGCCGGAAGCGCTGCGACGGATGCTGAACTACAGTTGGCCGGGGAATGTGCGCGAGCTTGAGAACACGGTGGCGCGCGCAGCGGTGATTGCGCGCGGTGACCGGATTGAAGCCGATGATATTCTGCATCAGGGCCTGACGAAGGTGAGTGCGGACGAGGATGACGTAAGCTGGCGCGCTGCCGAGAAGAAACACATCCTCAAAGTGCTCTCGCTGGTGGGAGGAAACAAGTCACGAGCAGCGGATCTGCTCGGGATTTCGCGTAGGTATTTGCACTACAAATTGAAGGAGTGGAACGAGGGGTAAGAGAAACTGAAAGTTGAAAACTCCAAGCTGAAAATGGAGAAAGGGAAGACGAGAAAATGACATGGTGATGCGCGGGAGAAAGTGTGCGGCTGCTTCGTGAGAGATTAGCTGATCGGAAATTAGTGTCGCGGGGCGACATCTCGGCGTCGTATCGGGCGCGGGATGTAGGACTGGATCGCGACGTTTTCGTAAAGGTCCTGCACCCGCATTTGGCGCAGGACGAGGAGCTTCGCGCCCGTTTTTCAAGGGAAGCGAAGGCAGTTGCACGGCTCGATCATCCGCATCTGGTGCGCATCTATGAGGTGGGGGAGGATCGGGAGGAGGGGCCTTACATGATTCTCGAATGGGTGAAGGGGGAAACGCTTGCTCAGAGAATCACTCGAACGGGAAAGCTCAGCGCTGAGGAAGTTCGTTCTCTTGCGGTCAGTCTTTGCTCTGCGCTGGAGATTCTGCATCGCTCGGGGATATTGCATCGCGACGTGAAGCCGGACAATATTTTGTGCGGCGAGGACGGGACAGTCAAGCTGACGGATTTTAGTCTTGCGCTGTTGCAGGACGCACCGAAGTTGACGCATCATACGGCAGTGGTGGGCACGCCCGCCTATCTTGCGCCGGAGCTTGCGCGGGGCAAGCAGCCGGATGAGAAGAGCGACATATTTGCGACGGGAGTGACGCTCTACGAAGCGGCGACGGGCGCCAATCCATTTGCGTCGTCGAATCTGATGGAGTCGCTTCGGTTAGTTCGTGAAGCCGATCCTGATTTCGCGCGTCCTGAGATTCTCGCACTCGACGAGCAGACGAGCAGTCTCGTCAAATCCTGTCTTGAAAAAGAACCAGAGCAGCGGCCCGTTGCATCGGATGCGATCTTGTTACTTGGAGAAAAGGCCGCGCCGCTCAAGCATCGTCCCGAATTTGCGAACAACAAGTCGAAGCGCGTCTATGTGGCCGCGCTTTTGTTCTTGCTGATAGTGTTCTCAGTTTGGAGTTTATGGCCGGAGAAATCT
>JADLDM010000159.1 GCA_020846695.1 bacterium | reverse complement strand
TAGACGAAATACCCTTGCGCAAAGAGTTCTGTTTCGTCACCGATGATTTTGATGGAGTTCTTGTTCGCACCGACCGTTCCGTCGGCTCCGAGCCCGTAAAACTTCCCTCTAAAAGTGTCGTCGGGTTCAATAGAGAGTTCCTGATCGAAGTCGAGGCTTGACATGGAAACGTCGTCATTGATGCCGATCGTGAAACGGTTCTTCGGCTTCTCCTTCTTCAGCTCGTTGAACACCGAGATGATCATCGAAGGAGTGAACTCTTTGGAGGAGAGGCCGTATCTTCCGCCGACAATGCGCGGCTTGTTCGACATCTCAGCTTCGGCGAAGGCCGTCACGACGTCGAGATAGAGAGGATCGCCCGTCGCGCCCGGTTCTTTTGTTCTGTCGAGCACACCAATGGTCTTGACAGACTTGGGAAGCGACGCGAGGAAATGTTCCATCGAGAAGGGACGATAGACACGAACTTTCAGCACGCCGACCTTCTCGCCCTTCGAGACGAGATGATCCACGGTTTCGTGCGCCGTGTCGCAGCCGGAGCCCATTGCGATGATTACGCGCTCCGCATCCGGAGCGCCGTGATACTCAAACAGTTTATAGGCGCGGCCGGTCAGTTTCGCAAAGCGATCCATCGCCTCTTGCGCGATTGCGGGAGCGGCGACGAAGTAAGGCGAGCAGGCTTCGCGCGCCTGAAAGAACACGTCGGGGTTCTGCGCTGTGCCACGAATCACGGGACGATTAGGCGACAAGGCGCGCGCGCGATGAGCAAACACCAATTCGTCGTCAATCATCTTGCGCAGAATGTCGTCGTCAAGATACTCGATTTTCTGCACTTCATGGCTCGTGCGGAATCCGTCGAAGAAATGCACAAAAGGCACGCGCGATTTGAGCGTCGCCGCCATCGCAATCAGCGCGAAGTCGTGAGCCTCCTGCACGTTTGCCGATGCGAGCATTCCCCAACCCGTCGCGCGCACGGACATCACGTCCGAGTGATCGCCAAAAATCGAGAGCGCGTGCGTGGCGACGGTGCGCGCGCTGACATGGAAGACCGTGGACGTCAATTCGCCCGCGATCTTAAACATGTTGGGAATCATCAGGAGCAGACCTTGCGACGCCGTGAAGGTCGTCGTCAATGCGCCGGATTGCAGAGCGCCGTGCACCGCGCCTGACGCGCCGCCTTCACTCTGCATTTCGATCACTTCGGGAATCGTGCCCCAGATATTTTTCCGCCCACGAGCCGACCACTCATCGGCCAGCTCGCCCATCGTTGAGGACGGAGTGATGGGATAGATTGCGCAGACTTCGCTAACGCGATGCGCAACACTCGCGGCGGCCTCATTGCCGTCCACGGTAATGTATTGTTTCGACATGTCGAGTTCTTATCGTCAAGCGGCGGAGTACAAAAACCCGCATCCACTTTCAATCAGCGGGCGGCTCCGTGCTTTGGCCCTATGCGGACCGTGGCGATTATTTTTCCAGTTTGTGGATGCAGTCAACCGGGCAAACGCCGGTGCACTGCGGTTCGTCAAAATGTCCGACGCACTCAATGCACGTTGCGGCGTCAATCACGAAGATTTCGGGACCTTCGGTAATGGACTTCGTAGGACAGACCGGCTCGCAAGCGCCGCAGTTGATGCAGGTTTCGTCAATGTAGAGGGCCATAGCGGATCTCCAATAGAATAGTGAAGCGTAATAACAGGTCGCTCAAGCTTGCATTACGGAGCAAGCGCTTGAGCAAGGTTCAATGATGTAAGAAAGTCGAATAGGGGACGCGGGAAGAGTCCGAGCATCGCAATCGCCACGCTCAGCACAAAGGCCGCAGAGCGCGCCGTGAACGTGCTGGGAAGCGGCGAATATTTCTTGTCGGGATCGCCGAAGTAGGCGGCCTTCACGACGAATAGATAATAGTAGAGCGAAATCACACTGTTCAAGATGGCGAGCACCACCAGCCAGATGTGCCCCTGCTCCGCCGCGCTGCTGAACAACAGCCACTTGCCGAAGAAACCGGATAGAGGCGGGACACCCGCAAGCGAGAAGAGCGAAACCATCAGAGAGAAGGCCAGCAATGCATTGCGCTTGTAGAGCCCCGCGAAAGATGAAATCTCCGGATCGGCGCGCGACTCCTCCAGCGCCAACGTCACGAGGAACAACACGAGGTTCATCAACAGGTAGACGATGGAATAGAACATCACTGCCTGCGGCGAAGAGGCCGCGAAGCCGATCATGCCGAGCAGGATGTAGCCGGCCTGCGCGATACTGGAATAGGCAAAGAGTCGCTTGGCGGACTTCTGGCGGAAGGCCACGAAATTCCCGTAGCTCATCGTCAGGATTGCGATCACACCCAGCGCGGTTTCAAGTCGCGGAAGAAAGGGATGCAGGAGATAGACGATTCTGAACAGCGCGGCAATACCTGCAAGCTTCGAAACGGACGCCAAGAACATCGCTACGGGCGAGGCCGCGCCGTCATATGCATCGGGAGCCCAGACATGAAAAGGAAACGCCGCAAGCTTGAACAAGAAAGAGCTGAACACCATTACCACGCCGGGAATCAGCAGGCGCGGCTCAACCGTGCCCTGTCTTAGCGCTTCCACCAACGCGCCGAAAGTTAGACCTTGCGCGGCGCCATAGATCAACGATAAACCGTACAATCCGACCGCGCTCGATACCGCTCCGACCAAGAAATACTTCACCGCGCTCTCGATGGATTCCGTGCGGTCGCGCCGCATTCCGACCATGGCGTAAACAGAATAGGCCACAAGCTCCATCGCCAAATAAAGCACCAGAAAATTGAAGACGCTCGCAAGCAGCATCATGCCAAGTCCCGCGGAAAAGAAGAAGAGATAATACTCTGTTCTCTGCTCTTCCGGGATCGAACGCAAGGGCCAACCTAAGAGCGCATTGAAGAACAGGCCGACCGCGATGATCAACTTGAACAGCTGCGAATAGCTATCAATGCGATAGGATTCGGAAAAGAGCAGGCCGGTCTGATCGAGCGCGATGAACGAACAGACAACCGTCACCAGCGACCAGATCAGCGTCACGCGCCGCGCCAGAGCGTCCGACAAGTTGTCCGAGAGACTCAGGAAAAAGAGAATGAGTAGGCCGGTCAGCGCTGAAACTTCGGGAAGGAGGACGTCAATCATTTGAACAACGCCTCCGCATAGGGGGCGATCACGTCGGAAAGCAAGCGCGGCATGATTCCGAACAGGACAATCAACGCAGCCAGACCAACGCGCGCCGTGCCGCCGAAGAACGAAAGATCGCGAATTTCAGGAGTGTGCCCAGCTTCAGGTCCGAAGAAAACTCGCTGCAAAACTCTGAGCATATAGAATGCGCCGAAAACCAAGCTCGGAACTGCAATCAAGGTGAGGATCGGGAATTTTTCATACGCTCCCACGAATATCATGAACTCCGCGGGAAAACCGGCGAGACCGGGCAAACCGATGCCCGCGAGTCCTGCAAGAATGAAACAGATGGAAACCCACGGCGCTTTGCGAGCCAATCCTCCGTATGCCGAAATGTCACGCGTATGAGATTGCTCGTAGAAAAATCCGACCGCAGAGAAGAACAGCGCCGTCATGATGCCGTGAGAAAACATCTGAAAGACTGCGCCGCTCACTGCATAGGAAGTCCCCGCCGCAAGTCCGAACATCACGAGGCCCATGTGCGACACGGACGAATAGCCGATCATGTATTTCAAGTCGGTTTGCTGCGCGGCAACGAGCGCCCCGTAAACCACTCCTCCCGCAGCCATGACCGCCGCAACGGTTCGCCACGTTTCCGCGCCGATCGGGTACATCTCGATTCCGTAACGCAGCACACCATATGCTCCCAACTTCATCAGCACGCCCGCGTGAAGCATCGAGACGGCGGTTGGCGCGGCCACGTGTCCGTCGGGCGACCAGTTATGAAGAGGAAATACGGCGGCGAGCGTGCCGAATCCCAGGAACATCAACGGATAGATGATGTTCTGCATATCGGGGGACAAGGCGGCGTGCTCTTTCAGCGCAAAGAAATCGAAGCTGCGAACCGCGCTGTTGAAGTAGGTCATGATCAATCCGGCGAAAACCAAGCCGCTTCCCGCCAGAAGCATCAGCGTCAATTTCAATGCGGCGTATTCCCTGTTCGTTGAACCCCAGATGCCGATCAAGAGATACATCGGGAGCACGGCGATTTCAAAGAAAATGAAAAAGAGCAGGAAGTCCAAGCAGATGAAGCTGCCGAATACGCCAGTCACCAGAACAAGGAAGAGAATAAAATATTCCTTGACTCTGAATTGAACAGAGAAAGACGTAATGACACCGGTGAGCATCACAATCGCATTTAGCAAGACGAGCACGGCGCCCGTGCCGTCCACGCCGACGTGATAGGTTGAGTTCAGCCCCGGAAGCCACGCGTACTGTTCGACAAACTGAAATCCAGCATTGCCGCGATCATAGCCGATGAACATGATCAGCGATAGCAGCATCGCAATCGCCGCGACGGTGAACGACACCCACTTCACAACCGTCGCTTTGTGATCGGGAACGGCAAATAGGGTGACCACGCCGACCACCGGACACAATAGAATAAGCGAAAGAAGAGGTAGTGAGTCCATCGGCTTTAGAGTCGCGTGATCAGTAAGATGACAACGGCCGTCGCCGCAAGCATGAGACCAAAATACTGCTGTACTTCACCCGACTGCAATCTGGAGAATCCGCGCGCGACATTCATACAGGCAGTTCCGATTCCGTCAAGCGCGCCCTTCACGAAGCGAAGTTCGATGCGATTCAGCAGCCACGTAAACGGCAAGTAGATTGCGTGCACAAGTTTGTCGTAAGACCAGTCAAGATACCACTTCTCACGCAGAACATTGGCAAGGCCCTTCATCTTCTCCATCGGATCCGCTGAACTTTTCTTGTAGAACACGCGCCACGAATAGTAGATTCCGATTAGCGCGACACCGGATGAAACAAGTGCGGTAATCAGCGCAGCGTTTCCGTGCTCGACGTGTTTGATCGAGAACCAATGCTTGACGGCAAAATTCCAAATGTTGCCGGAGAACAGCGCTCCGATCATCAACAAAACGAGCGGTGGAACCATCCATGCGCCGGTATGCAGATGATGATCGTGACCATCGCCCTTCTCTGAAATCATCACGAAGATTACGCGGAAAGTGTAATAGGAAGTAACCAGCACACCGACCAATGCAGCAGCGAGGAAGATGTAATGATGCTCAACCAGCAGATGTTCGAGAATCGCGTCCTTGCTGTAGAAACCCGCAAACGGAAAGAGACCCGCAAGCGCAAAGGATCCGGCGAGCAGCGAATACATCGGCACTTTGAGTCTCGAGCCGCCCGCGCGCGCGATGTCTTGAATGGAATTCGAGTGAGCCGCATGAATAAACGCGCCGGCGGACAAAAAAAGCAGCGCCTTGAAAAACGCGTGTGTAAAGAGGTGCATCATCCCCGCAACAACCGCCCCGGTTCCGATGCCCACTACCATGTATCCCAATTGACTGATGGTCGAATACGCAAAGACGCGCTTGATATCGTTCTGCACAATCGCAACTGCTCCGGACATCAGTGCGGTCAACATTGCTATCGCCGCAATTCCCTCCCACGCGATCACACACGATTCGCTGCCGACGGTCAATAGAAATGAGTTACGAGCGAGCAGATAGACACCCGCGGCCACCATCGTTGCGGCATGAATCAGCGCGCTGACGGGAGTGGGACCTTCCATCGCGTCGGGAAGCCAACCATACAATGGAAACTGAGCGCTCTTTCCTGCAACAGCGAGGAATAGCCCGATTGAAGTCCACGTCGCAACGTCTAACCCACCAAGTGATGCAGTCCAAAGAGAGTTCTTGCCCGCGGCCATTCCGGCGTAATCCACACTGCCCAAACCGGCGAATGCGACCAAGATTGCCGCAAAGAATCCCAAGTCACCAAGCCGCGTAACAATGAACGCTTTTCTTGCGGCAGTGGCCGCGCTCGGCAGATGATTCCAGAAACCAATCAGCAAATAGGAACCCAGTCCGACCAACTCCCAGAAGACGTACGACTGAAAGAGATTCGGCGCAATCGTGAAACCCATCATCGCGAAACAGAAGAGCGAGATGAAGGCGAAGAATTTGGCCTGATTCGCGTCATCCTCCATATAGGAGAAGGAGTACATCTGCACGAGAGTGCCGATCAGCGCGACGATCCAGAGCATCACCAGCGACAACGGATCGAGCAGAAGGCCAATCGAGAAGTTAATATCTCCCGGGAGAAGCCAGGGCAGAGAAACCGTCTCGTGGTGCGCGGGCGAATCCACCGACCAAAGCAGCATGGTGGAACACGCCGCGCTGGTTGTGATGCCGAGGAGCGACACCCATCTCGCAATCGCGTGCTGTCTCAAGAAGAAGAGGAAGATCAGCACGAACGACACGATCGGCGCGAGAACGGTTGTCAGGGTGAGCTTGATTTGAAGAAGTTCACTCATGTTGACTAACCGCGCAGGTGATCCACTTTTTCAACATTGATCGAACGATAGTAGCGAAACACTGCGAACACAATTGCAAGAAACAGCGTCGCTTCGGCCGCCGCCAGACCAATCACGAAAATCGTCATGATCTGCCCATCCACCTTGTCCGGCATCAAATAGTAGTTGAAGGCCATGAAGTTGATTCCGGCTGCATTCAACATCAACTCGACTGAAATTAACAGACCTACAAGATTGCGACGCTCCATCAACCCATAAATCCCCAATCCGAACATTGTCACGGAGATCAGCATATAGGCCATCAATCCTGCGGTCATGACGCGGCCTCCACGCTGTTCTCGTCGTCCGCGAGTTTTCTTGCCTGCGCCGCTCTTTCCAGCCGTTTGTCGGAGGGAAGATCACGAGCAATTACAATCGCCCCGATAATCGCAATGGTCAGCACGATGGAGATAATCTCGAAGGGAAATACGTAATCCTTGAGGAAGGCATGTCCGATCTTCGCGGTAGTATCCACGCTCTCTGATGGCCCGCGCGAAGGCTGAGGCCACAGAAGCGTGGTGATATATAAAGGAGAGGTGAACACCAAAGCAACCAAGGCGGCAGCGAGTACCTTCCACTTGTTGCGCTTTGGTCGCTGCAAATAGAAGGGCGGTGAGAGCATCAGAATGAACACGACCGCAATCGCGACTGCGCCGAGATAGACGAGAATCTGCACGACCGAAATGAACTCTCCTGAAAGCGGCACAAACAGACCGGCAGTTCCCGCAAGAGCGACGGAGAGTCCCAGCGCCGCGCGGAAAAGATGGCGAGCCGCCACGGCAATCAGCGCGCCGCCCAACGCCAACATCGCTCCCGTTATGAAGAGAAAGGTGTCCATAGTCTATTTGCGGCGAAGACTTATGTTGGGATCATTGTCTTCCGTGATCAACTGATTCTGCAATATCATGCGGCGCAGATTAACCGGATTACTCGTCACGGCGTCGTTAACTTTGCTGTGTTCGAGAGCTTCGGTCGGACAAACCTCCACGCAGAGTCCGCAGTAGCAGCAAAGCGCGTCGTCAATCACAAAATCCACCGGCACATTCTTGTTCAGTTCATTCTTCGCGACGGAGAGAACCGGAATCGCGTTTGTTGGACAGATTCTCTGGCAGGCCAAACATGCAACGCATTTGTGCTGTTCGGTCTCATCCGTGATCAAGCGAACCGGCCCGCGAAACGCCGGAGCCACCGGAACTTTCTCTTTCGGATAGCGAACCGTGACGGTCGGACGGAAAATCGTCTTGAACGTGAAGCCCAGACCGGAGATGAGGCTCCAAACGCCTTTGAAAAAACCGCGCTTCTCGCTCATCCTGGAAATCCTCCTCGATAGATCACCGACGAGATGAGCAGATTCAGAATCGCAGCGGGTAGAAGCATCTTCCAATTGAAATTCATGAGCTGATCGGAGCGCAGTCTCGGATAGGTCCAGCGCAGCCACATCACGACGAAGATCACAAGGTAGGTCTTCAGGAAGAACCACACTGCCGGCGGAAGCAGCGGCCCGTTCCATCCGCCGAGAAACAAGAGCGTAACAATCGCAGACAGCACGAAGACCTGCGTGTATTCCGCGAGGAAGAACAAGGCGAAGCGCATACCCGTGAATTCAGTGTGATAACCGGCCACGAGTTCCGATTCCGCCTCGGGAATATCAAAAGGTGTGCGGTTGCTCTCCGCAATCGAGCAAATGAAATAGATGATGAACGCGACCGGTTGAAGCAGAACAAAGGGTACGGTCTCTTGTGCCTTGACGATATCCGAAAACTTCATCGAGCCGGCCATCAAGATAATCGCGAGCAGCGACAGCAGCATCGGAATCTCATAGCTGATATTCTGTGCCACCGCTCGCATAGCGCCCAAGAGCGAGTACTTGTTGTTCGACGACCAGCCCGCCATGAGAATTCCCAGAAGTGCGATGTTTGAAATCGCAAGGATATAGAGCGCGCCGACATTCAAATCGCTGACGCCCACGCCTTTGGCGATCGGTATCGCAGCGACAAGCAGCGGAGCGGGCAGGAATGCGATGATCGGTGCGAGGAAAAACACCGTGCGACTAACTGCGGTCGGTGTGATCAACTCCTTGCCCATGAGCTTGACGGCATCCGCGAGCGTCTGAAGCAGTCCCGCAGGCCCGACTTCAGTCGGTCCAAGACGCTGCTGAATCAGAGCGGAGACTTTTCGCTCGAGCCACACCAGAAAGAGCGCGTTCAACGCAACAAACGTGAAGACTGCGCCGAAGGCGATGATCAACCGGATGATGATCTCCACTATGCTCATCGGTCAATCTCCGGAATCACGACGTCCACGCTTCCCAGAATCGCCACAACGTCCGCAACGCGAGAATGAGGAATCAGCGATTCAACCACTTGTAAGTTTGGAAACGACGGCACGCGAACTTTCAAACGGTACGGAGTCATCGAGCCGTCGGCCACAAGATACCATCCCACCATGCCGCGCGGGCCTTCTGTCGCCGAGTAATACTCTCCCGCATTCACCTTGAAATTGCGCGGAATCTTCGCGCGATAAGGCCCCTCTTCAATCCTCTCAAGCGCTTGCTCGATCAGATTCAAACTCTCATCCATTTCCCTCATGCGAACCCGCGAGCGCGCCAGACAATCACCTTCCTGCTCCACCACAACGTTCCACTTCAATTCCTGGTACAGCGGGCAATAAGGCTCGTCGCGACGAAGATCAAAGTCCACGCCGCTTCCTCGCAGAACCGGCCCGGTCACACCTTGGTCTCGCGCTTGCTGCGCGGTGATGACGCCGACTCCACGGGTGCGCTGCAAGAATATCTCATTCGTCATCACAAGGCGATCGTACTCTGGCAGACGTTTGCGCATATAGTCAAGAAGATCGCGCACGTCCTGAATGAAACCATCATAGACGTCATTGCGCACACCGCCGACCACGATGTAAGACGTCGTCATACGCTGCCCTGTTGCGCGTTCAAAGACTGTCAGAATCCGCTCGCGATCCTCGAAACAGAAAAGGAAGGGAGTGATCGCGCCCAAATCGAGCATAAACGTGCCCAGCCACACGAGATGACTCGACACACGCGCCAATTCGCCGATGGCTACGCGAATCGCTTCCGCGCGCGGCGTGGATTCGATTCCCGTCGCACGCTCCAAGAGCGCCGCATAGCCCCAATTGTAATTAAGCGGCGCGAGATAGTCCATGCGATCCGTGTAGGGAAGAATCTGTACGTACTGCTTCTTCTCCGCAAGTTTCTCCGTGCCGCGATGACTGTAACCCAAGTGGCAGCGCCCGCCCAATACCTCTTCGCCTTCGACGTGCAGGAGAATGCGCAGCACGCCGTGTGTCGAAGGATGCTGCGGTCCCATATTTAGAAAGAAATCGCGATGGGTGCGATCCGTCTGTCCGAGTTTCATCGCCGCCTGCAAATCCACTTCGGGAATTTCCACCGTATCTTCGGGAATCACGATGGGCGATCCGTGAAAGTTCTTTCTGAGTGGATGAAAATTCGTGAAGTGCGGAAGCAAGAGCGGGCGCAAATGCGAATGGCCTTCAAACACGATTCCGAACATGTCGTGAACCTCGCGCTCATACCAATCCGCACCGGAGTAGATTCCCGTGATGGTCGGCAGCAAAGCTCGGTCCGGAGCTACTTGCGCGCGAATGCGAACGCGTGCGCCGTCTGCAAAGGGACGGAATAGATAGACCGCCTCAAGCCCGGGATTGCGATCTATTCCGAGAATACAATCGAGAGCAAAACCGTTGTCGCGCAGAGCGCTCGCGGCGGCGGGAAGCGTCTCCGAATTAGCCACTGCGTCAAAGTCCACTCCGGTCTTGGAGAAATCGCTAAGCTGGATTCCCGCAAGGTGGAGCGACGAGAGAAGATCGAGGAGTTGTTGTTGGTAAGCGGTGGGCTTGATTTCTAAGGCCACCGTGGTTTCGGAATCAGACACGTGAGGAGTGGGTTTGCCCGGACTTGATGCGTTCCTGAAGTTCCAGAATTGCGTTAATCAGAGCTTCCGGTCGTGGGGGACATCCCGGAACAAAGATATCTACGGGGACAACTTTGTCTACGCCTTGCACAACCGCGTAATTCTCATCCTGATCAAACGGCCCTCCGCAAATTGCGCAGGAACCCAAAGCGATCACATACTTCGGTGCGGGCATCTGATCGTAGAGTCGCCTGATGATCGGCGCCATCTTCATGTTCACGGTTCCGGCTACAATCATCAAATCGGCCTGACGCGGCGAATTTCTGAATACGCCCGCGCCAAAGCGATCCGTGTCGTAGCGGCTTGCCGATGCGGCCATCATCTCAATGGCGCAACAGGCGATACCAAATGTCAACGGCCAAAGAGAATTCGCACGCGCAAGATCCAACGCTTTCTGCAAAGGAAGGAAGCGCACGATCGGCGGAATCTGGCCTTCATCCGTGTGCCCGGAATCGGGCTGCATCACGGGGAGGGAACGATGTTCGTCACTCATGGTTTACGTCCAATGCAATACTTTCTTCTTCAATGCATATACAAGCGATAGACTGAGTACGATCAAGAATACCGCGACTTCTATTACCGGAAGCCAACTTCCGTAGGATCTCAGGACCGTTACACAGGGCACGATGAATGCGGTTTCCACGTCGAAAGCAACGAATATCAGCGCATACATGTAGTAGTAGCCGCGGAACTGCACCCACGCTTCACCGATAATCGGTTCGCCACTCTCATAAGTCTCGTCACGAAACCGTCCCTTTCCGCGCGGACTCAGAAGCAGCGGAAGCGTAACCATGATGGCGCCGAAAAGGAGAGTTCCCAATCCGAAGGAGAATGGAACGATTCTCTGAATCTCTTCCATCATGACGCCATCTGCCTTAAGGGTCGCGGAAGTCCCATCATGTATCTGTGCATTGCAGCGGCAGCCGTACGTCCGGCTCCCATTGCAAGAATCACAGTTGCTGCTCCGCTCACGATGTCGCCTCCGGCATAAACTCCCGACTTCGACGTCGCACCTGTGTCAGCGTCAATCTTTAAGGTGCCCCACTTCGTCACTTCCAAGTCAGGTGTCGCTTTGGTCAAAATCGGATTGGGTGAGTTCCCAATCGCGACAACGACTGCATCGCAATCGAGCACGAACTCACTGCCGGGAATCGGCTCCGGACGGCGACGACCGGAATCATCCGGCTCGCCCAACGCCATGCGAACACAACGAATACCCGTAATGATGTGATTCTCGTCACCCAGAACTTCCGTCGGATTGCAGAGCAGATTAAACTCGATGCCTTCCGCTTGCGCATGATGTACTTCCTCTTTGCGCGCAGGAAGTTCGTCAATCGAGCGGCGATAGACCAGTGAAACCTTCTGTCCGTTCAATCGCTTAGCAATACGAGCCGCGTCCATCGCCGTATTTCCACCGCCCACGACGACCGTGTGACGCGAATCGAGAATCGGGGTGTCATACTCCGGAAACTTCGAGGCGCCAAGAAGATTCACGCGCGTGAGGAACTCGTTTGCGCTGAATACGCCGACGCAGTTCTCGCCGGGGACATTCATCATCTTGGGAAGACCCGCTCCCGTGCC
Organism: bacterium; assembly: GCA_020846695.1. Classification (GTDB taxonomy): domain Bacteria; phylum Electryoneota; class RPQS01; order RPQS01; family RPQS01; genus JADLDM01. Next base: position 5,113 of record JADLDM010000159.1, on the reverse strand, counting down.
GATGAAAATCGTGTGATAGCCTTCCGCAAATAGTTCGTCCAGGGTCACCGTCACACCGACGACAACATTGAACACGAACTTAACACCGAGGCGCGTGATGTAATCAATCTCGGAATTCACGATCATGCGAGGCAGACGAAACTCAGGGATTCCGTAAGCCAAAACGCCCGCCGGACGATGCAGCGCTTCAAAGACGGTCACGTCGTGCCCAAGCTTCGCCAAGTCTCCCGCAACCGTCAATCCCGCCGGCCCTGAACCGACGATCGCAACTTTGTAACCCGTCGGCTCGGGAATTTCCGGCAACGGAATCGCGCCGTGTTCGCGTTCCCAATCCGCCACCCATCTTTCAAGATTTCCCACCGCAACCGGATCGTGCTTGATGCCTTCGATACAGCGCGCTTCGCACTGCTCTTCCTGCGGACAGACTCTGCCGCAGATCGCCGGAAGCGAATTGGTTTCACGCAAAGTGCGAGCCGCATCCTCGTAGCGACCTTCGCGAATCTCTTTCAAGAATTTCGGAATATCAATATTTACCGGACAGCCCGCGACGCATTTCGGATTCTTGCAATCCAAACAGCGTTCCGCTTCAAGCCGTGCCTGCTCCTCTGTATAGCCCAGCGGCACTTCCATGAATCCCTTGATCCGCTCTTCCGGCGCAACTTCGGGCATCGGCACCCGAGGAGGATGCAATTTCAAGTTTCGCTTCTGCTCAGACATGCGCAAGCTCCTGCGCCGCTTTCAACAACCGGCAACCTTCTGAATGATAGTGATCGAGAGCTTCCATCTCCTGCTTGCGGTAAGCGCGATTTCGCAAAATCAACTCGTGAAAGTCCACACCCAGCGCATCAAATTCCGGCCCTTCCACACAGGCGAAGCGCGTCTTGCCGTGAACGGTAACTCGACACGCTCCGCACATTCCCGTGCCGTCCACCATGATCGGATTGAGCGAGGCAAGGCCGGGTATCGAAAGATCGCGCATTGCTTCGGCTGTTGCCTTCATCATAATCACCGGCCCGGCCGTGATTCCGAACGCAAACTTCTTCCCTTCCGCAGCCCAACTCCTGAGCACGTCCGTGACCAGACCTTTGCTTCCGTGCGAACCGTCATCCGTGCAGACACGAACTTCGTCACAGACTTCGCGGAATTCATCTTCAAGGATCATCAGATTCTTGGAGCGCGCGCCGATAATCGCATGAACCTGATTGCCTGAGCCCTTGGCGGACTTCACAATCGGAAGCAGCGGAGCCGCGCCGACGCCGCCCGCCACGACTACCAACTCGCCCCAATTCTCCATGTGCGTCGCCAGACCCAGCGGCCCGACTACATCAAGAATCGAATCACCCGTGTGATAGTCCGTAAATTCCTCTGTGGTCTTCCCCACCGACTGAGAAATCAGGCGAATCAGTCCCTTCTCCGCTTCCGTCTGCACAACGGTGAACGGAATACGCTCGCCGTGCTCGTGCAGACGAATAATCACAAATTGCCCCGCGCGGTGCTTCTTCGCAACCATCGGAGCCTCAATCCAATATTCGCGAATCTTCTCCGCAAGCGAACGATCACGAACAATCCGGTAGCCGTCCATGTTTACACGTGCTCGACTTTCTTGGCAAGCTCACTTCTTGATACTGACGCATACTGGCTGACACTTTCCCAACCCGCATGAAAGGCCATCAGATTCTTTTCCACGGTTCCCGAGGGAGCATTCTCCTCGATGACGCGAATCATCTCTTTCTGCGGGATCACATCAATCAAACGGCAGAAGATACCGAGAGACACCGCGCTCGTATAGACCGGCTTCTCGACCTTCTGCTTGGTAATCTGAATAATTGGTATCGAATAGATCATCTGCGGACCTTCACCCACGTCCGTCACAAGATTCGGATCAATAACCACTACTGATTTTGGCTTCAACTGCCGCGCGAAGTAACTCCATGCATTCTGCGCCAAGCAGAGAAAGAAATTCAAATCCGTCAATCGCGGATACACTATCTCATCCTTGTCTATCAACACGTCCACGCTGGTCGGGCCTCCGCGCACCTGTGCCGTATAGGTCGGACTCTGAAGAGCGTTCAAACCCATCTGATGAGCGGCGAGCGCCACCCATTCTCCCGCCAGAAGATTGCCCTGTCCCCCGACGCCCGCGAACCTAATCTCAGTCCTCAATCTGATGTCCTCCCGCAGGTTCTGTTTTCGGCTTCATGGACTCCGCCTCCGCAATCTTGCGCGCCGCATCACGAACACGCTGCTGCGCGTGTTCCGACATGCGATGATAAGACTCGCAATACTCAGGACGATTCGCCACCTTATGCAGCACGCCGATCGGGTACTTTCCTTCCTTCTCCTCGTCCGTCAGTTTGTTCCACTGCGAAAGCGCGACGGCGTTCGACGCAATGAACGTCACCAACTCCGACGGATCAGGATGCTTGTTTCGTCTTCCAAATTGCGTATGACAATTCGACATCACTTCAACCACTGAGAATCCCTTGTGCTGAAGAGCCCCCTTGATTAATCTTTCCAGGAACACTCCGTTGCCCACGTGGCCGCGAGCGACATAGGTTGCACCGGCGGCAATCGTTAGGTTGCAGAGATCGAATCCGGGATCAATATTTCCGTACGGAGCCGTCGCCGCCCGCGATCCTGTCGGCGTCGTCGGTGAAAACTGCCCGCCCGTCATCCCGTAAATCTCGTTGTTCACAATGATCAGCGTGATGTCAATATTTCTGCGGCAGGCATGAATCAGATGATTGCCGCCGATCGCCGCAGAGTCGCCGTCACCGGCCATCACCACCACGTTTGAACTGGGCTTCGCCATCTTCAAACCGGTGGCGAACGTGAGGGCGCGGCCGTGCGTCGTGTGCAGCGTGTTCATGTCCACGTATCCCGGCGCGCGGGACGTGCAGCCTATACCGGAGACGAATCCAATCGTATCCTGGTCCCAACCGCAGGCATCCATCGAGCGCACCAGAGACTTCAGCACAATGCCGATGCCGCAGCCCGGACACCAAATGTGCGGCATCATCTCGGGCCGCAGCCAAGTCGCATAATCAAAGGCCACGCTTCACCTCCATGATCGCATCCAAAATCTCCTGCGGTTCAATCGGGACGCCGCCCATGCGATTCACGCCCACAAGCTGAACGTCACGTCGCATCGCCGCGCGCTCCACTTCCCCTCGAAGCATTCCCATGTTCATCTCCGGCACGATCACCGCCTTCACGTCATCCACCAACTTGCGCACACGCGCGGTCGGGAACGGCCAGAACGTCAGAAGACGGAACGATCCCACCTTGATTCCCTGCTTGCGCGCTTGATCTATCGCCGCTCTGGCCGCGCGTCCCGGCGAACCGAAACTCACCACCGCGATCTCAGCGTCGTCAAGCATGTATTCTTCGTTCAATTCGATCTTCGGCTGATCGTCTTCAATCTTGTTCACCAGATGCATCAAAGAAGCGTGCACCACTTCCGGCTGCGTGGTTGCAAAACCCTTCTGTGTATGCGAGAGTCCCGTGATGTGAATGTGCTTGCCCTGATAGAAATCATGGAATGGCCGCCACGAGTTTTGTGCCGCGTGCTTCTCATACCAACTGCGCGGCTGAATCGGAGCCAGTTCAGAATCGCTCGGCACAGCAAAACTCTCCGTCGTGTGCCCAATGATCTCGTCAATCATGATGATCACGGGCGTGCGGTACATTTCCGAAAGGTGAAAAGCGCGCACCGTCTCCGAGTAGACTTCGCGCGGATAAAGCGGAGTCAAACAAATAATCGAGTGATCGCCGTGCGTCCCCCAGCGCGCTTGCATGATGTCGCTTTGCGCCGGAGCGGTGGGCAATCCCGTCGAGGGACCGCCGCGCTGCACATTCACTATCACGCAGGGAGTTTCCGACATCACGGCGTAGCCGATGTTCTCCTGCTTAAGCGAGAAGCCCGGTCCCGACGTCGCGGTCAAAGCCTTCGCTCCGCCCAAAGCCGCACCGATCACCGCACCCATTGCCGCGATCTCATCTTCCATCTGAATGAATGCGCCGCCCACTTGCGGGAGCCGCAAAGATAGATGCGCCGCGATTTCTGAGGAGGGAGTGATCGGATAGCCCCCGTAGAAATTGCAGCCGGCGCGAAGCGCAGCTTCTGCAATGATCTCATTTCCGGCCCAAAAAACTCTGCCGTTCGTGTTCCCGCTCATGCCGCACCTCCCGCTGCTGCCTTTTTCTTTTCCGGAGCGTGCACCACAATCGCAAAATCGGGGCATTCTGCTTCGCACACGCCGCAACCCGTGCAGGCGTCCATTGCCACAACTTTGACAATCGAGCCTTCCCAGCGGTCCGGCGCCTCGACCATCGCCAGTGTCTTCGTGGGACACATGTCCACACAAATCTTGCAGCCCTTACACCACGTCTCGTTGACCACGAGGCGGTAGAGCTTGTTGGAGGATTCGCTTTCTACAAACTTGATTTCCATAGTCTCTTAGTCCGACAACACTCCGGAGTGCATAGCCGTGTAATTGTAGGCCCGCCCTGCGCTGGAGTCGCGCAATTTGTCGCGAAGTTCGTGCATCACCCTGTTGAGCCGCCCGAGCGCCTCCACAAGGTGCTCCCGCTCCGCGCCTTTGAAGGCCGCAAGCAACTCGTCGTGCACGTGATCTTCAAACTCGCGAACCGCCCGCGCAATCCGCTCGCCTTCAAGAGTCAACGTCAACGTGCGAATGCGGCGGTCACTCTCTGATTCACGACGATTGATTAGTCCCTTCTGGGCGAGTCTCTCAATCAGCGGTGAAAGCCGGCTCTTGGTGCAGCCCAGTGAACCCGCCAAGTCCGTGGCCTTGCTGGGACCAGGTTCCAAAAGGGCAAGGAGAACCCGGCCCTCGGCTACGGCGACGCCGTACCTCCCGAATACCTGTTCCTCCTGCGCTTGGTAGGTGCGGAACAACTCGCGGGTTAAATTACTGAAATCCATATGAGTATCCAGTCTTGATGGGCCGTTTCTCATCAGTTTATCCCTCCAATCGTATACATGCTGTAATATGCGGACTCTCCACAATTTTGTCAAGTGAATAATTTCTCAATTCTGAGTCTTAAGATATGTTTATTCAGTAAATAGGATTCATTTTGTCTGATTATG
>JADLDM010000158.1 GCA_020846695.1 bacterium | reverse complement strand
GAGCGACACGCCCTTGACATCATGCGCCATTGGTTCAGGGTCCGGCGACTCCTTACACGCGAAACAGAGCAGGAGGGAGGCAGTCAACAGGAACTTCCAGATGGTCATCGCGGTTCTCCTTGTGAGTTCCTTCAATGTACGGAATCGTACCAAATGCGCAAGAGAAGACGGCCCCTTGACTTCACGAGTCTGATTCCGTATATTCCGTGTTCAATCACAGGAAAATTGCCATGAAGCCCGATATTCATCCGACCTATCGCCTTGTTAATGTTGAATGTGCCTGCGGAAGCCACTTCCAGACACGCGCCTCCCGTAATGAGGCTGTCATGAAGGTGGAAATCTGCTCGGCGTGCCATCCCTTCTTCACGGGACAGCAAAAGCTCGTGGATACGGCCGGGCGCGTTGACAAGTTTCTTAAGAAATATCAGAAGTTTGCGCGCAAGTAGGGGCTATTCACTCGGTTCATGCAGGCGGTGTGTCACTTGGACTCACCGCCTTTTGCACATTTTGGAGCGACATCCTAATTGAATAATCAAGATAGTAGCCGCAAGGATCTCTCGACCGAATTGGCCATGGGCGGACAAGCGCTTATGGAGGGCGTGATGATGCGTAGCCCGCACCGCGTGGCCATGGCGGCCCGTCTCCCTGATGGGGGAATCGCTGTGCGAGCATATCCCTATCGTCCCGTCACACGGAAATATAAGCTCCTCGGTCTCCCAATCATTCGGGGTGCGATCGGAATGGTTGAGGCTCTCAAGATCGGGATTGACGCTCTTAACTGGTCTGCCGCCAAAGCCGATCCCGAACTCGTGAAGGACGACAAGCCCGCCACTGCGAAAGAGAAAGCCGGTAACTTTCTGATGATCCTGCTTTCGGTTGCAATCGGCCTTGGCGTCTTCTTCTACTTGCCCTATTGGATCGCCAAGTTCGCAGTGGGCGGAGAGGAAAAGCAGCTTCCCTATCACCTCGTCGCCGGCAGTGTCCGCATTGCAGTTCTGGTCGGCTACATGGCCGTTATCTCCTATTTCAAGGAGATTTTCCGCGTCTTCCAGTACCACGGTTCCGAGCATAAGACCATCTTCGCTTTCGAGCAGAAGCAGAAGTTGGAACCTGCGCAGGTCGCAAAAATGACGCGGTTTCATCCGCGTTGCGGCACGAGTTTCCTCCTGATTGTCGCCATCTCGGCCATCCTCTTCTTCGTCGTCGTGGACAGCGCAGTCGTCTCCATTTGGGGCCCCTACAAGAATGTGCTCACGCGCTTGCTGGTCCACCTCCCGCTGATCCCCCTTGTGGCGGGCATTTCCTTTGAATTCCTAAAGTTTTCCGCGAAGCACACGGGTAACATGATGGTCAATGCGCTGATTCAACCCGGGCTCTGGCTCCAACGGATCACGACGAAGGAACCGGAGCCTGCTATGTGCGAGGTTGCGATTTGCGCCTTGGAAGAGGCCCTCCGCGACCCGGCCGAGGCTATTGATCTGGACACAGTCTATCCAGCAGGAAGTTCGCCCCTCATCGCCGCCCGCGCTCAGGCCGCCGCTTAAGCTTTGGCCTATGGCTTGCTTCAGTGAAATAGGACTTGCTTTCTCCGATGAGGAATTGTATATTCGGTAATTAGAGGCCCGTGGGCGGGCTTTGGAAGTTAGGGAGGCTACTCATGAACAAACTCACGATTTTCCTTTTCGTTGCCGCGCTGTCGCTGGCCAATCTGTGCCTTGCGGGTGATTCATGTTGCCCGTCTGCGAGCGACAAGTGCTGCCCAACCTCATCGGCGTGTTGCCCGAGCGGCCACACTTGCGCGTCCTACAATGCCTGCTGTGACAAGTGCGATCCCTACATGCACCCAGATTGGGGCTATAGCTACAATGATCCGCACTACCTCTCAAGCTGTGCGCCCTGTGAACTCAAGTGCTTCTGGGAAATTATGATTCCCATGCTTGAAGCTCGTAAGAGCGCGGAGTCGGCCTATCTCCGTGAGAATTCCGACCGTCTCCTCTATTGTGCCAAGAAGGTTCCCGGCTCCCTCGAATGGGGAACCTTCCACCAGCGCAAGCACTACAACCGTGCCGCCAAGGAACTTGTCCGCGGCTGTGAAAATCTTCGAGAATTGTCGTGGGGCGCCTCCTCTTCCTCGCTCTACTCCGAGATGAAGCAGGTCGAGGCATCCTTCGTTCGTCTAAACAATCTTTGTGAGTAGTCGCCTTGCAGGGCGACTGGGAAGATCAATCAGTCTGCCTGTGCAGACTGATTTGGTTTTCGGCCCGACCGGCAGTAAACCTTTTGACCAATCCGGTGTCCAAGTAGTAGGTGGAAAGGCCCGAGGCGCGAGACGACCTGCAACTTGTGCAGGAGGCCCAAAGCGGCCATGAGGAGGCCTTTAACCTACTGGTCTTGAGGCACCGTCGCGCCATTTTCCATACTGCCTTAGGCCTGCTCGGGGATGCGCAGGATGCCGACGACTTGGCGCAAGAGGTCTTCATCAAAGCCTACGAAAGCCTGCCAAGTTTTAGGGGAGGCTCCAGCTTTTACACCTGGCTCTATCGCATCGCCGTCAACCTAAGCCTGAATCGCTTGCGCGCCAAAAAAGTTCGCACCTTCTTCAGGCTCGAACAAGTAGAAGCGATCTTACCCGCGATTGACGACACCGATGCTTCCGTTGAAAGAGTCGAGTTCCTCATGAAAGCGCGCGAAGCGATTCTGAAACTTCCTGAAAAGCAGCGCGCCGTCTTCATCCTGAGATACTTCCGTGAAATGTCGCACGCGGAAATCGCCCAAGTTATGGATCGCGACGTGGGAACTATCAAAGCGAACTATCATCAGGCCGTCAAGAAGCTCCGCGACAGCTTGGGTGACTACGTCAAGGGCGAAGACGGAACCGATGACTGAGGAATTGCCGCCGAGCCGGGTTAAGGCTTTGCGCAACCCGGCCGAAACTGTGACGCTATTGGATCTGCCATGAAACTAACCGAGAACGAACTCTGGGGATTGCCGCCGTCATCTGATGGTGCATTCCTCGTTGCACTCCGCGAGCGCATGTCTCCCAAGCCTGCCGCTCCGCTCTGGCTCTCGGTGCGCGCTCTGGCAGGAGTCTCGGCGCTGTGCGTGCTCCTGATCGCGGCAATCTGGCTCCCCGGAGGAGTGAACAGCAACATGGTTACAGGGGAATATCTTACCCTTGATTCCGTCCTCGATGACGCGGATTCCGCTTCAATTGATCCTGATGAACTCGCTGCGTATCTCGGAGTTGATTTCGAGGAAGAGAGCGAGGCAGGCGATGCGGAATACTCCGTCGAAGCGATTGCCAACGATGAACTCAATTCACTGGACGACACAGACTTTAATGCGCTACTCGCGGAACTTGAACAGGCGAGGTTCTTCTAACATGAATCGAACTCTGCTGATTGTCTTTCTGCTCGCTCTGACCGCGCCGCTCTTCGCGCAGCGCGGCAACCTGTCACCCGACGAGAGACGAGATCGCCTCGAAGCCGTCATTATTGGGAAATTCGCCACTGAACTTGAATTGTCCAGCGAACAGGCCGAGAAATTTTTCCCGCTCCTGCGTGCCTTCCGCGCGGAGACCTCTTCCGCGCAGGATGAATTACAAGAAGCTCGCAGAGAACTGAATTCAATCTCGCAATCCAGCGACGCCGATTCCAAACAGGTTAAGGACCTGATCGCAAGAACCAACTCCCTGCAAGCGATGCTTCTGGAGAAACGCTCGAAATTCCTAACCGACCTCGCAGATGTGCTCACGCCCCAACAGGTCTCGCGCTGCGCGATTCTGCTCGACGAACTGCCCCGCAAAATGCGCGAGTTCATGGAGGAGCGCCGAGGACAAGGTGGGGGAGGGCAACACAAGGGCGGCCCACCCGCAAACCGGCGCGGCTACTGATTTCAAGGCCCTCGCAATTCGCGGGGGCTTTCTTTTGCCCTTGACTATCTCCGCGAGAATTCGTAACCTGAAGATATTTTTTGCCTTGCGAATCATGGCCGAAACAAATATCACCGTCGGAATCGTCTCATTCAACACGCGAGAAGCCACTCTTGCCTGTCTCCGCTCGCTGGAGCGTGTGAAGGGCGAGGGGATCGGTCAGGTGATCATCGTGGACAACGACTCGCAAGATGATTCTGTTCACGCAATCGCGCGCGATTTCCCCAATGTCAGAATCATTCCGAACTCAGACAACCGCGGCTTTGCGTCAGGCGCAAATCAAATCATCCATGCCGCTACCACCGAGCTCGTTCTGATTCTCAATCCCGACACGTGGGTAACCCCAGGAGCGATTTCGCGACTGCTCGAACGCGCGAACCTAAGCCCGCGTATTGCCGCTGTCGGCGCACAGATAGCATCATTCAGGGGAGAGAATCAACCATCGGTCTTTGAAATGCCCTCGATCGGCAAGGAGATTTTGAATTGTCTTCCCGAACTAAAATCGCTTCTTATCCTTCGGTCCGTCAAGCGGGCTTTGCTGAAAAGCCGCCTGAAACAGTCCGATTTGGGCTGCGAAGTCACCTCCGTCAGCGGCGCAGCCATGCTGCTGCGCCGATCCTCCGTCCTGGAGGCAGGCGGCTTCGATGAGAGGTTCTTCCTCTATCACGAAGAACTCGACCTCTGTGTCCGTCTCAAGAAACTTGGCTATGTGAACCTTTTCGAGCCGGATGCGGTTGTGCTCCATCACGACGCCCTCGCTTCCGGTTACAGGCTCGACCGACTCCCCTCAGATCCCGTCCTAACCTGGCGCCTCCAAGGCAAAGACCTCCTGTTTTCAAAGCATTTCAATGCCTCGCAACTGCACCGATACCGCCGAATCGCCGGCTTTGTCCTCGCCACACGAGCCAATTTGCTGGGTCTCTCCGGCTTCTTCACTGGGCGCTCGGAGCGATTCGCCAACAGACAGGCCGAGCTGAAACACGCGGCAGAGTGCGTCCGCGCCGGTAACTGGCCTGCAAAATAACTCCTTCCGGCCCCACCTAAACCCAATTCCCGCCTTGATTTTTTTACAGGCAAAGGCTATTTTGTTAGATTCACTATCTCTGAACAATTTCAGTATATGATGCCGAAAGGCGAATAGGAGGCTTGGAGTGGGACAGTTCACCACGGAGAAAATCCGCAACATTGGTCTATTCGGCCACGGTCACTGTGGCAAAACTATCTTGACCGAGGCCATGCTCTTGAACATGGGGGTCATCGGACGTATCGGCTCGATCGAGGGCGGAAGCACCGTGTCCGACTACTCGAAAGGAGAAACTGAGCGCCAGATGTCCATGCAGCTTAGCTTGATGAACGGCGATTTCAAAGACTGTCACTTCAACATCGTGGATGCGCCGGGTTTCGCCGACTTCCTCGGTGACGTCGTCTCTGCGATCCGCGCCGTAGATATCGCGCTGTTCCCTGTTGACGGATCGCAGGGCCATGACATCGGGCACACGCTCGCATACGAGCGTTGCGAGCAAGCCGGATTGGCGCGCGCGTTCTTTATCACCAAACTGGACAAAGAACACACCAAGTGGACACAAGTAATTGAAGGGCTCGAAGATGAGTTCGGGAAAAAGGTGCAGCCCGTCTTCTTCCCGGTCAATGCCGGTCTTGAATTCGACACGATTGCCAGCGCACTTACGCTGAAAGCCTACAAGTATTCCAAAGACGGCAAGGAAGAACAAGAGATTCCGCTTCCTGACTCGGTGAAGGCCGAAGCTGAAGCGATGCGCTCCAAACTCGTCGAAGTGGCCGCCGAATCCGACGATGCCTTGCTTGAAGTCTACTTTGACAAAGGGGAATTGACCGAAGAGCAATTCATGCTGGGACTCAAGAAGGGTTTCGCAACCGGAAAATTTGTGCCCGTCCTGTGCGGCTCCGGTTTGACCAATATCGGCGTCCGCAGATTGCTCGACTTCCTGGCCGTTGAAGGTCCCTCGCCGCAAAATCGCGTGCCCGTTACGGCACAGAATGCTCAGGGAAAAGACGTGGAGATTACCGCGAGCGAATCCGCTCCCGCCTGCGCGTTAGTTTACAAGACCATTGCCGAATCGCACGTCGGCGAGATGTGCTTCGTTCGTCTTTACAGCGGCAAAATCGAGCAGGGTGGGGAAATGCTCAACACTCGCTCCGGTCAACTCGAAAAAGTCGGACAGCTCTTCCACTGCAACGGAAAGAACCGAGATAACGCGCCCGTCCTGATCGCAGGGGATATTGGCGCAATGGTCAAACTCAAATCCACTCACACCGGAGATACGCTCTCAGACAAGAGCAGCGGTTTCCGACTGCGCGAAATCGAATTCCCGAATCCGGTTCTCGAAACTGCGGTCGTGCCAAAGACCAAAGGCGAAGAAGACAAAGTTGCCACGGGATTGCACGCGCTGCAAGTCGAAGACCCGAGCTTCCATGCGGAGCACGTCGCTGAACTCGGTCAACTCATCCTGCGTGGGCAAGGGGATATTCAGTTCAACGGAATTCTCGCTAAGCTGCTGGATCGTTTCCACGTCGCCGTCGAAATGGTCGAGCCGCGCGTGCCCTATCGCGAAACGATTCGCGGTACCGCCGAAGCCGAAGGAAAACACAAGAAACAATCCGGCGGTCGCGGACAATACGGTCTCGTCAATCTGAGACTGGAAGCGAAAGCGCGCGGCGAAGGCTATGAATTTGTGGATGCCATCGTTGGAGGAGCGATTCCCGGAAAATTTGTTCCCGCCGTGGACAAGGGAATTCAGGAAACAACCGTTCGCGGCGTCATCGCGGGTTATCCCGTGGTGGACGTGAAGGTCACTCTCTTTGACGGCAAGTATCACGATGTGGACTCGTCCGAACTTGCCTTCAAGATCGCGGGCCGTCTCGGCTTCAAAGCCGCCTTTAAGAAATGCAAGCCGCTGCTCTTGGAACCCATCTTCGACGTATTGGTTCGCGTTCCCGAAGAATTCATGGGCGACGTGATGGGTGATCTCTCCGGCCGTCGCGGAAAAATTCAGGGCATGGACGCTGAAGGACGTTATCAGGTCATTCGAGCGAAAGTGCCGCAGAAGGAACTCTATCGCTACGCCACTCAACTACGTTCAATGACGCAAGGTAAGGGGATGCACACGCAGGGCTTCTCGCACTACGAAATCGTGCCGCCCGAAATTCAGGAGAAAATCGTCGCCGAGTTCGTCGAAGAACACGAGGAGGAGTAACCTTGTGGAGCGACTCTGGGCGCCATGGAGAATGACCTACATCTTGGAAACGGTCAAAGAAGATAAACAGGACGGCTGCGTGTTCTGCAAAATGCTCGAGGCGAAGGACGACGCGAAGAACTTGATTCTCTTTCGCGGAGAGAAGGTATTCCTCGTCATGAACCTGTTTCCCTACAACACCGGGCACCTCATGGCGATTCCTTACCGCCACACCGGGGACTTCGGTTCGCTCTCAACAGAGGAACATGCCGAACTCGGGCAGACCGTTAACCTTGCCAAAGATGCGCTCTCCGAGTGTCTCGCGCCGCACGGCTTCAATATCGGCATGAATATCGGCAGGGCTGCCGGAGCGGGGATTCTTGATCATCTTCACTATCACATCGTTCCGCGTTGGAGCGGTGACTCAAATTTCATGTCCGCCGTCGCAGAAACCAAAATCCTCTCCGAAGCATTGCCGGATACCTATGCTCGACTCAGGCGAGCGATTGAAACACTGCGTGCGAAGTAATCGCGAAGGCATACCCCGATGAAGTGGGGATACGGCGAGATTGACACGTTTCTCGGCGAGGTATGGGAACTCGCCACGCACGCTTTCGCCATTCCCATTCATGCCGAACTGAGACCCGTCGGGCAAATGGGACATGATGTGTGGGGCCGCGCCGGAATCTCCATGCTCGAAAAAGAGCTGGGAGAATTCGGCAAGCTCCACATCGGCGAAGCGGTAAAAACTCCCGCGGG
>JADLDM010000157.1 GCA_020846695.1 bacterium | reverse complement strand
GCAAACCCCGGCGTGAACAACGTAGTATGCCGGAGACTGATAGTTCTCGAAATCCGGAGTTTGAGCTTCGTTCGTAATTGCAGTCGCAGATCGCGGAAGTCTCCCTGTCTCGATGATCTGCCGTGTGTACTCGACATGGGCGCGCTCATCACCGTAACAGGATAGCTCGCCGATTTTCGCAGGCTGATCAATCGGGGTGTTAATGAGAAAAAGAACTCTGAGGGCGAGACCAATGGCGGCGACAACAAGAAAGAAGGCGCGAGTCGCGATCTTACTCATTTCCTGATCAACAGGGATTCACCGCTCATGGCATTGGGTTGTTCGATGCGCATCAGATCGAGAATGGTTGGCGCAAGGTCGGCCAGTCTTCCTCCGTCACGAAGTGTCCCTCCTTCAGGACCGTTGAAGAGAGCGAGAGGCACAACGTTGGTCGTGTGCGCAGTGTGCGGGCCGTTCGTTTTTTCATCCCACATCTGCTCCGCGTTGCCGTGGTCGGCGGTGATTAGAATAGCATAGCCATGCTCTTTTGCGATACGGCACATCTCTTCTGCCCCGTGATTCGCCGCCTCTACTGATCTGATCGCGGCCTTCAACACGCCCGTATGACCCACCATGTCACAGTTTGCAAAATTGATGCAGATAAAATCGTAACGATCAGATCGAATCGCCTCGCAGAGATTCCGCGTGACCTCAGGCTCGCTCATCTCGGGTTGCAGGTCATAGGTTGCGACCTTAGGTGAGGGGACGAGGATTCGATCTTCACCGGCAAAGGGGCTGTCGTCGCCGCCGTTAAAGAAGAACGTAACGTGAGGATACTTCTCCGTTTCGGCAATGCGCATCTGCAAGAGGTGGCGTGAGGCCAGAATTCCACCGAGAAGATCGTTCATCCGCTGCGGCGGGTACAGAACGGGAAACGGGTAGTCCTCGCGGTATTTCGTCATCGTCACGTAGCGCGCGACTTTCACATCGGCTTTGAAGCCGTCGAATGACTCGAAGTTCAACGCGGAAGTGAGCTGCCGAGTGCGATCGGATCTAAAATTGAAAAAGAGAACCGCATCGTCGGCGTGAATGTGATTGTCATGCTCAAGATCGTCTATGACGGTGGGAATGATGAACTCATCCGTGACTCCGCTGTCATAGGACATGGTCACTGCATCGCGCGCGGTCGGCGCATGATTTCCCTCTCCAGAGCAGAGCGCTCGATACGCTTTCTCGACTCGTTCCCACCGCTTGTCTCGATCCATAGCATAGTATCGGCCTGAGACCGTTCCTATTCGACCCGTCTTTAGTTCCTGCATCCAATTCTCGACCGTCGCAATGTGGGCGAGTCCGGAATGTGGCGGCGTGTCGCGTCCGTCTGTAAACGCGTGAAGCACAACGTCGTCAAGCTCTGCCAGCTTACAGGCTTGAAGGATCGCGCGAAGATGCTTGACAGATGAATGCACACCTCCGTCGCTGACTAAGCCGAGCAAGTGAAGCGCGCGACCGCTCTTCTTTACGTCGTCGAGCAAGTCGAGCAGAACGGGATTCTCAAAGAAGTCGCCGTCTCGCACGGATTTGTCTATGCGAGTGATGTCCTGATAGACGACTCTGCCCGCGCCGATATTGAGGTGGCCGACTTCACTGTTTCCCATTTGTCCCTCCGGCAACCCGACGTCTTCGCCGGAAGTTTTCAGAGTGACGCTCTGACATGCGGACCAGAGCCAATCGAGAAACGGCGTATCCGCTCGGGTGACCGCGTTGAAGGGGCCGTCGGGCGCAAGACCATAGCCATCGAGGATGCAGAGGATTACACGTTGCATGAGGTTATGAAGTGAAGTTACGGCCCCGCACGCGGATATTTTCGCGACGCTCAGTTATGCCCAATGTATCAAGATATTCCAGAAAAGGCACGACGTACTTTCTTGATGACTCCAACGCCTTGCTCAATTCAGCGACCTGAATGGGCCCAGCTTGCAAAAGCTGCTTGGTCTTGATGACGGCTGATTCAAACTCAAACTTGTCGAAGAAGATGTCATTGCCGAGGCGAAATGCAACACCCTGCTTGTCCAGCAGAACCAGCGCGCGCTCAATTTCGTTTCTTGGTTTCTTCATCTCCTCCGCAAGCGCTCCGGCCGACGGCGGTGCAAAGCGCGCACGCTTGAGCCTCGGCCCGATCTCGTCCGCGAGCTTTCTGATTGAATCCGGAATGGCGCCTGCTCGACTTATCTCGGCGAAGAGAGCGCCGCGCTTTGCAATCTTGTTCTCATTGAGGAGTTGTGCGAGCGCGAATTCGAGCAGCGTCGGATTCAGAAGCGGAAGCGCTTGCTGCATCTGGCCGAGCGAAAATCCGTCGGCCTCAGGCTGCTTTTTGTGCAAGACTGCAAGGTGCGAAATCAGGCGCAGCTTCCAATCTGAAAGCGCTGCGACCGATGTAATTAATTCTTCGCGACGCACAAATTGCGTAATCGCGGAACTCACGATCTCTTCAAGTCTCGTCGGAGAAATTCCGAACACCTGCGCTGCGACAGTGACTCTGATCCCGTTCTCGCTACGCGCAGTGATCCAGCGCTTCAGCGCGTCGGAGAGAGACTCCTGATTGAGACTCTCGCAAATTGTCTGCTGCGTTTGAAGATTCTTAGATGTTATGCGCGGGGGCAGTGGGTCGAGAACGCGACCGCCGCCGAGCGTGTCGAGTGGCGAGTACCTTCTCAAGATATAGTGATCACCCCATGACGCAACAATCGGCTCGTCAAATTGGATAGACAAGTATGAGCAGGTGTCGGAGGATCCGAGGATGCGTATGCGTCCCATGACTTCCTGTGTCGTAATGAGGAAGCGCACTCGTTGCCGCTCTTTCAGCGGCGGCGCGGAGGGAACGGGAGTGAAGGCGGCTAATACGTGCGACGTCGCGAGCAGGGAGTCGGTCTCGGCAAGCGTTTGTCCCCTGCGCAGTTCGTGATCACAATGAAGATTGAGCGCGGCGCGCATGCCGGGTTGCAGTTCAGTGGCGGTATGGCCGTGCGTCTGAAGCTGCTTCACGCGAGCGGAGAATTTTTCCGGATAGACGGAAAGTTTCGCGCCTGAAGCAACATGTCCGGAGAGAATCGTGCCGGTTGTCACCGCGCCGTGTCCGTGCATTGAAAAGACGCGATCAATAGCGAGCCTGAAGCAACCGCGATCGGGTCGGCGAGGAAATTTGGAAAGAGTCGCAATCAGAAATTCGCGGAGTCGCTCGATCCCCTCGCCGGAAAGAGAGTCAACCTCGAACAGCGGCGCGTCACGAAGAAACGTGCGAGCGACGGTCTCGCGGATTTGGTCCTTTACCATTCCGCGCCAATTTTCTTCAGCGAGCGAGATTTTGGTGAGAACAATTGCACCGCTCTTGATTCCGAGCAAGTTGAGAATGTGCAGATGCTCGCTGGTT
>JADLDM010000156.1 GCA_020846695.1 bacterium | reverse complement strand
CGATCGGAGCGAGCATCTGCGCGCTCTGGGACGATCTCTATCCGCCGGACGGAGGACAAATCGCCTACTACTACAGCGCTGCGGACAACGCCATGATTGTGGAGTGGTACAACATTTCGCACTATCCGAGCGGCTCCAATGCGCCCGAGACTTTCCAGATTTGGCTCTACAACGTGGCGACGAATCCGGGTCCGAATGGAGACAGCCAAATTCGGATACAATACCTGAACACGAGCGCGGTGGCGTCATGTACTGCGGGAATTCAAGACGGAAGTGCGATTGCGAGTCAGTATGTCTTCAACAACGCGCTTGACGTCAGTTCGCAGGGACTCGAGGACCTTCGTGTGATTGCATACGGCGGTTCGACGATTCCGGAAATCGGTTACATTTCGGGTGTCGTAACGAATTCCGTGACGTCTCTGCCGATTGCCGGTGTGGCAGTCACGGTTCAAGGTTATCCGCAGAATGATGTGACCGACGCGAATGGACTCTACAATCTGACGCTGGCGCCGGGGACCTATGATCTCGATTTCGCTCTTGCAGGCTATGTTCCGGCATCGCGCGCGGGAATCGTGGTGACTGACCAAATGACGACGACACTTGACGTGGCGATGATGGCGTTGCCCGTTGTTACTTTCATTGATGAAGACTTCGAGAGCGGAGCGCCGGGTTGGACGCATGATGCTGCCGTAGGCTGGGTGGACAATTGGCATATTTCCACTGAGCGCGCCGCATCCGGAATCCAATCCTATAAGTGCGGCGACCCGGGAACCGGAACCTATTCAAATCTGTGCGATGCGCGTTTGACCTCACCGGTATTCAGCAACCTCCCGAACAGCGCGAGCTTGAGCTTTGTCATGCAGATTGAGTCTGAATTGTCCGGGGCGTATCCGGACTCTGCGTACGATGGCGGAATGATTGAGATGTCGGTTGACGGAGGTGCTTTCACACTGGTGCATCCCACGCCGGACTACAGTAAGCAATTCCGTTATCTGCGCGGCGGCGGTCTTCCTTACAACGGGCCTGTTGCAGGCGCGCCGTGTCTCGCGGGAACCGTGACCACATGGACGGCTTACTCGCTCGATCTTTCGTCTTACGAAGGTCAAAGTGTGCAGTTCAGATTCCGCTTCGGTAGTGATGCAGGGACAGGTAGAGAAGGCTGGTATGTGGATGATGTCTTGGGCTCAGGATTCGGCAGCCCGATTCCGGACCCGCCGACTAACTTGACGATCTTCGTGAATCCGACAACGGGCACGCTGGATTTCGATTGGGAAGGTTCAGCTCCCATGTATCAGTTGTTCTCGGCGACGTCACCCGAAGGTCCGTTTGACACTCTGGAGGGTTCTACAGCCGCCACGAGTCTCTCAATTCCGACACCGGGGCCGGCGACGTTATTCTATCACGTGGTGAGCACGAATGGAGCCCTGAGGTCAGAACCCACGGCTTCGGCGGCTCCCGCAGCACGCTAACAAGAGGCACAGGCCTCGAAGCAGCATACTTGGAAGTAGACTGTATGAGAGTGTGGTAGTTTGGCAACACTCCAAGGCCCCCGCGAAAAGCGGGGGCCTTTTGTTTTTATTGTGTTTGAACTCTGGTTCACCATTGAGGTTTCCGGCAGGGCCTTTCTGACTATTTCAACTTTGTTCTTCACTTTTCTTGCCCGGCACAGCTTATTCTTCTACATTCATTTAGGGTCGCAAGCCCAAGATGTGCCATGTGTCCGGGACGAACCAAGCAAAGGAAGTGTGCCCATGAAGTTGTGGTCGAGATTTTGGAATGTTGTCTGTTTTCTGGCGCTGACGGCGAGTGCGTTGGCAGCGGAATTCAGCCCCGCCTTAGAGGCGGAACTTGCAGGCGCGAAAGCGGGCGAGTTTGTTAGTGCAATCGTGATATTGGAAAGCCCGGTGGATATCCGCGCGCTGGACATGATGCTTCACGAGAAAAATGCGTTGTTGGCCGAGCGGCATCGCGAAGTGATTGCGGCGTTGAAGTACAATGCGGAAACCACTCAGCCTGCGTTTCGCGGCGAACTTGATGACGCGAAATCGAAAGGAGTTGTGGAGGGCTACACGGCCTACTGGATCGAGAATCTCTTCGTGATCTCGGCAACACGCGAGTTCATTGAAGCTCTTGAGCCACGCGGCGACGTGAGGTATGTGACGGAGAATTTCCGGGCAGAGTTGATTGAACCGATTCGCACAGAGGGTCGCGGGCGCGAGCGGAATTCGCTCGACGCTGAAACGACGACTCCGGGACAGGATGCGATTCAGGCGACGCGAGTGAATCGGGAGCTTGGAATCACGGGCGTGGGCGTGCTCGTGGCGGATCTTGACACCGGTGTGGACGGTCTGCACGGCGCGCTATCCTCCCGTTGGCGCGGCACTCATGCGCCATGGCAGGAATGCTGGAGAGATAATCTTGGTAATGGTTCGACTGTTCCCGAAGACCTATACGGACATGGTACGCACGTGATGGGTACGATCACGGGCCGTGAGATCATCGGCACGGACACCAACACGGTTGGTTCGGCACCCGATGCCGAGTGGATTGCCACGAACACGATCAACTATCCGGGTGTCGGCGCGACGTTTGACAATTTGATTGTGTCGGACTTTCAGTGGTTTGCCGATCCGGACGGAAATCCGCTTACCCTCGATGATGTTCCCGACGTGATTCAGAATTCGTGGGGAGTGTATACCGGGCTCGGTTATGCGCAGTGTTTTGATTTTTGGAACACGGTCATTCTGAACTGCGAAGCGGCAGGCCCGGTAATTACGTGGTCGGCGGGTAACGAAAGCACGAGCGGACTTCGCAGTCCGGCGATCTATTCGATCAACAACTATCAGATATTTGCTGTTGCCGCAGTGGATGCGACGAACAGCCCGGCTCCCTATCCGCTGGCCTCTTTTTCGAGTCAGGGGCCGACTCCCTGCACGCCCGCAGTACCTGACAACATCAAGCCGGATATTGCCGCGCCGGGAGTTGACGTATATTCCAGCATTCCGGGCGGCGGCTATGACGGCACTTGGTCCGGCACCTCTATGGCTGGGCCGCACGTCGCGGGTGTAGTGGCGTTGATGCGTCAGGCGTGCCCTGATTGCGATCATGTGACGATTAAAGATGCCATCATGAACACTGCGATTGACTATGGAACCACCGGTGACGATAATCAGTACGGTCATGGGTTCATCAATGCGTATGATGCAGTAGTGGCAGTTTCCAACTTGGGTCATCTCGTCGGCAACGTGACGGACGGCGTGAACCCGTTGAGTGGCGTTAAGGCGAAAATCACTAGCGGACCGAATCAGGTACTCACAAATGTGAGCGGAGACTATGACCTTCCGCTGTCCGATGGGACATATGACGTTGAATATTCCAAGTTCGGTTACATCACCGTAACAATTACGGGGCTCGTCATCACGACGGGTAACAACACGATTCAGGATGTCGTGCTCTCTCTGGCTCCGCAGGGCACGGTTTCCGGTATTGTTACGGATTGTGACGGCAACCCGGCGAACGGCGCGATGGTAGAAGTCCTCAATGTTCCCGTGATACCGGCGACAACTAATGGCAGCGGATTCTACAGCATTTTACTTCCGCAAGGAACGTATGATATGCGGGCCTCGCTTGCGGGATGCGGGCCGCAAACCGTGACATCAGTAGTTTTGGGAGTTTCGGCAACTCAGAATTTCACGCTGCCGAGCGACCCGCGTTACCAGTGCAGCACGCCGGATCCCTACGGCTATGTTGCTTGTGAAGATGTTGACGCGGGCGGTGTACCGTTCGACTGGCAGGCGATTACGCCGACCGAAGGCGGGGCCGGAACTCCGGTGGTACAGTTTTGTGATATCTGCACGGAAGGTCCGTTTACGTTTCCTTTCCCATTCCAGTTCTACGGAAACACTTATACGGATTTCTACATCACGACCAAAGGTTTCGCCTCATTCGGCAACGGTTCGGCGACGTATTGGGACGATTGTTTTCCTCAGGACTTTGAGCCGGCAGGCGCCTATGTCTATTGGGATGATCTAATCACGTATGCCGGAGGTGAAGCGGCCTATTATTACGATGCAGTGAATCACTGGCTCGTGATCTCTTGGTTCGAAGTCACACACTATCTGTATGAAGCGGATCCCGCGAGCTTCCAGATTATCATTTATGATCAGGCTTTCTACGGCAGCGCCACAGGCGACAACAATATCTTGTTCCAGTATTCTTCACCCTTGACTCATGCAAACGAAGCGACGATCGGTATCAAGACTGAAACCGGAGTCAATTTCACGCAGTACGAATGCAACGGCACGCCCGATGCGAGCGCCTTTGGAGTCGAGCCGGGCCGCACGGTGTTTTTCTCGACAGGCCCGGCGTGTGAATTGGGTGACCCGGTGATAGCGGTGACTCCGCTCAGTGTACTGGGACAATCTCCGATAGGCGGAACTGATCTTGAGAACCTTCAAATCTGTAACAATGGTCCATGTCCCCTGATTTGGAGCGCGGACTTCGCACAATTCTCACCCGCCGCGATGGTTGCAGACCGGCCTGCACGCCCGACAAGTATCGCACTAACGCGTCAGCAGATGGAATGGCGCGCCGCATTGCAGCGAGGCGAGAAGCCCAGCGTAATTCCGACGCGAGGCGAACCGACTCCGCTTGATGCGCAAGGCGGACCGGATGCATTCGGCTACAGTTGGATAGACTCTGATGAGCCGGGTGGACCCGTCTTCAACTGGATTGATATCGAGACCATTGGAACGAACACGCTAATGGTGGATGATGACACTTTCTTCGGAACCGTGCTACCGTTTACGTTTGAGTTCTACGGAATTTCGTACGGCTTCGTGTATATCTCATCGAACGGCAACATTCAGTTCGGGTCGCCGGATGTGGCATATTGGAACGGACCATTGCCAGACCCGTTCGCTCCGCTCGCGATGATCGCGCCGCTATGGGACGATCTCTATCTGCCTTGCAGCGGCGCTGTTTACTACTATGACGACCTTGCCAACAACCGCTTCATTGTGCAGTGGCATGAAATTGCGAGTATCAGCGATTGCTTTGACCTCTACACATTCCAAGTGATCCTGAACAGCGACGGAACGATCCTGCTGCAGTATGAAAACAGCGTGTATAATTCGGTCGGCTACGAAAGCTGTACGGTCGGCATACAAAATGAATCCGGCACAGACGGTCTGCAGATTGCCTATGATCAGGCGTATCTGCACGACAATATGGCGATCGAAATCAGTTCGGATCAAATTCCGGATTGGCTCACGATTTCGCCGCCGTTGAACGGAACAATAGATCCGGGTCAGTGCATCTCGCTCGATCTGCTGTTCACGGCAGGTGATCTTCCCATCGGTGTTTATACGGGTGAGATCACGATTCAGTCGAGCGATCCGACTCAGCCGACTGTGCTTGTGCCGGTTGAATATGAAGTGGGCTCCTACACACAGCCCACCAACCTGACGATCATCTACGACCAACTGAGTAACACGCTCAACTTCAACTGGACAGCGACGGATGCGCCGTGGTATCAGCTGTTCTCTTCTCCGGAACCGGACGGAGCATTAGTGACGCTCGAGGGCGCGACCACAGGGAATTCGCTCTCGATCCCCTTTGGCGGACAGTCGAAGCTCTTCTACGTCCTCGTGGCGACCTCTGCGCCATAGTAGAGTCCGCATGTAGAAAACAGACGAGCCTCCGAGAAATCGGAGGCTCGTCTGTTTGGGGTGAACGGAAAACTACGGCGCGAGTCCCGTAGGTGTTTCGTAGAGCGCGCCGTCATGCACGAAGGCTGCGCGCGTGCCGTCAAAATTCAAAGACGGTTCATCCGGCCAGAACTCGTTCAGTCCGGTAACGGAGCGCAGCTCCGACTTGCTAAGGTCATAGACCACGATTTCGGCGAAGTGTATCTCGGGTTTGTCGCGGAGGAAGACCAGCCTCTTGGAATTGCCTGACCAGCCGGGCCAGCGCCCCGCGCCGATTGGAATGCGTGTGCCGTCCAATGTGCTGACAATTTCAAGAGTCTTGGCGCTATTCCCGAGGACAATTGCCACCCATCGGCCGTCAGGAGAGAGTTCGAAGCCGGATACGCTGTCCTGTGGGGCAGTCTCAAATAGCTCCCGGCCTCTCTCGTCGCGCACAGACAATCGGCCTTGTTCCTCCACATAAGGGCCTGCCATTCTGACGCTTCCGCTCAGACTGGTGTAGGGGGAGAAAGGGTCTTGCCGGTAAACTATCTCGGAGCCTATCAAATAAGGTCCGATCAGAGGTCCGTCGTTGTTTGTAACCATCTGTGGATCATGGAGGTAAACCGCGCACGACACGAGTCGCTCGGGCTTGGCGGGATGGGCCTCGGCGCGCTGGCGGAAGATGACTCGATCATCCGACGGGTCGAAAACGAATCGCCGTCCTACCCCCTTAGCGTTAGCGACCCGGTATGGAGATTGCTTCTCGTCAAGCTCGATGACGTAGAGTTCGTCAAGCTCACGGGTGGTGAAGGCGATCATCCGGTCATTTCGGCCCCAAACCGGCGCTGAACAGCCGCCGGATATTGGCTCTAACAGCTTCTTGGGAGCAGCAAACAATATTAAGTTTATGCATAACAAGACTATGATTGTAGCCTTGGGTGCGCCCGGCAATGAACGAGACCGGATGAGGTTGTGGATTAGAAACGAAGTCATGAGCGGTGAGCAAGAGTCTTATTTCGGTGAACTTGCGGGGTCACAAGGGTTGACTGCTTCACGAAAAAAGGTTATCTTTCTAAGCCCTTCATCTGCCAAGCCGATGACAGGGCCGCCTTTCTTTGCATAAATTTATCAAATATAATCACCTGAATAAGGAATTGCAAGGCATGTCGCTGAGCTTTCTCCCATCGTCCGGGAATGGTTCCTCATTTTCGTCGCACGCGCGAAGTAGTGCAGGAGTTCCCGTGTGGCCCGTGGCCACGTATTGCCGTCCGTTTGCGCTGGTCGTGATGCACGAATGCCGCGCATCCGAGAAGAAGTCCTATGCTGTGGAGGTGTTTTGAGATGAAACTGAAGACTATTCTATTCCTCGGCTGTTTGCTGCTTGTCAGCGCCATGGCCCATGCGCAAGGGTTCGCAGTAGGTATGTTCTACGATCCTACGGTTACGCCGCTGACCAATCAATGCGGATCCGGCGACATCCTACCGGACGGTACCACCGTCGAAATTTTTTGGGATGATAACAGTGACGGGCCTGATCCAACAGACGCACTGCTCCCATTAGACCATCCATCCCAGCCGAACTTCAATACTTTCCCGCTCAACACGGGGGCATTCGGTTTGCCCGGCGGCGTCATCCTCGATCCAGTGTTTTCTTGCGCTGTGGCCGGGCCTGTGCCGCCGCGCTTCTGGATCCGAATCTGTGTCCCTGATTCGGCGCGTCACTACCACAGCAGAGTCTGGACGGTGCAACCCGGTCTAAATCCTGATATTGTCTTCACGCTGATCACCAACCTTGCGGACAGTGCAACGGTGACGAATGCAATATGGTGCATGGATGAGGGTTGCGGAGGATGCCTTGCTCCGCCGCCGGTTTCGGGACTTATTGCCTCAGAGAACCGCTGTGACGGGATCAATCTCACATGGAACTCTTATACAGGTCAGCCGCTCGTGACGGAGTTGCGCGTCTATCGCGATGCCGTTACCGGAACGCCGCTGGCTACCCTTGCGCCCACTGCGACCAGCTATCTTGACACCGGAGCGCCGACTGGTACGAGCACGTATTACCTCGTGGCGCATAAGGTGTGTTCACCCGCAGACGGTGATACCGCGAATTCAAGCAACGTATCTGCAAGTGGGATTCGCGTTGCAGCGCCTGCCACGCCGACGATTGTGGGCGCAACGGAGAATCTTTGCGGTGAGGTCACAATTTCTTGGACAAACGCTGCGAGTCTCGGCTCGACGGACACCATGCGTATTACCCGAAACGGTGTGGTGATTCATCAACTCGATCCCAACGGAGCGGGCCAAGCGCAGAATTACACATGGGATTCAGGCGACGCCGGCCGCTACGGTTTTCGAGTTGAAGGCTGGAATGCAGCGTGCGGTGCGGGAACTCCTTCCGCAGTGGATACCGGTGAAGCAAAGCAAGCCCCTGTTCAGGTGACGGGAGTGGATGCCACCGATGGGCAGTGTACGGTCAACGTGACGTGGAACGCGATCAGCGGCGCGACGCACTACCGTGTCTACAGGAACACGGCGCTCATTCAGACAGTGACGGCGCCTACTACGAATTATGTGGATACTCCGCCCCTAATTGACACGCCCTATTCTTACACGGTAGATGCGCGCAATCTGAACAACCCCAATGGTTGTCAAGATGGACCAATCTCGGCGAGTGCAAGCGGATCACGCATCGGGCCGCCTAATCCTCCGAGCGGAGTGGTGGCGTCCGATACGATTTGTACGCATGTGCGAGTCACGTGGGTTGATAACTCAAATAACGAGACCGGTTTCATAGTCCGGCGCGGTGCGGCTAACCTTGATACGGTTGGCGCGGGTGTCGTGACATTCAACGATTCGACCGGCCTTGCTG
The DNA here is from genome assembly GCA_020846695.1 of bacterium. Lineage (GTDB taxonomy): Bacteria > Electryoneota > RPQS01 > RPQS01 > RPQS01 > JADLDM01. Next base: position 1,442 of record JADLDM010000156.1, on the reverse strand, counting down.
GAACGACGTATTCTTACTCTGTTCTCTCGCTGAATGATTGCGGCCCAAGCGCCAGTTCCAATACCGACAATGGTGTGAAGCTCGCAGCGCTTGGGCAGGTGACCGGCGTAGGTGCGACGGATAACCTCCCGGATCGAGTGACGGTCACATGGAACAACATTGCGAACGAAACGGGCTATAGAATCTTCCGCAACGGATCGAGTCTGAACACAGTTCTGGCGGACATTACAACCTACCACGACATGACGGCTGTGCCGGGTGTTGTTTATGGTTACAGTGTCGCGGCGATGAATCAATGCGGTGATGGTACAGTTTCGGTTGTGGACAGTGGTAGAGTATTCGCGACCATTGATCCTCCGGGTAATGTTCAAGCCTCTACGAGTCTTCCCACTCACGTCGCACTGACATGGGATAATGTTGATGATGAAACTGGATACTATGTTCGTAGGGATGATATGCAGGCTTTGTTGACTATTGACACGCTCGCAACACTCCCGCCGAATAGCACGAGCTATAATGACAGCTCGGGTAATCCGGGGCAGTGGTATCTTTACACCATCATTTCGTTCAACGCTACGAGTAGCGCAGTTAGTCAGCCGGACAGCGGAAGAAAACTCGGTGTTCCCGCTGCTCCTGTTCTGACGCAGACCTTGATTCACTGCGATACGGTGTTCTACTCATGGACATCGGATGCAGAAACCGACACCGTCGTGTTCTTCCTCGATGGAGTTGAGGTTGCGACGTCACTTGCACAGAGCGGAGATCGTTATCAAATCCTGCCCGATGCCGCCGCCCACACCATTCAAGCTAAAGGTGCAAACGAAGCAGGACGAAGCGCGTTTTCAAACACGCTGAATGTCGCGACAGATACAGGTCCCGACGCTCCATTCAACGTTGTGGGAAGCAGCACGGATTGTGAGACTGTTGCCATTGGATGGGCGAGTCCCGATGGAGCGGACAGCATTCGCATCTACCGCGACGACGTCTTCGTCGGCGTGGTTGTCGGCGCCTCTGAGGATTTCACCGACATCGTCGGCTACGGCCCTGCTACCTACAGCTATTACCTTATTGCTGAAAATGAATGCGGAGACTCACCCAATTCCGACACCATTCAAGTAAGTGTCGGCGAGCCTCCCTCAATACCGACGGACGTAACGGCTTCAGACTCTCTCTGTGACGGCGTATCCGTTTCATGGAGCGCTTCAACGGGCGACGTGGATGGCTACGATATCTATCGCGATGATGTGCTTGTGGGTTCCGTGGCGGGTGACGTGCTGCAATACACGGATCAGCCGCTTGACAATGTTGATCACACCTACACCGTAGTTGCTGTAAGCACGGAGTGTGATGATTCCGCGCCCTCTGCCGGCTACACGGGACACGAAGTTGCAGCGGCGGAAGTTCCGACGGGACTTGCGCAGATTCAGCCTGAGCGCTGTGAT
>JADLDM010000155.1 GCA_020846695.1 bacterium | reverse complement strand
GTTTGCGACAAGCTCAAGCTGCATGGCGAAATGCCACAGACCTATGTGCTCGGTGTGAAAGAGGTGTGGGAGTTGCCCGAACCGCTTTCATCAAAGGGCATGGTCTATCACACTCTGGGCTATCCGTTAGGTGACCTTTTCGGCGGTAGTTTTCTCTATTCGATGCGCGACAATCTGATCTCAATCGGTCTCGTCAGCGACTTGGGTTATCAAAACCCCTACACCGATCCGCACTACAACTTCCAGAAGTTCAAACAGCATCCGTGGATCAAGCAGATGCTGAAAGGCGGCAAGTTGATGGGTTACGGCGCGAAGACAATTCCCGAGGGCGGTTGGTTTTCAATGCCGCAACTCCATGCCGACGGTTTGCTGATTTGCGGTGACAGCGCCGGATTCTTGAACTCGCAGCGACTGAAAGGAATTCATCTCGCAATCAAATCGGGAATGCTCGCTGCCGCAACCATCTTTGATGCGCTATTGAAAGACGACACGAGTTCCGCGACTCTGAAATCCTACAAAGAACGCATTGACGCAAGCTGGATTCGCGAGGAGCTCTGGGCCGTTCGCAACTTCCATCAAGCCTTTGAGAGCGGATTGTGGGGCGGGCTTGCGCAGGTGGGTTTGCAGCAGATCACGGGCGGTCGCGGTTACAAAGAAAAGCTCCTCAGTCCCAAGACGCATTCGCACATGCAGCGCGTGAGTCAACTTGGACTGAAGGATCGCGACGCAGTGCTTGCCGCAAGATTGAAAGAGTTCGACGGCGAAATCACGTTCGACAAACTTTCTGACGTCTATAAGAGCAAGACTCTTCACGAAGAGGACCAGCCGGTTCATCTTCGCGTCGCCGACACGGAACTCTGCCGCACGCGATGCAGAGAAGAATTTGGCAATCCGTGTCAGTTCTTCTGCCCTGCCAATGTCTATGAGATGGTTAGTGATGAAGCGCGCGGCGGAGGGAAGTTGCAGATCAACGCCTCCAACTGCGTGCACTGCAAGACCTGCGACATCATGGACCCCTACGAAATTATCACGTGGGTTCCGCCCGAGGGCGGCGGCGGTCCTGAATACACCGATCTCTAATCTCGGTGTACGACATTCACAATCACGTCTTGCCGGGAGTGGATGACGGCGCGTCGGGGATGCGGCAGTCTCTGCGCATGTTGGAGGGCGCGATTCATCAGGGCATCACGCACGTAGTATGCACGCCGCATGCAAACGATCGTTCCGGCCCGCGCGCGAACGAACTCTTTCAGGAGCGCTTTCAGGAATTGAAGGCGGAAGTAACGAAACTCGAATTGCCGATTGAAATCGGACTGGGATCCGAAATCATGTTCGGCGCGGATATCGAGCAGACGTTGAAACAGCCCTTTGCCACAATCAACGGACACGGACGTTATTTTCTTCTCGAGTTTCCGACGAAGACTCCTTTTGAGATCATTCATAATGTCGTCCGCGCTTCTATAAGGTGGGGCAAGCGTCCCGTGATTGCGCATCATGAACGATTCACGCTTGCCTCTCAAAACGAAGAGCAACTGCGCACGCTCAGAGCTTCGGGTGCGATTCTCACGATGGATGCGGGATCCTTGACGGGAAGATTCGGCAAGGTGATGCAGAAACACGCACGCGCGCTGATGTCGAGCGGTCACATCGAGATCCTCGCGAGTGACGCGCACGACGAGGCGCTGCAAGGTTTCTGTTTGGCCGAGGGCAGGGAAGAGGCCGCGGGATTGGTTGGAATGGTAGAAGCGAATAAGATGGCGCTTGATGCGCCGCGCAGGGTCTGGAACAACGACGATTGGCCGGAAGTGAATCTGAAGCAATGAGACTGGCGGGTTACGACATACACACGCTTCACGCGGGCGATTTCATGCTGGACGGCGGTGCGATGTTCGGCGTCGTGCCGAAACCGCTCTGGGAAAAGGAGTGCTCGGCGGATTCGCGAAATCGCATTCAGATGACCTGTCGCTGTCTGCTGCTGCAAACACCGAATCGTAAAATTCTGGTTGATGCGGGAATCGGACATAAAGAGGACGCGAAGTTTGCGGACATCTTCGCTGTAGACTTTTCGCGCGGGAACCTGATCTCCTCGCTTGCATCGTTGGGAGTGAAGCCCACTCAGATCACCGACGTCATCTACACGCATCTGCATTTTGATCACGCCGGAGGAACGACCGAACTTCGCGACGGAAAGGCTGAGCCTTTATTTCCGAACGCACGTCACTACGTTCAAAGCGCGCAGTATCAGCACGCGAAGACTCGCAATCCGCGAGATCGCGCAAGCTACATGGATGCGAACTTCGAACCCGTGCGCGAAGCCGGCTTGCTGGAATTTCTCGACGGAGACGTGGAGATCTTTCCCGGAGTGCATGTGCTCACGACGAGCGGTCACTCACCCTCCTTGCAGATGGTGCTGATCACGGATCGTCATCGCTCCGTTTTCTTTCCTTGCGACTTGATTCCGATGTCCGCGCACATTCCGCTGCCATACGTCATGGGTTATGACCTGCTTCCCTTGACGTCGCTCGTGGACAAGGAACGTTGGCTGAACAAGGCTGCGGACGGAAACTGGACGATTGTATTTGAGCACGACCGATTCACGGAAGCATGCACGGTTCGCCGTTACGAGGGGGGGCGTATTCGCAAGGATCGCGCGGGGAGCTTGGACGATTTTGATTCTGAAACGGATGCGTAAGTTATGACGATTTCGCAGAGCAAGCGAGGAGTCGAGTTTCTGGAGCGATTGCGCAGCGAAGTCCTGATTTGCGATGGAGCAGTCGGCACGGCGCTCTATGCAATGGGTTATTCGCATCGCACCTGTTTCGATGAGTTGAACGAGACGCATCCCGAGGCGGTCGAGTCTCTCCACCGCGACTACGTCGCCGCAGGCGCACAGATCATTGAGACGAACACGTTTGGCGCGAATCCGTTCCGCATTGCGGATCACGGACTCGAAGAGAAGAAGACTCGCGAGATCAACCGGCTCGGAGCGCAGATTGCGCGAAAGGTCGCGGGAGACGTCATCTACGTCGCGGGTTCGATTGGGCCTCTGGACAGAGTGCTTCAACCAATCGGCACACTGACACCGTCGCAGGCGCGCGAGGCTTTTCGCATTCAAGCGCAGGGTCTTGCCGAAGGCGGCGTGGATCTCTTCATCATCGAGACGATTTCGAGTCTGGTTGAGATGCGCGAAGCGATAGCCGCCGTTCGGGACGTGTGTGACTTGCCGATTGTCGCGACGATGACGTTTACCGAGGACGCCAAGACTTTGGTTGGCGACAAGCCCGAGCAGGTTAGACAAGCGTTGACGGAATTCGGAGCGGATGTCGTGGGTGCGAACTGCTCGGTGGGCCCACAGGCGATGTTGGACGTGATCGAGCGGATGCGGGGCGGGGACTTGCCGCTTGCGGCGCAGCCTAACGCGGGAAATGCGCGCGTAATCGGCGGTCGTTATATCTATCTCGCGTCACCGCAGTATTTCGCGGAGTATGCGGTGAAGCTTGCGGATGCCGGCGTGACGCTTCTGGGGGGATGCTGCGGAACCACGTCGGAGCACATTCGCGCGATCTCGGATGCGGTGAAGGGCCGTCAACCAGGTAAGCGCGTAAGCGTTTCAGTTGGAGAGATTGAGGAAGAGACGCGCATGGAAGGACCGCATTGGGGACTTCCGTTTTCGGATTTTCGCGCGAACCTTGGGAAGAAGTTTCAGGTTTCGGTTGAGATTGATCCGCCACGAAGCGTGGATCCCGGGCCTTTCATTCGTCATGCGCAGCGACTTCGCGCGGCCGGGGTAGATCTGATCAACGTTGCCGATTCGCCCTTAGCGCGTGCAAGAATGAGCGCGGTTGCGATGGCGCACCTGATTCGCCGCGACGCGGGAGTGGATGTCCTGCTGCATGTGTCGTGCCGCGACCGAAATGCGATTGGTCTCCAATCTGAGTTGCTCGGCGCGCACACGTTAGGCGTCTTGAATGTTCTCGCGGTAACGGGCGATCCGGCGACCGTCGGCGATTATCCGTTTGCGAAGGGAGTGTTTGAACTCGATTCCATCGGGCTCTCGCGAATGGTCACGCAACTAAATCGCGGCAAGGACTTGACCGGTCGCGATCTGGAAGAGCCGACGAACTTCCTGCTTGGCGTGGCGGTGAACCCAACTTCGCCGAACGTCGACTTGGAGTACGACCGTTTCCGTCAGAAGATAGATGCGGGCGCGCAGTTCGCGTTCACGCAGCCGCTCTTTGATCCGAAGACTCTCGATGTGTTCCTGAATCGCGTCGCGTCGTTCTGCAAGATTCCAATCTTCGTCGGGATCATGCCCTTGCGTTCGTCGAAGCACGCCGAGTTCATTCACAACGAAATCCCTGATATGTTTGTCCCCTCCGATATCCGCGAGCGCATGCGCAATGCAGGTACCGAAGGGGCCAAGGTTGGAGTCGAGATCGCGCAGGAGTTCTTGCTGGCGACCAAGCCGATGGTGCAGGGAACCTATCTCATGCCGCCGTTCAACAAGTTTGACATGGCGATTGAAGTGATGAAGGTTCTTGAGTCCGCGAGCTAAGCGTAAGCGGCGATCCCCGTGAGGTCTTCGCCGATAATCAGCGTGTGAATATCGAAAGTTCCTTCGTAGGTGTTGACCGATTCGAGATTCGCCATGTGGCGAAACGTCTGATATTCGTTTGAAATCCCGTTGGCTCCGAGAATATCGCGTCCCACGCGCGCGATGTCAAGCGCGGTGCCGACGTTATTGCGCTTGGCCATCGAGACGTGCTGCGGGCGAAGTTTACCTGCGGCCTTCAACTGGCCCAGACGATAGACGAGGAATTGGCTCTTTGTAATTTCGGTGGCCATCCACGCAAGCTTGTTCTGCACAAGCTGGAAGCTCGCGATCGGCTTGTCGAATTGGATTCGCGATTTGCTGTATTGCAGGCATTCATCGAAGACAGCCATGGCCGCGCCGGTTGCGCCCCATGCGATTCCGTAACGCGCTTGGGTCAGGCACGAGAGCGGCCCTTTCAATCCTCGCACGTCGGGAAAGATGTTCTCTTTCGGAACTTCGACGTCTTCCAGCACAAGATCGGACGTGACGCTCGCGCGCAGTGAAAACTTATTCTTGATTTCCGGCGCGGAGAAGCCCTTGCGATCCGTCTCGACGATGAAACCGCGGATGACGCCGTCAAGTTTGGCCCACACAATTGCGACGTCGGAAATCGTTCCATTCGTTATCCATGCCTTGCTTCCGTTGAGCAAATAGTAGGATCCCTTGTCTTCGGCGCGTGTGAGCATTCCGCCGGGATTAGAACCGAAATCTGGTTCGGTTAGACCGAAACATCCAATCTTCTCACCTGAGCCGAGCAAGGGCAGCCAGTAGTCCTTCTGCGCCTCGGTGCCGAATGCGAAGATCGGATACATAACCAGACTTGTCTGCACCGAGACGAAAGATCGCAGTCCTGAGTCGCCGCGCTCGAGTTCCTGATTGATCAGGCCGTATGCGATGGGACCGAGGTTGGCGCACCCGTATTTTTCGGGATAGGGGGCGCCGAGCAGACCGAGTTCCGCAGCAGGCTTCACCAGTTCTTTCGGAAAGCGTCCTTCACTGTTGCAGGTCTCGATGACCGGCATCAAATTGTCGGTTACAAACTCGCGCACGGTGTCGCGAATCAGACGTTCTTCATCCGTGAGCAAATCGTCGAGCAGATAGTAATCCAGCGCCTGATAGGCCATGTCCGTCTCCTTGAAGGGTTTAACCTTACAATATAATAACCGGTCTGAAGAAAATCAACTGGCGGGTTGGAGTATCCCCTCCGACTGGGCTGGCGTGCGCGGCGGCGTCTCATCCACTGCAAATGGCCCCCTCGCGTGGGGCAGGGGAGAGGAGTCCTCGATCATTGCAAATAGAATCGTCTGGGCCGCGCAAAGGGGATTTGCTTCCGAACGAGTTGTATCGCTTGATCAGGTTCATGAAGCGACGATTCTTCACGTTACGCGCGAGCGCTGCGGCTCCGGATTTCTCAATCCACAAACACGGTTTGCCCGTGCGGACGGAATGCTCACGACGGATTCAAACGTTGTGCTTGTCACCTCTCATGCCGATTGTGCGCCGATCTTCTTATACAGCGCCGAGAAGCGCGCTATTTCACTGATTCATGCAGGCTGGAGAGGCACACTGAAGGGGATCGCCGCAGCGGCGGTCAGGAAATTAGTTGACGAGTTTGCAGTTGCTCCCTCTAAGCTTCGCGTCGCCATCGGCCCGATGATTGATACCCATAACTACCCCGTCGGCGAGGACGTCGCAGCTCTGTTCTCCTCAACCTTCGGCCCGCAGGTGATTTCTGTGTCTGCAGATCGCCCGCACCTCGATCTCTTCGCGGCTATAACGGTGGACTTGCTGCGCGCCGGAGTCGCCGAGCGCAACTTGCATCAGAGGCCGCCATCCACCTTCATGGATTCCCACTGGAGTTCCTACCGCCGAGACGGGAAAAATACCGGTGGCATGTTAGCATTTTTCACCTTAAATTAGGGGACTTCCCCGCATATTTATCGGGCACCGTCGCCCGCATTCGACGGAGTTGAAACACAGGAACGAATATGAAGAAGAAAGAACCCGCAAAGAAGGACTCTTCAAAGAGCGGATTGAAAAACAACAAGAAGGGTGCAACCTATATCGTGTCCTCAGGGCGCGCCCATCATGAGTCAAAGGCAGCGGATCATTTCAATCCGCGCACGGAGGGCTTGCAGCACATCTCGGCCTTCGACAATGCTATGAAGCAATTCGATCAGGCCGCAGCGCTGCTGAAGCTCACCCAGAGCCAGACCGCGATGATCAAGCAGCATCGTCGCTGCACAGAGGTCACTCTCCCCGTTCGTATGGATGACGGAACCATTCAGACCTTCACCGGCTATCGCGTTCAGCACAACATCGCTCGCGGTCCCGCCAAGGGCGGAGTCCGCTATCATCCGCAAGTTAGTCTGGACGAAGTTAAGGCTCTTTCCTTCTGGATGACGTTTAAGTGCGCGGTGGCGGATATTCCGATGGGCGGCGGCAAGGGCGGAATCATTGTGGATCCCGGCAAGCTCTCTTTGGGGGAACTCGAAAGACTATCACGCCGCTTCTTCTCCGATCTTGAAGACATGTTTGGCCCGGATCGCGACGTGCCTGCGCCCGATGTGAATACCACTCCGCAAATCATGGCCTGGTTCATGGACACCTATTCCATGCACAAGCGCGAGCACTTGCCTGCCGTGGTGACCGGTAAGCCGCTGGAAATCGGCGGAAGCAAAGGACGCGTCCTCGCGACCGCGCGCGGTCTGCAATTCACTCTGCGTCGCGCCGTTGCCGCGCATGGTGAGAAAATGGAAAATCTGACGGTTGCGGTGCAAGGCTTCGGAAACGTCGGAGGAAACGCTGCCCTGTTGCTGCACGAAGACGGCTGCAAGATTGTCGCGATTTCTGATCAGTTCGGCGCCTTCCAGAACCCGCAGGGTATTGATATTCCCGCAGTCATGAAATACGCAGAAGCGAACAAGGGGCTGAAGGGTCTGGAGAAGACGAAGCTTGCAACCAAAATGGAAAAACCGGATGAGATTCTCGAATTGAAGGTTGACGTGCTGTGCCCGTGCGCGCTTGAACTCGTGTTGACCGCGAAGAATGCCGGCAAGGTCAAAGCTCGCTATATCGCGGAAGGAGCAAACGGCCCCTGCGATTCCGACGCGGACGCGATTCTGAACAAGAAGGGAATCTTTGTGATTCCGGATATTCTTTGCAATGCCGGCGGCGTGGTCGTAAGCTATTTCGAATGGGTGCAGAACCGCATGGGTTACTACTGGCCGGTCGAGCGGATCAACTCGGAACTCGAAGTCATGATGAACAAGGCGTTCGATTCGGTCTATGAGACGTACATGAACTACAACACCTCGATGCGTATCGCGGCCTTCATGGTTGCAATAAAGCGGGTCTCGGTCGCGTCCGAACTTCGCGGTCTCTACGCCTAAACTGAACATGTCCGGTCTGGCGCTTTCCCTGCTGCCGGATTCCTTTGACGCAATGATCGTGGCGGGTGGCTTTCACCCGCCACGTCGTTTGCTCAAGGCGGTCGAATCTCGCTCTCGATTCCATATCGCGGTGGATGGCGGAGTGCGCCTGTTCCGTCTTGCGGGGATTACTCCGCATGTTGTTATCGGCGATTTAGACAGCGCAAGTCGGGAAGACCTGATCTGGGCGCGAAAGCGCGGCGCTCGCATTCTGAAACAACGAGAACAGGCGACATCGGATTTCGAGAAAGCGTTGCGCTATTGTACACAGAGGAAGTTGAAGAATCTCGCGCTTCTCGCCGCCGAAGGAGATCGCGTGGACCACGTGCTCCATTCGGCGAGCCGCGTGTTTGCCTTTCGATCTCTGAAGCCTCTGTTAATCTACGGATCATCCGTTGCGCATGTTCTCTCCGGCAGAACCTCGCGTGAATTGACCGTTCCCGCAAGGCATACGATCTCTTGGTTCGGCTGTCCGCGGGCGGATGGCTCAACACTCTCCGGCGTGCGCTGGCCCTTTGAGAATCGCACCCTTGAATGGGGAGCATTTCAAAGTCTCTCCAACACTTCGAAATCCGATGCTCTTCGCGCGTCTCAGCGCTCCGGAAAATCACTCCTGATCATCAGCCTTCGTCCCGAATGAATATGATGCCGCTATGAAAATCTTCATCAGAATCAGTTTGGTCATCCTCTTACTCCTTGCCGGGGTTAACTCCGTTCTTGCTGCCGATGTTCAGAAGAGCGTGAGGGATGCGCTTTCACGCTTCGGCTTGGACGACAATGCATTTGAATCGGATCGCCAATGGATGCCGGATGACACCTTTCTCTTTCCGGCCATGCGCGAAGCTCTACTCTCGCCGCTTCACGCGCGCGATCTTGCTCTGAAATCCGGCGAGCTTGCCCTGCTTGAACTCGGAGACGCGAAGAATTTCGCGGAGATATCGGGTCTCATGAACTGCGCATGTCCGCAGTTGGTCTACGCAGATATTGATTCGCAAATCGCGCACACGCCCGATCCGAACACACATCCTTTCGAGCCTCTCGCAAGTGCCCTGACCTTGGCCGAAGGTTATCGCAAGCAGTCCTTTGATTCGCTGAGGCCCGACGAACGTCAGGCTCTTCTGCTCGGAATTCCGCTCTGGTTCGAAGATGAAGACAGTCCGTCCGACGACAGCTTGAAAGGCGCGCTCTTTCGCGCGTTCGGTATTGATCCCGATACCACTCAGCCGGTTACCTCGGATAGCGTCTTGACTTTGCTTGCGCGAATAAACCGCTCTGCGCTCTCCGCTTCAGGTTACGCGTTTCTGCGTGGTGTGGAAGAAATGGCGAACCGCAATCCCGTTACGCCCGCGCCAAACCCGAAGAAACCGCTGACCGTACCCGGCGTAGAAGGTGAAGTGCTTGTGTTTGAGGACACTCCTCTGGGAAGATTTGTCATCGGCGGCAAAGGGCCCAATCGCTACACGGAAGAATTTGCGCTGATTCTCGACCTCGGCGGAAATGATCGCTACGATGCGCGTTGCGCTTCGGCGGTTGCCGGACTCCGCAAATCGCTCGGAGTCGTGATAGACTACGATGGGAATGACATATACGCGGATGACGGATTTCTGACTCAAGGCTGTGCGATTATGGGGCTTGCTGCTTTGATTGATTTGAAAGGCGATGACACGTATCGCGGAGGCTGCTTCTCGCAATCCGCCGCGTTCTGCGGCGTGTCGTGGCTCTATGATGGTGGAGGAGACGATCTCTATACAGCCGGTTGGTTTTCTCAAGGCGCTGCCGTCTGCGGCGCGGCCTTTGTTTCCGATTGTGAAGGTCGTGATTTCTTCGACGATTCCGGATTCGGTCAGGCTTTTGCGTCCACATTCGGTTTCGCATCGCTTTGCGAAGGTGAAGGTAACGATGTCTATCGCTCCGGTGGATTGGTCAGGCACGAGCCGCTGCGCCCCGAGGATTTTCGCTCTCTCTCACAAGGATTCGCGACTGGCGCTCGTCCGCGCGGAGCGGGAGGCATCGCGGTGCTGCGCGACATTTCAGGAAATGATTTCTATGACGCCGAGATTTATGCGCAGGGTGTGGGCTACTGGTATTCGCTTGGCGCGCTGATTGATGAGGCGGGCAATGACAGCTACAGCGCCACACAATATTCACAGGGCGCGGGCATCCATCTCGCCTGCGGCGTTCTCGAAGAGACTTCAGGCGATGATCGCTATGCCGCGCGCTTCGGTCCAAGTCAAGGCGCCGCGCACGATCTGAGCGTCGGCATATTGCACGACGGCTACGGCGACGATCAATACGCAGCCTCCGGCGGTCAGGGCATGGCCATCACAAACAGCGCCGCGATTTTTCTTGATGACGCGGGCAATGATCTCTACTCCGTTTCAGAACCGTCCGTATCTCATGGCGGCGCAAGACCCGCCCGTGAATTTGGCAACCTCGCGCTCTTTGTGGATTCCGAAGGACACGACGTCTACACGGGAACACAGGGACGTGATTCCGCTCTCTGGACGAATGATCTTTTCGGTTATGCGATTGACGTTGCCTATGATAGCACGCGCCCGCGCGAAGCTGCCGTCGAAGTAGCGCTCGTTCCCGAAGATACGACGCGCCCGATTGAGGATCTTTTCAAGGACGCTTCGCTTTGGGAAGTCACGGACAACCGGGAGAAAGTTCGTCGCGCGCGTCTTGCGCTGAAGGCAATCGGCTCGCGCGCCGTGAAGTGGGTGGGGGAGAACAAGCTCGCGACGAACGAATCGCTCGAACGCCGCGCTGTAAGCGAGTTGTTTAAGGAGTTTCCCGATTCCGCCGCTCCCTACATCGAGCGCGCGCTCAATCAGACTCATCCCGAAGCGCGCCGTACAGCGATCACACTCTACAGCGATCTGAAATATGCGCCTTCTGCACCGCTGCTAATGCAAAAGCTCAGCGATCCCTCCTATGAGATTCTCTATCCTTCCATTTTGCGCGCGCTCGGCGACGTCGGCGCGCAATCCGCGATGGAAACTCTCTCTGACTTCTCCGCAAAGGGAAATGAACGTCAACGCATATCGGCGGTGGTTTCGCTCGGCAAATTGAAGTCTCCCAATGGATACGCTCCGCTTTTTCACGCGCTTCAAGATTCGCTCTACACCGTTCGCAGCGCGGCCATTCTCGCTCTGGCCGAGCAGCCCGGCTCTGTCGTCAAGGAACTCCAAGCGCGCGGACGCGAGCGCGATACAAGATACCTTGAGTCTCTCCTTCTTGTCACGCCGCTTCTCGGTGCAAAGCTGAAATCAAAGCCTGAAGAGAAGAACTCGGTCAAAGCTCTCGCGGCATTTCTCAAGATGTATTTGGAGCATCCGGCGCCGAATGTGCAGGGCGCCGCGCTGCTCGGAGCAGCTGCCACAATGGATGACAAGAGCTTTGACAAATTGAAAAGCAAATACGAATCAACCAAGGATCCGATTCTCTCCGCGCGCTGGCGACAGGCCCTGAATCTCCGCAAGCCACACTAATACACATGAATGCAAAGTCATTTTCATTTCAAGAGAAACTTCGCGAACTGAGCGAAGCCTTCGGACCGTCCAACTACGAAGACGACGTCCGCGCAATTATCCGTCAGACTATCGAGCCGTGGGTGGATGATATCCGCGAGGACGCGCTGGGCAATCTTATCGCAAGGCGCAAGGGCAAGTCGGATAAGCGGCTGATGCTCGATGCGCATACAGATGAAATCGGCGTGATGGTGCGTCACATAGACAGCCGCGGATTCATTCGCTTCGCCACAATTGGCGGATGGGACGACAGAATCTTTCCTGCGCACCGAGTGAAATTTCAATCGCGCACGGGGCAATTCTATCACGGAGTAGTCGGCATGGCTCCGCCTCACGTGCTCTCTCCTGCGCAGAAGGAAAAGGGAATTCCCGCGGAAGACTATTTCGTGGATATCGGAGCGAACTCTGCTGAGGAAGCCGACGAATTAGGCGCGGCAATCGGCGATCCCGGTGTGCTCGAATACCCATTTCGCCAAATGGCGCCCAACATCTTCAACGGCAAAGCGTTTGACGATCGTGTGGGCTGTTTAACTCTGATCGGAATTCTGAAAGCTCTCGCGAAAGGAGAGATTGAAACTCCTCTGGAAATTTACGCAAACTTCGCGACCAGCGAGGAAGTTGGATTGCGCGGCGCGGGCCCTGCGGCCTTCGGAATAGATCCTCAAGTGGCGATTGCATTCGAGGGAACTATCGGTTCCGATTTCCCCGGTGTTCCCGAAGAGAAAAGGCCCTGTGCTCAACGCAAAGGGCCCGTGATTACGGTCGCCGATAAATCTGTGTTAGTGCCGCGCCGCATGGTGCAGTTGATGACTGACTGCGCGCAGCAGGCGAATCTTCCCTATCAGATCAAGATGCCGACCTACGGCGGAACAAACGCCGGCGCAATCCACGGCTCGCGCGCGGGAATACTCTCAGGCTGTATCGCATGTCCCTGCCGTTACATTCATTCGCCCAATACTACGCTCTACTGGCCGGATTTCGAGAACACGCTTGCTCTATCAAAGCTCGTTGTCTCGCGTGTTCACACTCTTGTATAGTCGGGCACGATCGGAGCGCTAAGGAATCAACACGAGCTTGAAAGGCTTGGAATGATGTCCGAGTCGAGCGAAATAGACTCCCGCTGCGAGTTCATCAAGCGAAAGTCGAATCGAGGACGTGCCTCCCGGAACATCAACACGATCCGCGTAGACTTGCTGACCAAGCATGTTGTAAAGTGAAAACTCCGTCTTCGCCGGCGCGCTGCTCTCGAGTAAGAGCGTCACACTTGAATTGAACGGATTGGGATAGGCCAGCGCAACGCGGAAGTCGAACATCTCGCGCGGCAGCGGTTCGCCAAAGATGATTTCGATTTCCATCTCATCGAAGAGCGGAAGGTCGAGTGTTCCCTCGCGCGTTGTCGCACTTGAATCGCCGTTGATTGTAACAGTGACGCGCGGAGGAAGCTTGCTAAGCCGCATTATCGCGGAAACCGATGAGTCGAGATTTGTCCACGTGCCGCGCAGCGTGTCCAGTTCGCGCCACGGGAACACGAACTGCACGTCCAGCAGCGCGACGTTCTGAATCAGCGTGACGTCCACGCGCTTCTGATCCGCGCTCTTCCTGACGTCGGCCCTCGCAAACATGTAAGCGCGATCCGCAAGCTCGACATTGCAGAAGAAATACGAGCCGTCTTCATCTGCGGCAATCGCAAGCGTGTCGGGAAATCTCCTCGCGCCATATTGCGCGAACCACTCGCAGACGCCCGGCGCCCACATCAGCGGAAAGCCGTGGCCGGCGATCGGCGCAACGTTGAAGTGTGATTCTGCCGCGCCTTGTCTTAGAATCGCGTAATCCTGCGCGGCATAGCCGTATGCGTTCCATTCAAATTCTTCCGCTCCCCACGTGCTCCATACCGGAATCGTTAGCGCGTTGAAGTGCATGGACTCCGTAGTATCTGCAAAGTGCACCGCGCTGTAGCGATGATATTCGTAAGCGACGGAATCCGATTCAAATGGAAATCCTCCGAAGGCCGCGCGCATCGAGCGATTCGTGTCGCCCGAAGCGAGATACTGCTCCTGCCTGAGTTGGCAATCCAGGATTTGAGAACCACCCGCCGTCGCCGCGATCAGGTAGTCGTCCCACGCGCAA
This sequence comes from bacterium, assembly GCA_020846695.1. Classification (GTDB taxonomy): domain Bacteria; phylum Electryoneota; class RPQS01; order RPQS01; family RPQS01; genus JADLDM01. The sequence continues at coordinate 6,245 of JADLDM010000155.1, read as the reverse complement.
TTGTTGTTGTGCCACACCTGTCCTGCCGCCGCGCCCATCGAGCCGCCGGCCATGTAAATTGAATCGCGAGAAAACGGATAGCGCTCTTCAATCCACTCGAGCATCGCGCGGCAATGTAGCTGCGGCAATCGCGTGTTCCAGTGCCGGTCATTCGGTCCCATGTGGCTTGCGATGATCCAACCGCGCACTTCGCACTCTTCGTCAAAATCGCGATCGAAAATTTCGTGCTCCGTTCCGCCAAGCGCGTGCCAGCCGACCAGAATCGCGGGCGGACGTAACGCGGAATAATTCGACGGAATCTGCACGCGGAAAAACACACTGTCACCGGCCGACGTCGGCGCGGTAATATTCATAATCAAGGGTTGGGCGAACACGGGAACGATGGAAACAACCAAAGCAAGCAGGAAGCAGACTCGATGACTCAATTTCAGCAGGACCTGTCGGGGAAGATCGCTCTGGTTACGGGCGGAAGCCGGGGTATCGGTCGCGGGATCGCGTTGAAGCTTGCGCAAGCCGGAGCCGACGTCGCAGTCAATTGTCTCGAACGCGAAGACTCGGCGCAGGAAGTGGTCGAATGGATTCGCGGCATGGGTCGCCGTGCGGTATCCATTCGCGCGGATGTCTCCACCGAATCCGGCGCGGACACGCTCTTCGAAAAATTTGATACGGAATTCTCTCACTTGGATATTCTCGTCAATAACGCCGGACCCTTCAAAGTCAAGAAGCTGCTCGAAACTACCGCTGACGAGTGGGACTTGATGCTGCGCGGCAATCTCTTAAGCGCCTTCTTCGTGACCAAGCGCGCCGTTCCCCGCATCATGAAGCATGAAGGAGGCGGCTCGATTGTCTTCATCGGTTCCACCAACAGCGAGCGCGTCGGATCGCAGCACGTCTCTTGTGCCTATTCCATCGCAAAGACCGGAGTCGTGATTATGGCACAGACCTTGGCCCGTGATCTCGGTTCGCAGAGTATTCGTGTCAATGTCGTGAATCCCGGATTCATCGAAAACGACACGATGACGCGCGCGATGCGAAATTGGATGCCTTCCGAAGTTCCGCTTGGCCATGTCGGCGCGCCTACCAACCTCGCCGACGCGGTCCTCTTCCTCTCCTCTGACCAGGCGTCCTATATCACGGGAGCCGTTCTGAACGTCCACGGCGGTCTGTGGGTTTAGTCCTCACCAGAATATAACGCCTCTCCCGGCCAAATGCCAAGCCCCCGGCACACCTCGTGCACTATCGGGAAGCGGTGAGCAAATCCCCTCACCTCCTCTTCCATAAGCGCTTAGTAATAAAAGATTAACACTTGTGCGGCACGAGATCGCACTCTGAGCCGCTGCGCTCTCCTTGCGCTATCGTGCAATCCCTGCAATATCGCAAGCTATCTTGTTGTTTTTCAAACTTGGCCGCGAGGCTTGAATTTCTGACCAAAGTCATCTTATTTTATCTTTCATGCGCCGCAATTACCATTCTATTCCTCGTCTGACGGAGGTCCCCATGTTTCGCATCTTTGCACGGAGTCTCAGTCTTCTGGTCTGCTTCACTCTGGCCCTCGCAGCCTCGTCGCCGCGAGCGCAATCCAGTGCGCTCCAAATTCAGAGCGCCAGCCCGGAATACACCTCCATCCAGTGGCAGAATAGTGATTTTGAGGTTCAGACACTCGGCATGAACGGCGAAACCTACTCGTCCGTGGACGTGCCCGGTGAACCCGTGTTGAATGCAGAGGGCTACCCGGCCCTTCCGCACGTCACGCGCATCTACAGAATCCCGAACACAGGTTCCATCGAGCTTCACGTGAATGCGAACGACTATACCGAGTCCTACGATTTCTATCCGATTCCCGGACGCGAAGAGGAGTCACCGGCATGGGGCGAACCCGTGAAGGCTGCTGAGGTCTATGCGGTGGACGCCTGGTATCCGCCGGTTGTTGCGGAAATGAGCGAGCCCGCGATCTTTCGCGATTTCCGCGTCGTCACCGTGACGATCTATCCCGTGCAAGTGAATCCGCTCACACGTCAGGCGCGCTTCTATTCCGATATTCAGGTTGAGTTGGTCGCGAACGATACTCCCGGCCACAACGAGTTACTGAATCCCCGTCGCCCCAGCGGCCGTTGGGTTCCGCTGTATCAGGATCTGATCGCGAATCTCGACGAGAATGCTCTGGACGACGCCGACTATCGCCCGGGCAGCTACGTCATCATCACGAATGACAACACCAGCGCTATCGCGTGGGGTGATTCGCTGGGCAACTGGAAGCGTCGTTTGGGGTTCACAGTTACTCGTGAATCGCGCAACAACTGGAGTACCACGTCACTCAGAACTTTTCTTACCAACTCGTACAACAACTGGGATCCGCCGCTCGAATTCGCCTGCATCATCGGTGACGTAAACGGCTCTTTTGCCGTGCCGACAGGCGACGTTCAGTGGGACGGCGACTATGATCACGGCTACGCGGACTTGATCGGCAACGACGACTACGAAGAGATCGGCATTGGCAGACTCTCCGCAAGCAGCGCCACACAGCTCGCCACGGTCGTCAACAAGCAGTTTATCTACGAGCGTACTCCCTACATGGATGACCCCTCTTGGTTCCAGCGCGCATTTCTTTACGCCGGAACCGGAAGCGGTATCAGCTCCAATGAGATCATGGCGCTGTGGGGTGCGGATATGTTCCGCAACTACACGGGAGTCATTAATCCTTCGGTTTCCACGCACAACGGCAATGTCAGCAACACGCTGATCGGCCAGCGCCTCACCGAAGGCGTTTCGTATTTCCTCTGGCGCGGAACGGTAGTCGGCGAAATGGATGCGAGCGCTGCAACTTCGATGTCATCAACGCCAAAACTTCCCGTTGCCCTCACAATCACCTGTGGATCAGGGGACTATGACGGATCCGGCCTTAACGAAGCATGGCTTCAAGCAGGCACGGCAACCGCTCCCAAAGGCGGCGTCTGCGGAATCGGCACGGCCACGTGGAACACGCACGTCTCTTACAACAACACCGTTGCAGGTGGGCTGATTTACTACATCTGCAACGTCGGAGTTCGTTATCTCGGCACCGCGCTTTCCGGCGCCAAGGTCGAGTTGATTCGCGCCTTCCCCGGGAGCAACAATGACATGGCGCGCCGCTTCACCCGTTGGAATAACCTGATGGGCGATCCCGGACTCTCGCTGTGGACCGATGTGCCCGTGGTCATGAACGTCACGCATCCTTCCACCGTAAACGTCGGTGCGCGCCGCGTCAGACCGCAAGTTGTAAATGCCGCGACGGACGAACCCATCGCCGATGCTCTGGTCGTGATTCACAAGGGCGATGAAACCTTCGTCAAGGACTTCACCGATGCCGGCGGCTTTGTGGATATGCCCGTCACCGTAAACACTCAGGGCCTCATGACGATCACGGTCTCTAAGCGCAACCACAAGCCCTATCTTGCCGACATCACCTGCGTTAATGCGCCGGAAATGGTCACCGTTCAAAGCGTGTCCGTTGATGACGACAATTCGAACGGCACATCGGGCAACGGCAACGGCGAATACAATCCCGGCGAAACGATTGATCTCGCCGTAACCATGCGCAACTTCGGCACCGAGGGAACTGCTTCCGCCATTTCGGTAGAAATGACCTGCACGGATCCTGAAGTCACATTGCTGCAAACCAATTCGACGTATCCTGACATAGCCGCAGGCGCGCAAGCCGCAGGCAATCAAGCCTTCCGCATTCAGCTTGCCAACACCATGCGGCATGAACAGGTTATCAAACTGACATTCGGAGTGACAACCGCGACGGGCGTGGCCTACAGCACGAGCGAGTTCCAAGTCAAGGCAGCGGACTGCGCATGGGTCTCTCACGCGGTCACGGGAGGCAACAACAACAATCGCCTTGATCCCGGCGAAACTGCTTTCTTGCGCATTACGGTGCGAAACGAAGGTGGGCAGAACATGGAAGGCGTAACGGGCCACTTGATTTCGCGCCACAGTCTGCTCTCTGTCAGCGACGGCGAGTGCTCCTTTGGCACAATTGCGGTTGGCAGCACCGCGCAAAGCGGCGTGAACGAACTGACCATACGTGGCAACTCCGTCGCCTATCCGGGAAGTCTCGGCAACGTTGCTCTTGTCGTTCAGACCTCAGCAGGCTTCACGGACACCGTGGCCTTTGCGATTGCAATCGGTCAGGCTTCAACCTCTGATCCCACAGGGCCCGATGCCTACGGCTACTATGCCTACGATGGAATTGACACGGACTACGAATACTCCCGCCCCTATGAGTGGACGGACATCTCAACCATCGGCACGCGCCTTACTCGTGCATCTGCCGACCCGGGTGAGCAACAGCCCAGCGGCCAGACAAACTCGGATGCAATCGCACTGCCTTTCCCATTCACCTTCTACGGCGAAACTTACGATACGATTACGGTCTGCTCAAACGGTTGGGCGGCCTTCGGAAGTCAGGCGCATCTCGACATGTTCCGCAACTATCCAATTCCCGGATCGCAGACTCCGGACGCGTTCGTGTCGCCATTTTGGGATGACCTGAAAACCAACGGCACCGGCGACGGCGTGTGGGTGCAGTATGACGAAGCCAATCATCGCTTTGTCATTGAATGGAATGCCACTGGCGCGTTTACATCGAGCGCGGTAGATTTTCAAGCGATTCTTCTCGATGAAGAGTATTATCCGACGGACGACAACAATGGTATTCTCATCTTCCAGTATCAGACCGCACAGTCCATTGAAGGCGACGGCTCAGAAACCCCCTACGAAACCGTGGGAATCGCGATGCCTCGCAGTCTCGTCGGTTTGCAATACCGTTTCGGCGGAGTGAATAATTCCGGCGCTCAAGGAATCGGTAATCAACGCGCGGTCACGATCACGACCGAGGCACGTCGCGCGACCGGCATAATTAGCGGAGTTGTGGTTGATCAGGCGACTGGATTCCCGCTCGATAACGTGCAGATTTCTTTGGACGGCGAAGAGGATTGGGCCGAAACCAATGCGCTCGGTCAATTCACCATGATTGACGTGGAGATCGGAACGTACGTTGTCCGCGCAAGCCGCTTCGGATACAACGACGGCGTGATCAGTGATTTCGTGGTCGAAATGGACAGTTCGGAAATCGCCAATTTCAATCTCCTTCATCCCGAGGCGTCACTCTCCGTGGAAGCGCTGGATGTGAACATTCCCGGCGATCCGACTGAGCAGATATTCAATATCACAAATGCCGGAAATGGCCAGCTTGATTTCCGCATTTCAGTTGAGTACTCTCACGAAAGTGGAGAAGGAGGAGCATGGGCCACGGTGGATCATCTCGATGTTTCCGCGAACACGGGCGATCAGCAGATTCTCGGCGCGGCTTTTCATCATGATCAGTGGTGGGTTTCAGGCGGCGCCGGCCCGTCAGGTCCCAATTACCTCTATCGCTACGATCTTCAAGGGAACTACTTAGGTTCCGTGGTTCAGCCCACGTCAAGTCAGTTCGGCTATTACGACCTTGCTTCAGACGGCGGCCTGCTCTACGGCGGCACCGACGGTGTGCATGAGATTCAGGGCTTTGATGACAACGGCAATCTTGTGACTACAATCCCTTGCCCGCTTAGTCCGGCTCGCTGCATCGCCTATGATCCCGCGCTCGATCAGTTCTGGGTTGCCGATAATCTGACCGCAGTCTATTGCTTCGACAGAAGCGGCAATGAAATTCACCGTTTCGGCAACGATCTTCGCAAGTCCGGATTCGCATGGCATGCTCAGGACCCGGACGGTTACAAGCTCTATATCTACCATCGCGATGAAAACCAGCACGGCTGCTTCGTTAGCAAACTGCACCCCATGACCGGCTCGCTTCAATCCGTCGCCGAAATCTCCGATCAGGACGACGATGCTGCCGGCGGCTGCGATATCACGACCGACTGGAACAGCATGTTGACCGTCTTCGGAGGCGTCTTGCAGAACTCAGGGCAGGGTGATCGCTTTGAGATGAAGCAGTTAGAGTTCCACACCGATTGGATCGGTATTACTCCGCTGATTTCATCCGTGTTGCCCGAAGCCAGCCGAGATATTTCCGTTCTGCTCGAACCGAACGAGCTGCGTGATCTGACCTATCATGTGAACATTCTCGTCCACAACAATTCGTCGGACAGTCTGCTTGTTCTCCCGATCACGCTGCATAAGACGTTGGATGCCGATGAAATTCCGGCCGCTCTGCCGTCGGAGTTCGCCTTGATGCAGAACTATCCGAATCCCTTCAACCC
>JADLDM010000154.1 GCA_020846695.1 bacterium | reverse complement strand
GGCCGAGCTCGACAAAATCCTCAACGAAGAAGACGAAGAGTAGTCTTCCGCAGTTGAAGCCCCCAGACACTGATCAGCACTACAACATGATAAACAACATGGTCGGTGTCTGGGGCAAACAACCCCTAACAGCTAACCCCGGCGTCGTCGCGTGCATATATGGCGGACGATGGACAAAGGCGGCGCCGGGAAACAACTATCATCAAACCAACCTACTTGATACAGGAGCTACTAATATGGAAGAATTGAAACATGAGTTTGGCGCACTCGTTGATGCGCCAGAAGACGCCCTTGATTGGCTTCAAGAGAAACTTGAAAATCACAAGTTTGAAGATGGGAGTCGATGGTACGACGAGAGCATCATGATTGAGCGCGAAGAGTTCTCCCTCTTCATCTCGACCTTCGACGGTTGCAAGCCCGCACAGATTGATTTGCTCGTTGAATTCGTGTGTGAAATGCAGGTCAAGTTTAGCATCGATAAACCATGGCACTTGACTTGGGCGGACGTTTGGGTGGACGACGGCGGGTGGCACATCTGCGGAGCGGCGCTGGTCTGCTTCAAAGGGTCTGTGAAACGAATGATCTCACCTCGCCAATGGATCTCTGAGACTGAGGCGGCATTGTAATCGGACGATGTGCGTCTGCGCGATACAGCACCTCCCGCAGGATGATCAGAGAGCGGCCCTTCTGATTTTACACTAATTCCCTTGGACTGCACGGCATCGCAGGCAGGGCGGCAAGTCGACACCGCCCTGCCGAACCTCCGGGATCATTTTGGGGCATAAGTAACGGTAGCAAAATCACACCGCCCGAGGACACACAAAGCAACAAATCAAGCTTCTCGCAACATCACGCGTGACATCACGCCGACAATCCCGAGGAGGAATAGAACGACCATGGCAAGCTTACGACACAAGCAGCTCAAATCGGGCAACTACATCTGGGTCATCGAGTACCGACTTGACGGAAAGTCGAAAACGTACTCCCTTGGCAACACGGATCGGCATACCGCCCAACGGCTTTACCATGAGTTCTGCGCAAAGTTGCTTGACGTTGAACCAGGGCAAACTCCGGACAAACCGATTGACACAAAGGGTGAAAGACGCCGTCGTGAAGCCCGCGAGCACAAGGCGAAACTGATCGAGTTTTCCAAACTGCGGATTCCCGACCTTGAGCGCGAGTACATGGCGTTCAGCCGGGCTAACAAAGCCGAGAACACGTGCGAGATCATTCAGCAGGGATTCTGGAAATTCCGGGAGTATGCGGATGACATTCCGCTGGAGGATGTGAACTACCAGGTCGCAGAAGGTTACAAGACATGGCTGCTGCAACGCTTGAACGGAACGACCACGAACATGTACCACCGTGCTGTCAAGGCAGGGTTCGAGTATGCCGTGAAGCTCGAGTGGCTAGTGAAGAACCCCTTCCGAGGTGTGAAACCAGTCAGAATTCCGGAGCCGGACTACGCGGTCTACTTGAATGAGAAGGAAGTTGCGCAGTTGTTGTCCGTCATCACCAACGAGGAGTTTCGACGGCTGATTCGTTTCTTTTTGTTGACTGGCTGCCGCAGAACTGAAGTCGCCCTGATCGATTGGCGGGACATTGACTTGGAGATGCGGACAATCATCCTTCGGGCGAGCAACACGAAGACCAAGCGCAATCGCGTTCTGGAGATCGGTGACAAGCTCTATGACCTGCTGATAGAGCAGGGACCCAAGAGATCCGGTCGGCTGTTTCCCAAATGGACGGCTAACTCGATTACCGTGATCTTCAAGAAGTACGTGAACCTGTGCGACTTTGGCCGGAAGATCACCGTTCACTCGTTGCGTCACACAGCGACAGTGTATTTCCTCAAAGCCGGGATCGACATGTTCACAGTATCCCGAATATTGGGGCATACATCCGTCCGAACCACTGAAACAGTGTATGCTCACATACCCAATGGACGCAAGCGGGAGGCTATGGACAAGCTCCCATTTTGAAGTCTGACGACCACCATGAAACGAAAAATGTCGTAACGCGTTACGACATGGTGTTTTCACAAAGTCACAAGAGCCCCAACATCGGGGCTCTTTTCTTTATAACTTACGCGGTACATTAAGTGATGCACGGATGTTTGGCAGCACTTAACAGCCAATCTCTAATCCTTGTAACATCTCACCTTACATCTCCAACACACCTAAAAGACAAAGCCCCCGACAATCTAATGTCAGGGGCTAAGCCATCCGCGGAGAGAGGGGGATTCGAACCCCCGATACGGTTTCCCGTACGCACGCCTTCCAAGCGTGTGCCATCAACCACTCGGCCACCTCTCCTTACAAACTCTTCAAACAAATGCTCTTCGCAGAAACAGATGAGAAACTACTCTGCGACGGTCGCGTCGGCCCGCCTAAACATCAATGCCGAAAATACAAACAGCGTAGCGAAAAACCCATTCAACACGAAGACTCCTATGATACCGGGCGCGTCATCCAGTGAAGGTCTCCAAATAATCATCGCAATCACCGGAACCAATGCCTGAGCAATCGCCGTCAACCACATGGTGCGCGCCATTCCCCGCGGCTTGAATCGTGCGATGACCGCGCCGAAAAAGCCGATCACGAGCACTCCGGCATACAACTGATTGGCGGGACTATTCTCGGATCCGATGATCCCGACGGCAAGATTCATCCAAATGAGCAGGAATCCCGTCACCACCACAACCCCGACCCCAATCCGGTATGCGCTGCTATTCACTACCCGTGAGATCAAAACGTATGCGAGTCCCGATCCGAATAGCAGAGCGCCCATGAAAATGAAATCAAACACGCTCCAATTCACTTCGTCCGTGAATTGCATTGCAACCAACGGAACCACTAATATGGCTGCCGTCGCGAAAGCGATGCCGATAAGGCTTCGCCTAATCGTCACGACAATTCCCCCAACAGATAAAACCAATTCTCATCTTGGCCCACGAGCCCTCAACCCCGAAGCTTTCTCAACAGCGCTCATACGGGCACACTCTCCAACTCAGTCTTCAACCTGTCCGATCTTGCCTCGCAGCGCCAAAGTGCGACGCAAAGAGCCAAGCTGTCCCGCGTGATAGGTTTCGTGCAGAAGAAAGAACTGAACAAACTCCCCGAGTGTTTCCGTGCCGCCGACAGATGGCTCCGCAAACTTCTCATCCCACGGCCCTGCAAAATTCTCAATCGCGGACTTGAGCTGCGCGTGCGTCTCAGTCTCGCACTTTGTCAATTCAGTGAGCGAGAGCAGCTTCGATTTGTCTGCCCGCTTCCAACTTGTGTTGTACAGCTTGCGAATCTCATCGGACCAGTAAACCCGCAAACCCAACTTCTCGAATACCCGATTGCGCACCGAAAGAATATGACCCAGCACGTAGTTCATCGGATTCCCTGAAGGCGCGGGCTCCTGCAAAGCCTGCTCATCCGTGACGGAATCCACATTTGTCACGATGCAGTAATGGCTGAACCCAAGTTGTGCAAGCAGATCGGAAGTCGTCATCTTATTAAGACTGCGTTAGTATGTCCGCAGTTCCCCAATCTCTGCTTCAACACGCTCCAAAACTCTATTCGCCCGCACCGCTTCCATCATATTATTATGATCCGGGAAGAGTGGGCGATCCACGTCGAGATATTCCACGATTTCGCGCACCGCTTTGTGCGCGGCGCGAGTCCCCTTGCCGGCTGTGAAGCCGCGAAGGTCGAGCGCCTGAGCCGCCGCAATGAACTCAATTCCCAACACGCCGCACGCATTCTCGATGATCTGCGAGGTCTTCAGCGCCGTGTTCCAACCCATGCTCACATAATCTTCTTGATCCGCAGCCGCAGGAATTGAGAGAACGGATGCCGGAGCCGACAAAATGCGCTGTTCCACGACGAGCATTCCCGCCGTGTACTGACTCAGCATGTAGCCCGAATACATTCCCGCGCCCTTCGTGAGAAATGCGGGCAGACCGACACTCAGCGACGAATTGAGCAGGCGATTCAAACGACGTTCCGACAGCACACTCACTGTGGCGATCGCCGTGCCCACCGAGTCGAGCGGAAGGCTGATCGGCGTCCCCTGAAAATTCGCTCCCGTCAGCACGCGATCTTCATCCACCACAAATATCGGATTGTCATTGACGCCGTTCAATTCCGTTTCAAATTGCTGTCTTGCCCAGCGAAGCAGATCGCGCGCCGCGCCAATTACTTGCGGTGTCGAGCGCATACTGTAGGCGTCCTGCACTTTGACTTTCACTGTGCCCGTTGTCAAATCGCTCCCCGCGATCACCTTGCGAATATTCCCCGCGCTCGCAACCGCGCCCGTGAAACCGCGCAATTCATGAATCTTGGATTCATAGGGCTTCATGTTCGCAAGCAGCGCTTCCAACGACATCGCCGCCGCAATATCCGCCTGCTTCAACCATCGCTCAGCATCGTAAATCGCTAAACTGCCGACCGCGCCGATGAAATTGCTGCCATTAATCGAAGCCAGACCGTCGCGCACTTCAAGCCCCGGAACTTCAATCCCCGCGCGCTCCATCGCTTTTGCGGTGGGAATTCGTTCGCCTTGATAGAATGATTCCCCTTCACCCATCAGCGATAATGCAATCTGCGCCATCGGCGCCAAATCCCCGCACGCGCCGACGCTTCCCTTCGAGCAAACCACAGGAGTCACGCCCTTGTTGAGCATGTCCACATAAGTCTGCGTGATCTCTGGACGACACGCGGAGTAACCCTGCGCGTGCACGTTAATCCGGCCAAGCATCGCGCCGCGCACCCACGGAATCGGCATCGGATCGCCGATTCCCGCCGCGTGATTAAAGATCAGATACTTCTGAAACTCTTTGGTCTGACTGTCATCCAGTCTGACTTCCGAAAGTTCGCCGATGCCCGTGTTGATGCCGTACATCGTCTCACCGGCGGCGAGCTTCTTCTGAAGAAACTCGCGACACGCCTTGATACGCGCAACGGCTTCTTCAGCCAACTGAATCTTCTCATTGCAGCGGGCAACACTATGAACACTCTCAATCGTCAGATTCTTCCCGCTTACAACTATCGGCATGCGCGTACTCCGTCCTCTGTCTGTGTCCACTCACCACGCGAACCCGGCACGGGTTGCATGGAGCGTGAGCAGAGAATAACTACTGCCCACGAATGTTCTTTCT
>JADLDM010000153.1 GCA_020846695.1 bacterium | reverse complement strand
GTCCGAGCAACAGAACAGAAGGTTCGCGAAATAGAGTGCACATTTCCGCCGGAGGTACTTAGACAGCGACCCGTCCACGATGAAATTGACTTGACGAAATTGTCAGAGTTCGAGTCGTTCTATGTCGAATTCTGCATTCAGAACGACCTGTTCATGAATTTTCACATCCATCACAAAGCCAACGAGTGGGCAGCCGACGACGATATCTTCATTTCCGTAATCGAATCATTGAAAGAGCGCGGGACTGGCCTGTCACCATTTGAATACGGTCAAACAAGGGCACACCTGCTCGCGAAGCACATCAATCAAATCAAAGAAGAGTACGCGACAGCAAGGCTACTCCTTGTGCAATCGCAACACAGAACAAGCGAATTTGACAATATAAGCAGAAGAACACTGCTGGCAAATTGCCACGATTACTCGAGATTCGACATATACTCGGGGCTTCTGAAGTCCGCTTTCCAACTTTCGTACAACATTCTGGACAAGATCGCAAGTTTCGTCAACACTTACCTCGATATCGGCTTCCCCGAGAAAGCAGTGCAATTCAAGAAGGAAGAGTTCTGGGTCGAGCAAGGCGAGTTTCGAACGCGAATGTTAGAGACCGAGAACCTGAGTCTGTATGCCCTTTTTGACATCTACAAAGATTTTGGAAGCAATGCGTATTCGAGGATCGTATCCATTCGAAACGCTCTGACACATAGAAAGCTGACGCCATATACGATAGTTCTTCAATCCGACATGAATAAACTCGGCGAGGAAGAGATAGAGATGGATGAAATGATGAACAAAACAATAGAGATGGTAAAGCTGTCCAAGTTTGCTGTAATCTACCTTGTCAACTTCGTGAACACAGAAGAGCGAAAGAGAATCCCTGATGGCAAGATCACACTCCCAATGCAAATAAACACAGATCAGTACTTTTAGACAATCAAGATCAAGGCACAGTTCGAAGAACTCTTAACCGCATTCCCTTTCACGGGCACAGCATGCTGTGCCCCCACCAACGCAAACCACTGACGCAATCGTAAACGAACCCACCCATGCACCCCAAACTCCCGTACCCCGTATCGAAGACGAAACTTGGTTATACGACCTCGCACATTATCAAGCAGCCCCTCAAGAAAGTCTGGGATGGAGTAACTGAGGGCGCGCAAGTAAGAAAGTATTTCGTGGATAAGCAGGTCGGCGAGTGGAGCGAGAAGCTCGATGTCGTGAAGTGGTGCTGGAAAGAGTTCGGTGACGAAACGATGGACTTGTATCCGACGCTCTACAAGAAATACGAGCGCATCGAGTTCGTCGGACGGGCGATGGCCGGCAAATACATGACGCGCATGACCTTCGAATTCGTCAAGAAAGGCCCGCGCGAAACCATCTTCCGCATCCATGACTACGGCTACAAACAGAAAGACCTGAAATTCGCCTTCATGATGTGCGAAGGCTGGTCCGAATTCCACACCTACCTGAAAGCCTACTTGAAGTGGGGCGTGGACGTGATGCGCAAGGCGTGAGAAAAGGATGAAGGATGAAATATGAAATATGAAGTCAGAGAAGTCACTCTCCCCTCTCTCTTTCATATATCATCATTCATATATCATATTTTTCTGGAGGATCCATGCTCACAAGAACAGGCTTGATCGCTCTTCTCCTCTCCTTATATATAGGAGCGTCGTTCGCGGCGGAAAAGGGAAGCATGGCCGAAGCGGATTCGCTGTTCGCAAAACAGGAGTACGCGCAGGCCGGGAAGCTCTACGCCAAGATCGCCAAGCAGGAGAAAGACAACGGCTTGGTGTGGTGGCGGCTGGGCTATTGCAACCATCTGCAACAGAAGTGGAAAGACGCGATTGATGCCTACAAGAAAGCCGACGAGTTGAAATTTGGTAGGGCCGTCGCGCGTTACAACATAGCCTGTGCCTTCAGCATGATGGGCGAAGTGGATTCATCTTTCGCGTGGCTTGAAAAAGCAAACGCGTCGGGCTTCCGACAATTCGAGCAATTTGAGAAAGATACGGACCTCGAAAATCTCCGCTCAACAGAGAAGTGGGCGAGCTTCAAAGACGATTTGATGCGCGCGTCCTATCCCTGCGAATACAACGACCGTTACAAGGAGTTGGATTTCTGGGTGGGCGATTGGAACGTCTTCACGATGGGAACCGGGCAGTTCGTCGGCACGAATAGGATTGAAAAGCAGGAGCACGGTTGCCGCATTCACGAAACGTGGCGCGCCAACAGCGGCTCAGGCGGAGTCAGCATCAACTTCTGGAATCCCGAAACCGAGCGCTGGAATCAGATCTGGAATGACGCTGCCGGGCAGTATTTCTTCTATGAAGGCGGGATGAAGGATGGAAAGTTTGTGCTCGAAGGCGTAACTTATGAGGCCGATGGCAAGTCGGAGCGCTCACGCATGATGATGTGGCCGCTCGACGATGGCTCGGTGCGTCAGACCATCGAGCAATACAGCGATGAGAAGACCGAGTGGTGGATGTTGTTTGACGGGATTTACAAGAAGCAATAGAGTCTCACGCAATTGACAGGGAGGCGAGATGATACCGATACCGGTAAATGCGGCGCATTGGCACATCGTGTTGGTGCACTATCCGATGGCGGGATTGATGGCGAGCTTGGTGGTGTTGGGTTTGGCGACGTGCTTCAAAGATGTTCGCTGGCAAAGAGTCGCGCTTGCGTTTATGGTTGCGACGGCAGCGCTGACTGCGGCGAGCTTCCTGACGGGCGAAGATGCTGAGCACATCGTGGAAGGATTGCCGGGCATTGAAGACGCTCGCATTCACGAACATGAAGAGCTCGCAGAAACCGCGCGCAATATCATGATTCCTTTCGCGCTGTTGGTGATTGCTCTCTGGTGGTTGACGCGCAGGCATACCCTATTGCCGATCTGGATGAGCGGCGGTCTGATGCTCGCGATGCTCGTGCTGCTGGTTCTCTTGATGAACGTCGCCTCGCTTGGCGGCAAGATTCATCATCCCGAAATTCGCGGCGGTGAAGCTGCGATTCAACAAGGTCATGTCGAAGAAGAAGACGAGGACTAATCGCCCCTCGCCTGTCATTCTGCTTGCCCTCGGAAGGGAGCGTAGCGAAGAACCCCTCTGAACATCACAGGAATACTCTCATGGCGAAAGACGTGAACTACACTGTTGCGAATGGAAAGATTACCTTTTCGGTGTCGCAGACCTATCGCGCGCCGATGAAAAAAGTCTGGGACGCCGCGACGAAAGCCAAGCACCTTGAAAAACATTTCGTCACAAAAGTGCGCGGCGATTTTGCAGAGAAACTCGAGCCGGTCTTTTGGACCTTTCAGGGGCACGGAGAATTCCCGCTCTATCCGGTAGCCTTTGCCAAGCACAACTATTTCGAGTTCTATTGGCCGCTGTACGGATCGAAAAACAAGCTCTCGCATGTCACATTTGAGTTCTCAGAGAAGAAGAAGGGTCTCGTCACGCTGAAGATCACCGAAACCGGGTGGACATCTTCACTACTTAGCTACGCTTTCGAAAACTGTTCCGGCTGGACTGAATTCTTGATGACGCTCAAAGCCCACGTACTTTTGAAGAAAGATCTGAGGACGAAGAAGTAGCTCCTGCGTACCGGCTAACAAACATATCGCGTAACGCGTTTTCAGATCGATGAGTAGAGCAACGTGCGCATTCAGGGATCACAAAGAGATAAGAAGATGGAGCACAAGGTTTCAGGCCTGTTGGAGTTCCTGATTACGGAGCAGGAATCCGAGTGGGTGGAATTCAAGCACAATAAGGCGGACCCCGCAGAGATTGGCAAGAATGTCTCTGCTCTTTCGAACTCGGCGTCGCTTTGCGGCCGCGAATTCGGCTACATTGTTTGGGGTGTTGATGACACGAACCATTCGCTGGTGGGGACGGCATTTGACCCGCAACGCGCAAAAAAAGGAAACGAACCGCTCGAGAACTGGCTTCTACGTGGACTTCACCCTCAAGTAAACTTCGAATTTATCTCAATCAGGTATGACGAGAAGGACTTCGTAATTCTACAGATTCCGTCCTGCAAGTATGCGCCGGTGAGATTTGAAGAGCACGAATACGTGCGAATTGGAGGCACGACAAAGAATCTGAAGAACCACCCCGAAAAAGAACGGGAGCTTTGGAAGCGGCTTCAGAAGTATGAATTTGAGACGGAGATAGCGCGAGAAGGGCTTTCGTTGAAAGAAGCGCTTTCGATGATTGATATTAAGTCATATTATGAACTCCTCAACGAGCCAGTTCCCAACTCCAACGATGCGGTGTTTGAACGATTAGTTCAAGAGAAGATACTCATGCACAACGAGAGTGGAATATCTATCAGCAATCTCGGAGCAGTTCTCTTCGCACGAAACCTCGGAGATTTTGACAGTCTTGCACGAAAAGGAATTCGCCTCATTGAATTCAGAGGCGCGGGGCGCACAGAAACGATTAGGGAGCAAGCTGGAAGCAGGGGCTACGCATCAGGGTTCGTTGGCTTGTTGGGTTTTCTTAAGTCGTGGCTTCCTTCAAACGAAGTCATAAAAGATGCCCTCCGAGTAGTTGTGCCGACCTATCCTGACATCGCGATCAGAGAGTTGACCGCGAACGCACTGATTCACCAAGACTTCTCAATATCTGGCAGTAGTCCGACAATTGAGATATTCGCTGACAGGATCGAGTTTACAAATCCAGGTTCACCACTAATCGAACCGTCACGCTTTCTGGATTCTCCTCCGCGGTCGAGAAATGACAAGCTTGCGAATCTAATGAGACGGCTTACGCTTTGCGAGGAACGCGGTAGCGGCATTGACAAGGTAGTGACGGCGGTAGAGCTATACCAGCTTCCCGCACCAACATTTGTTGACTTGAACGGCCATACGAGGACAACTCTGTTTGCACCGAAGAAGCTCGAAGATATGGATAGGCAAGAAAGAAACTGGGCTTGCTATCTCCACGCATGCCTGATGCGCGTGACCAATCAGTACTTGACGAACACAAGTGTGCGCAAGAGATTTGGCCTGCGAGACGAGGAGGCAGCGAAGGCCACACGCATCATTCAGGATGCGAAAAATGCGGGGTTGATCAGGGATGCTGACCCCGACAACAACTCCCCGAAGTTAAGCAAATACGTGCCGCACTGGGCTTGACGTACACACGCGACAACGGATCCGGAAGCCACAGCCATATGTAAGAACAACACAAACAACATCTTGCACGACAAAGGCTATCTACCGCCCATTTTCACTGTGTGACAAAGTCACACGAGTCTTCGGCGATTCAATCGCCATAAAATCACACAACATCAGAGTCCCCCTTTCCCCCATGCCCCCTCGCCTCTTTCTCGTTGATCTTGGAAATGTCCTGCTGAAGCTGGACTTTGACCGCTTCTGCGAGGGTGCGGCGGAGCGCGGCACGCGAACCGCACAAGAGATTCGCGCGCAATACATACATGGCGACGCGAAAAAGGAGCTGGAACGAGGGCGGTGTACGGCGGATACCTTCCTTGAAGAGATGCGTGAGTGGCTGCACTGGCCGAAAACCGCCAATGCGCGCGATCATCTGCGCGCGTTATGGTGCGACATCTTCGATGAAATGCCTGGCGCGCAGGAGGGGCTTGAGGAGTTGAAGAGCATGGGGCAGGTCTGGATTGTCTCGGACACCGATCCGCTGCATCACGACTGGTTTCGCTCGAACTTCCCCTATGTCACCGACGTGGATCGGCTATGGTTCTCTTATGAAATCGGACATCTAAAGGCCGAACCCGGTGTGTTCGAGAGAATTGTCGAACAGGCCGCGCGTCCCGCCGAAGAAATTCTCTTCCTTGACGACATTCCGCGGAATATCGAAGCCGCCAAGAAAGTCGGCTTATCCACTCATTTGTTCACAAACTGGGAGGAACTGTGGACGAACACCGAAATCTGGTAAATCAATGTGCGCGATTTGCACGGCACTCTCTAACTTTTTCGTGGATAACCTGTGTATTGCTGTGGACAACCACACTGCTTGCGCAGTCCGTCGAAATCGTTTCAAACGCGAAATCGCTGGGCGAGATCATCTGCCACGCAACCGCAGACTCAAGCCAATTCGCGGCGGATTTCAAGCTCGCGGCTGACAGTCTCCGCATCAAGCGCGGGAACCTCTTGGATTTGCGCGAACTCCAACAGGAAGAGATTGAAGACGGATCCACCGCGCGTGCCATCATCGCCGGACTTGGCGAGCGCGAAGCCCCAACCATTTTCCTTCTCACCGAACCACCGAGCCGAACATCGCTGATCTGGAAGCGCGTGCAGGAGCGCTATTGGTGGCGCTTCGAATCCTCCGGCAACAAACCCAAAGCGGAAAAGCGATTGAAGAAACTCGTCGCGCGCCACGAACGCGAAGTTCGCGATCAAATGGAGTGGATGTTTCAAAAACCCTG
This sequence comes from bacterium, assembly GCA_020846695.1. GTDB lineage: Bacteria > Electryoneota > RPQS01 > RPQS01 > RPQS01 > JADLDM01. Next base: position 1,587 of record JADLDM010000153.1, on the reverse strand, counting down.
ACGCAATCCTAAGCATGACCATCTATCCGGCGGACTTTTCCGCCTTTCGCCATTTCACATGAACTGGATTTCTGACATCGCGGAATGGATGACGCGCACCGGCGCGGAACAAGTCTGGCTGCTCGCCACGGCAATCTTTTTGTCGCGCGTGTTGGATCAGAGCCTTTCGACCTTCCGCACGATTTCCATCATTCGCGGTTTTGGCCTGCTCGCGGCGCTGATCGGCTTCTTTGAAGTCTTGATCTGGATCAATGTCGCCGGTCAAGTCATCCGCAATCTTCAGCACTGGTATCTCGCAGTAGTCTATGCCGCCGGTTTCGCGGCGGGCAACACCGTCGGTATCTACATTGAATCGCGCGTTGCAATAGGCAATCAAATGGTGCGCGTCATCTCGCGTCGCGGCGTCGGCCTCGCGCAAAAACTCTGGGACATGAACTACGCCGTCGTGCAGTTGGATGGCAAAACCAAAAGCGGCGACATTGACGTGCTCTTCATCGCCGAAAAACGCCGCAATGTGCAGAGACTTCTTAGAAAAATTCTCGAACTCGACAGTGAGGCGATCTTCACGGTCGAAGACATCAAGCAGATTGGCCTCCGCTCGCGCGATCCGAGTGTAGTGCTGGGCGAGAAACTTCTGAGCGAAGTCGCGGATTGGGTGCCGTTAAGAGGCAAGAAAAAGTCGCAGGACAAAGAATGATAGGCGATCTTCACCATATTGAACTCTACGTCTCCGACCTGGGTCGCTCGCGCGAATTCTGGGGTTGGCTTTTGTGCGATGTCTTCGGCTACGAAACCTATCAACTCTGGGACAAGGGCATCAGCTTCAGACCGAAATCGGAAGAGCGGGGGTGCTACATAGTCCTTGTGCAAACAGAAGATCGCTTTCAATCCCCCTCCTATCATCGTTGCAGAACAGGATTGAATCACATCGCCTTTCAAGTGGACTGCACGGAACAGATTGATGAACTCACGATGAAACTTCGCGCGCGCGGCGTGAAAATTCTCTACGAAGACCGCCATCCTCATGCCGGCGGCCCCGACTCCTATGCCGTCTTCTTCGAAGACCCCGACCGAATCAAAGTGGAAGTGGTAAGCAACTCATAATGGACTGGCTTAAACAACGCATCTACTCCTACGCTCAATTTGCCCGCGCGGCCGAAGAAGTCGCCTCGGCAAAGCACGGCGTATTAATCAAGAATGTTCCCGGCGCACTGCCCGTGCTGGTGACAAGCTACCTCTTCGAGAGTTTGAAGCGGCCCATTCTGCTCGTCGCCGAAACACTCGAAGACGCAGAAGAATTTGCGGACGACCTGACCATTCTGCTTGGCGAAAATATCACGAGTCTGTTTCCAGGGCTGCCCGACTATCACCGCGAACTGAATCCGATTGAATTGTCCGAACGCGCGGAAGTAATGCTGACCTTGACGCGCACCGAGCAGCCGTTGATCATCGCACCCGCCGCGGCATTGCTCGATCCACTTCCCGATCTTGCCGAGATTTCGCGCAACACCTACACGCTCTCCAAAGGTGAAACGCTGCCGCGCGAATCGCTGATTGCATTTCTGCATGAATCCGGCTACACGCGCG
>JADLDM010000152.1 GCA_020846695.1 bacterium | reverse complement strand
ATGGGCAAACTGAAGGCGGCAGATTTGCCGGTTCCGGTTTGCGCGGCGCCCATGACGTCTTCGCCTTTCAGCACGAGCGGGATGGCTTGCTGCTGAATCGGCGTGGGCTTTTCGTAGCCGACCGCTTCAACGGCTTGAAGCAATCGCGGATCGAGTTGAAATTCAGAAAAGGTCATAGGATATGTGAAGTATGAAATATGATGTATGAAGTTTCGATCAATCTTTTTTCCATGCTTTCCAGAGGGTGGGCATGAGTTCGTCGAGGGAGTCTTTGAAGCCGACGACGCCTTTTTGGATTCCGTTTTCATCCACGACGGGAATGAAGAGGAAGTTGTAGCGGAGGAAAGTCTCGGCGATATCGGTAAGTGTGGCGTCGAGCGGTACGGTGATCAGGCGGCTTGAAACGATGTTGCCGATTTGCAGCGCGGGATCAGTGAGCATCAAGCCGCGAAGCGAAATCACGCCGAGCAGTTTCCCGTCGTCGTCATGCACGTAGACGTAGTAATAGGCTTCAATCTCTTCGGCATTGTCGCGCAGGAGATCGAGCGCATCTGCGACGGTTTCGTTTTCGGAAATTTCGAGGAAGTCGGTGGTCATCAAGGCGCCGGCGGTCTCTTCCTCATAAGACATGAGTTCCGCAACTTCGGCGCGTTCGTCCTCGAACTCGAAGTTCTGGATGATCTGCTCGGAAGCGGTTTCATCGAGATCGGAGAGCAGGTCGGCGGCCATAGAAGGCTCCATCTCCTCTATGATCTCGGCGGCTTTTTCGGGCGGCATGCCTTCGAGAATGGCCTTCTGCACCTCGTAGTCGGTCTCTTCGAGCGCTTCGGCAGCCATTTCCGGGTCCATTGAAGCGACGACGACTTGGCGCTGGCCGTGGTCGAGTTCTTCGAGGATGTCCGCGAGCTCGCCGGGGTGCAGTTCCTGAAGTCGCTGGGCGCCAATCTTGAGCCGGACTGGGCCGGGCGCATCTTCCGACCGGCTGACGGGCTGGACGAATTTCCAGGAGATCAGTTCATCTTCGAGCTTTCGGCCCATCGCTTTGGCGAGCGTGCGCGCGGTCTTTTCCGTGCCGATGCGACGGAGAAGTCCTGAGAATCCGACATCCACGTGTACGACCCATTGGCGCTCGCCGATGAGGAGTTGAACATCATTGACCCGAACGACTTTGGCCCCTTCGACATCCACGATTTGGCGATCCCAAAGCGTGTCCCGAATCGAGATATCATCGGGCGACAGCGCCAGCGGGACGATCTTGTGCTCCTCGACAGATAGCCTGCCCTTCTTGAGCAGTTCCATGTACTCGGAACGCGAGGCCGGATAGAGCACGAGCCGACCCCCGTTGCGGAGCACCAAGCCCCTCAGTTCGGGGAAGAGTTCTGTGACCTGTGCGACGGCATCCCAGACTCGGCCCATGCCCGTGCCGAGCGTCCCCGAATAGGCGGGCTTGCCCAGCATGGAAGAGAGGAAGACGAGTTCTTCGGGTTGGCGCATCGGGGAAATTCCAGTCGAAAAATTCCTAAATCCAGTGCCTGAGGGATGGCCGGTGGGTTCGAGCAGGAGGAGGCCGTAACTTGATAATATAGGCAATTTCGGCAGGGAAGTCAACCAGTCGGGGTTGCGGAATTTGCGCGGTTTCTGTATATTTTCTCAAAGGTTTAGGATTTTCTTCGGAGCAACTATGGCACGTATCGAACCCTTTCGCGGAGTCACTTATTCATTTGAGTTTCAGGGCCAGCTGAGCAGTTTGGTCACGCAGCCCTATGACAAGATCAATCGCGGTCTTCAAGAGAGCTACTACTCGGCTAACGCTCTCAATGTCATTCGGATCATCAAGTCCAATGAAACTTGGGCTGATCCGGAGACGACCTATCCGCTTGCAGCGCGGAGCTATCGGGAGTGGCTGAAGAGCGGAGTCTTGGAAGAAGCCAAGACACCGGCCTTCTATCTCTACTATCAGATCTTTCACACATTCGGCAAGGAGATTACGCGCAAGGGTTTCATCGCGTCGGTTGCATTGGATGAGCAGAATGTTCGCTCGCACGAGCGCACGCTGGACGGCCCGAAGGCGGATCGTCTGAGACTACTTCGCGCCTTAGAAGCGAATGACGAATTGATCTTCATGCTCTATTCCGATCCGGTGCATGAGACGGTGAAGCTGATGGATTCGATTGCGAGTGCGCAGCTTCCGATGCTGGAGTGTTCCGACGATTTCGGCGAGACGCACAAGGTGTGGGCGGTTGAAGACCCGGTTTTTGTGGAAAAGCTAAAGAAGCTATTGGCTCCCAGCGAGCTGTTCATTGCGGATGGACATCATCGTTACGAGACTGCCTGCAACTACAAGCGCGAGTGTTTGGAGAAGGGCTGGAAGCCTGTGGGCGCGCAGGGATTTGATCATCGGATGATGTGTCTGTTTCCAATGGAGGATCCGGGGTTGGTGATTTTGCCGACACATCGAGTGGTGAAGAATGTTGAAAATTTCTCCGGCCCGAAGCTGGTTGCTGCATTAGGGCAGTATTTCTCCGTGAAGTCCTTTTCAAACGAGGAGGCTCTGTTTGCAGCGATGCAGTCGGCGGGAACGGATCAGGTGTTCGGCATGAGGGCGCTTGATACGAAGGAGCCGCTCTATTTCCTTGAGCCGAAGGATACGACGGTAATGGTTGAACGGAAGGAATTGGCGGGGCTTTCAGAGGCTTCACGCAATCTCGGTGTAACGATATTGCACAAGACAATTCTTGAAGCGGAACTGGGCATTGACGCAGCGAGGCTTGCAGCGGAATCGCATGTGGAATACGTGCGTGATCGCCGCGAAGCTCTTGACATGGTGGGACGTGACGGCAGGCAGGCCGCATTCCTGTTGAATCCGACAAGCCTTTCCGATCTAAAGAAGGTGGCGTCGCTGGGCGAGCGGATGCCGCAGAAGAGCACGGACTTTTATCCGAAGCTTTTAGCGGGCCTGGTGATGATGCCTTTGCACATCGAGAAGTGATAGTCAGTGGTAGGGGCAGCCCATGTGGCTGCCCTCTTGAATGAGGAAAGGCGAGCCGTGAGGTTCGCCTTTCTTCTTGACACTGACTGCCGCAATGCTGTTCAAACTGGCCATCGGAGTGCAACAAACACAGAGGGCGCATCGTTTGATGCGCCCTCCGAATATCACACAAGATACGCGGGCTACTGCAGCTCAATGTTCAGCTGAAGCAGCCCTTCTTCAAACACGCTGGCGCCACCGACACGGACGAGGTAGGTTCCCAAGGCAATTCCTCCGCGACCGAAGGAAACTTCTGGGTCGTCGCCGCATTCGTTGTCGCCGCAAACAACAAGTGAGAGATTATCGCAGGCCGGAGAAAGTATTGAGTAGTAAACCGCAAGTCTGGTGTCGGATTCCGATCCACAGAGGCTGACGGTCGTCGTCGAGTTGAGCGGCGGGGAAATCGTAAACCAGAGATCATTGTAGATCTGGCCGCAGGTGACAGGTTCGCCGTCATTCGACGCACAGTTGTTACGAATCGCGTGGGTTCCGTATGTCAAGGACTGCGTGGATGTGCAAGACTCGTTCGAGTAGGCAATGAATCCCTGCGAGATATTCAGCACTCCGGTGCCGATTTGGAGCGGGCCGAATCCTCCGACCCTGATCAAGTACGGACCCGAGCTGGTCGGATAGAATCGCACCATGGAACCATCACTGTTCGGGCAACCCACGGTATCGTCGTTGCTGGCGATCGGCGCGCCAAGATTCAAGCAGTTACTACCTTCGTACACTTCTATCCACGTGTCAAAATTGACGTCGCAGACATCCACTTCGAGGAAACTGCACAGCGCGACCGAAGTCTCAAACCAAACATCATGCATCGCTGGTCCCCAAGGCCCCTGGACCGGTCCGTCGGTGCACGCATTGATCGTACTGAAAGAATACTGTCCGAGTCCGACAATCTGCGCATCGCTGCAAAGATCATTTGCCGGCGGCGTCGGCATCACGACGGTCAATGTCCCGCTGCCCGCGGACCCGTAATAGCCGCCAACGCGGATCAGATAGTGACGCTGGTAATCAACACGAAACGCCAGCCGCGACGAGACTCCGCACGCATCGTCGTTAGTTGCGTGCGCAGTCAGTTGGACTTCAGGGCAGAGGTTGCTGTCGTACACGGCGATCTGCGTGTCAAAATTCGATCCACATGTCTTTAGCGTGCAGACACCACAGGCAAATGATTTCAACTCGTACCAAAGGTCGCCCGTTATGGGTCTGAGTTGCGGAAAGCCAGACGAGAAACTCTCGGGCGGACCGTCCGTGTTCGCGCAGACGTTGGTGAAGGGGTACAAATATGTCTGTCCGGCAAGAGCCTGTATGAGTCTGGATTCGCCACATTCGTCGTTGTCTGCGCCGGTTGCGATCTTCATGTATCCGGTTCCCGTAGCTCCAAAGAAGCCACCGACCCGTATCAGGTATTGCTGGCCCGCGACCCCTTGAACCGTTACGCGTGCACCCAGGTTCGGACTGAATGGCGCGTAACAACCGTCATCATCGCACTCGATCTCGGAGTTTGCCGCCGGGCAATTCCAACCGTTGTACACCGTCACCATGGCGTCCCAGTTATTTGCGCGCTCGCACAGCCTAATCGAGAAGATGTCACAGGTAGCAACATATTTGAACCAAATGTCGTTTTGCAGGTTATTACCAGAGCACGCTGTCGAAGGGCCGTCCGTGGTAGCGCCCAGAGTTGAGTAGTAGTGTACACCGTCACCGACCAGCATTGCATTCGCGCAGTTGTTGTTCTCGGGCGCCGTGCACTCATGAATGACGACGTAGTTTCGATACTCAGAAGTAGCTGTGAGGTCAACAAAAGTCATCGTGGCAGGCAATCCTGTTGTTTGAGTGCTGATGAGAACCCAATCCGGGGCAGTCGGCGGCACGGCATGATTAGGAAGGTCCGTTCGATAGACCCGATAAGTTCCCGACTGCGGTGCGTGCCAGCGCAACTGCATCGTGGTCGCACTCAGCCACTGAATCACAAGACTGTCCGCGGGGAGACAGGGTTCATCAAGTGCGCCGTTTTCATTGCGTATCGGTTGTGCCTGCTTCTTCGCCGAGGGTGTCTCCGCGTTCAGACTTAGCCCTTGGGGCACGGGCCCTGACAGACCCTTCTCTGATAGAGGAATTTGCAGTTCCTCATTTTCTATCAAGGCCATCGTGCTTGCCTCACCCTTCTGCAACTCAGTAGACTGGGTCGCCCATGCGAGGCAGGGTCCGTAGCATGTGAACAGGATCCAACACAGCATCTTCATTTTTCGAGCCATCATCCTTTTCTCCAATTCGTTTGATCTGCGTTCCAATTCATGTAATAAGTGAAGAATAAATATACCTTTGCCATTCTGTGCAGCAACTCAATGTTGAGGCCATACTCTTTTGGGCCCATTCTTTTGCTTCATGAATTAATGCAGACACCTATGCGTGAAATTGCAGCGAATTTCAGACTATTTCAAGGCCTATTACTCTTTTTATTCGAAATAATAACTGACTGCTCAAATGCGGTTCACCATATTTTGCGGGTCAGTTAAGTCGAGTCAGCCCGAAACCGAGGATGAATTGATGGGAGAGATCTGATTCTCTCACTTTGACTTTTTCCTCTCCGCTCTTGCCTTCGCCTTTTCTTCATTCTCTTTCATGCGCATCTTGACAATCATTTTCACAAGAGTGGCGGGTAACGGCTTCTCAACCGTAAACTGAATCGTTCCTTTTGACGTCTTGAAACCCACAAGCCGTTTCTTGAATTCGTCGTTCACAAATGCAGAAGCTCCGAAGAGACTCATGTGATCCTTGAAGGCCGCGTAATGAACGAGGTTCCCGTGCTAGACCACCGTCGGCATGCCGTAGGAGATTTTCTCTTCGGCGCCTTTCGCAACGGAGAGAAGCACGGCCCTCAGCTTTTCGAGAGCATCGCGCTGTTCATTGGGCAGCTTGGCGAGGT
>JADLDM010000151.1 GCA_020846695.1 bacterium | reverse complement strand
GTTAGAATATTGTTAAAAAACATGTAAAATCAATTTATACATATTGTTACCCACCCCCCCCCCCCCAGAAATTTGGGAAGTGTGTATCGCCTATTCCATCATTGGCATTGTTGATGTTTATTGTGTCTGACCATACACATAATTCATCAAAAGAGGGCACGACCATGAAAAGATGGGCATTTAGTATTATTGCTGTTATTGCATGTGCGCTTTCCGCGCAAGCCACGATCCGCACCGTCAACTCAAACGGAACGGGGCAGTATCTCGAAATTTACCTTGCCGTCAATGCGGCGGTCACGGGCGATACGATTCTGATTGCACCGGGCACCTACAACAGCTACTCTGACAACCCAAATATCAACGGCAAGAAGCTGCACGTGATTGGGGCGGGCTGGGATTTGGTGACCACGAAGAGCTTTACGGTGCAAGGCGCCGGCGCGACCAGAACCATAATTGAAGGCGTCAATACAGGCAGTAACTATATCAGTCTAAGCAGCGGCGCGGACTCATTGATCGTTCGACGATGCAGGACCATTCAAGTCAGTTTTAGTTCTCTCGTCTTGATTGTCGAAGACTGCATACTTGCGACCTCCGGCGACTGCTTCTCATACGCTCAGTACTTGAACAATGTGCTACTGACTTTTTCGCATTGTCTGTTCGTGAACACGAACGCGAGCCCGGCAAACAATCATAACGCCATTGATATTGGTTATGGCACCCAGTCCTATTCCGGCACTGTCTTGGTTCAGAATTGTGCTTTTGTGAATTACAACAAGCCGTTTGATCTCTACCATACCTCGACCGTCAAGGCGCTTGCCGTGATAAATTCCGTTTTTTATGACTGGGGCGGAACGAGCCGCAGTTGGGGAACGTACGGCCCGGCGACGGTATTTGAGTATAACGCCAGCGACTCGACTGCTCCGGCGATTCCGGGATTTTTCAGTGATCACGTTCTGCTTGCCGGTGACGATCCGTTCGTGAACTATGACGAAACTGCGAACTATGTTCACGGAACGAGTGATTTGCATCTGAATGGGGGCACCGGGGGCCTGCTGTTGACCGATGCGGGCCATCCTGACCCGAGCTTCAACGACCTCGACGGCTCGCGCAATAACATCGGCATTTATGGCGGCCCGCGTCCACTGGTGGACAACGGCGTGCCGGGCTATCCTTTTGCAATCAGCCTGACCGTTTCGAGCCCCTTGTTCAACGGGGAATCGCTCGAAGCACAGTCGGTAGGCCGCATCGGGCCGCGCTACTAAGGAGCCGCCATGAGAAACTCTCTCCTGATTATCATTGCGCTTTGCCTGTGCAGGGCCGCATTCGCACAGCCTGTCATCGTGCAGGCAGAATATCGCTTCGACTCGCTTACGGTTTCTTCAGTTGATCTCACGGATAGCTCGCAAATTCTCTTTGATGAGATTGTTCCGCAATCCCTTGTGACGGGCTATCACAAGTTCTGGATTCGTTTTCAGGATGAACAGGGAAGTTGGAGCTTATGGGACGCGGACAGTTTTCTGGTGATCAACTATCCGATTGGCGACGGTTTCCCGTTCGAGTATCCTGACATCGTAGGCGCGGAGTTTCGTTTTGATTCGCTGGCGATCACCGCGCTGGATTTGCCCGACGGAGTTCTGGCGCCGCTTGATGAGATTGTTCCACAGAGCCTTGCCACAGGCTTCCACAAGTTTCGGATCAGGTTTCAGGATGAGGACGGATTCTGGAGCCTATGGGACGCGGACAGCTTTCTCGTGATCAACTATCCGATTGGCGACGGTTCGCCGTTTGAATATCCAGACATCGTCGGCGCGGAGTTTCGTTTTGATTCGCTGGCTATTGCCGCGCTGGATTTGCCCGACGGAGTTCTGGTTCCGTTTGATGAGATTGTTCCGCAGAGCCTTGCAACAGGTTTCCACAAGTTTCGGATCAGGTTTCAGGATGAGGACGGATTCTGGAGCCTTTGGGATGCGGACAGTTTTCTGGTGATCAACTATCCGATTGGCGACCTGACGCCGTTCCAACAGCCCCATTTGGCTTCAGCCGAGTTCTATATTCCGCCTGATCCAGGCATCGGAAACGGTGTGATTGTTCCGTTGCCTGCGGACGGCGCGTGGGACGAAGGATTTGAAGGGGCCGAGCATCTGTTCACTGGTCTTGACTCCGGCTATCATAAGTTTTGTGTTCGGTTTCAGGATGAAGACGGGTTCTGGTCGCCGACCTACTGCGATTCGGTTTACAAGGGATTCTTTCTGACGATTCTGCGACTCGGAAGTGATATTCGATTGATTTGGAAGTGCGATTCGGCGGCAACGGATTTCCGCGTCTATCGGTCTTCGCTGTTGGAGAGCGGATTTACTGAGATTGCTCTGACGGATAGTTTTCGCTACAGTGACTCAGGCGCGGCAGATTCTGTGTTCACGAAGAAGTTCTATCAAGTCGGCGGGGAATGGCCGGTGGATTCCTTGTTCGAAGCTGCGGCGAGTGGAGTGGTTCATCCAATTCCGAGCGCACGAAAGATCGAGTAGCCCCGCAAGAAGTCACGACATTCGACACAGAGGCCGTCCTGTAGCAGGGGCGGTCTCTCTTGTTGAGAATCGAAAACAGAATAGAGAAAGACTTCAAAAACAACAAACCCTCAAGGACATCCTTGAGGGTTTGTTTTGGCGGGGCCGACGGGACTCGAACCCGCGACCTCCTGCGTGACAGGCAGGCGTTCTAACCAGGCTGAACTACGACCCCGGACGGAAAAATCGAAAACTCTAAATCGAAAATCGAAAGGAAGCCTGAAACTCAGGAAGGGAATCGAGACTGCGAACGGTCTTCTCCCTTCTCGATCTCGAGTTTTCGATTTTCGATTTCTTCTGCGTGGGCGATGACGGATTTGAACCGCCGACATCCTGCGTGTAAAGCAGGCGCTCTGACCAGCTGAGCTAATCGCCCTTCTGCGCCGGAGCGGAGGATACGGGCCTCTCGCGCGCCAAGATTCCCCACGGAATCACCACGCAATAGGCGGCGGTCAAAATCAGCGGAGCGAGAGTCAGACTCATGAAACCGTCGTGCGGCGGCTGACTCATGAAGAAATAACCGAAGATCAGCATGAGCACACCCGCCCCCAAAATCTTGTAATTCTTGGAAGTGAATGGAACGGAAAAACGGGGCGCGGAAGGCTCTTTAGCCTTTACCTGCGCCGGCTTCTCGACAATTACTTTGCGCTGACGCGAAGCGATCTGCGGACTCCCTTCGATTTTAGAAACGTAAATTTAGTCATTTCAAGCATCGCAGTCAAGGGCAGGGCCGGAAACGAGGACACAGTAACTTCAGCTAAAACAATAAAGGCCGACTCGATATTCGACCTTCAGCGACTCATTCCTCCACAACATTGTCTTCGGGCGGGAGCATAAACCAAATCCGTCCCGGCCCCTCAGTATAGCGTCGCAACACCTTCAGGTCATAGGCATCGTCCAAAGCCGGGACCGCTGCCGACTCCGGTTCGCCAAACCATCTGCCCAAGAGTGCGACGGGAGAAGCGGGACCTGCGATGCGCTCCCAATTAATCCAGCCCATCTTGGGATACTCAACCCATTCGACTTTTTCTTTGGGTGAAATTCCCGCCTGAAGCTTGGCATAGTGAACCGTCTGCTCAAGCCCGCCCACGGTATCTACAAGCTGGCGTTCAAGCGCATCTTCGCCGCTCCAAACGCGGCCTTGCGCGATGGACTCCACGTCTTCCTTTGAGAGTTTGCGCTGATCGGAAACACGAGTTACGAAGTCGTCGTAGTAATCCTTGATCAGAAATTCGACGCGCTTGCGCTCGTCATCCGTAACATTGCGATCTGGAATCTGAACGCCGATTAAGGGAAGCGTCACACCGGCGGCGAGGTCCGCGCCCTTGCCAATCTGCACTTTGTCATAGGTCAAGCCGGTCTTGTCTGTCAGACCTTCATTCCACACCCAACCCGCAATCACGCCGATTGAACCTGTAATCGTGAAGGGCGAAGTGAACACCTTATCCGCAGGTGCGGATAGCCAGTAGCCGCCCGAGGCTGCGAGATTGCCCTGCGAGACGATCATCGGTTTCTCTTCGGAGACCTTCTTCATCTGACCGGCCACCCAGTCGGACGCAAGCCCGTCGCCGCCCGGTGAATCCACACGCAGCACGACTGCTTTTATATTCTTGTCCTTGGCGAGCCTCTTCAGAAGCTGAGACGTGTAGCGCCCACGAATCCCCGTGTCGAGATCGCATTCCCCGATCGCATACACAACCGCAATCTTCGGATACTCTCCCCAGCGCGGATCCGAAAACGTCTCCGCTTCAATCTCGTCGCGCTCCACAAAGCGCTTCTCCATTCCCGCCGTCTTGAAAATCTCCGGAATCTCTTCCCAACGCGCGATGTGATCCACCAATCTGAAGGCGAGCGCCTCGTCCGCCTTCAGAATTCCCAGTGAATCCATCACAGTGCGAAGCGAGTCTACATTCAGGTGACGCTGCTCAAGAATTCCTCGTGACCACTCCTTGTGGAAATCTTCGAGCAGAGCCATTCGCTGCTCCTTGTCCTTCTCGGACATGTCGCGACGGGCAAGACCTTCAAACGCGGACTTGTAGGTGAAATAACGCCACTCCTCGACTCCCAGTCCCAGCTTCTCGAACATGCCCTTGTGATAGGTGCGTCCCATCAACCAGCCGGACACGTCAATCACACCGAGAGGATCCATGAAGATTTCATCCGCGCAACTCGCAAGATAGTAGTTGGTCATGCCCGCATTGTCGAGATAGACATAGACCTTCTTGCCCGATGCGCGAAACTCTTCCAGCTTATTGCGCAGCTCCCAGGCAAGCTCACGTGACGCGCGAAAACCCGAGAGCTTTAAGGCTACTGCGCCAACCAGCGGATCTCGTTTCGCATCGTCAATCCACTTCAGCGTTTCGCGCAAAGACATGCGGCCCGGATCAAAATATTTTGCCGTCTGATAAGTGAGCGCACCCTTCATATCTGCGGCCACGACCCGCTCCTTGGGGTGAATGAAGCGCTCCGCATTGAAGCTGGGTTCGACTTCGCCGACGCGAATCGTGTAGTCCGTCAGCATCCGCTCGGAGTCTTTGTCGTAGAGCGGAGTCACATGAATCCCGCTGCCGTCAATCGAGTAACCGAGCGAGAGAGAAAACAGCGGTGCGGGATCATCGGCATAAATCTTCGACACTTTCCCTGCAATGCGAATTCCGTTGATGGGCACGATCTCCGCTCCCGCGCCCCATTGCATCGTGCGGAAGTTGTCCTTCTCCGAGGCTGCGCCGTCTGCAAAGAGCGTCAGGAAGTGCGATCCGGCAATGGGCCGTAATCCCAAGTCTCCCTGCGCGCGAAACTGTCCGGTGCGCAAACCCCATGAAACGGCGCTTCCCAGCGAGGCAAACTTCACCGGTCTCCAGATTTCACCCACCGTGAGATGATGTTGGCGAATTTCGGAAGTCCCCGCGCCCTTGGACCAGTTATAGGAAATTCCCCAGAAATCCGAGCGATCACCGCCCGCCAGAGCCACTTGATAGTCATCAACGGGAAGTGTTCCCGTGCTTTGCGGAAGCAGCGTGCGACGCATCGAGGCGCCGAAGCCGTGACCGCCAATGAGAAGCTGCCAGTTATCCAGACGCTTCTTTTCAAAGCTCCGGTCATTCCAGTTAAAAACAATTTCCTCATCCGACATCGCGGCCCACCCGGCCGGATTCCAGTAGGCGCCCATTGCGCCCATATATGAGCCGGGTGTTTGCGAAAACCGCAACGCGCCCTCACCGTAATCAGGCAGACGGGGATTGCGGCCCTGGGCAAATGCTGCGGTGGCAAGTGCAAGGGAGACAATTATCAGGAGTTTCTTCATGGGATTCACCAAGTCGTTTCAAAGTACTTCGATGGATTGGAGCGGGGAAGAGGGGGGAAGGTTGCAGATTTCATCAGCTTCCACTAGTGGCGGCCTCCGGCCGTCTCTATGGTCAAAGAGCATCTGCAGCCACGGGGGCAGCAGCTACGGCCTATTGTTACGGAAGCGTCAGGACGAGGTCAATGCGGCGATTCAGAGCGCGGCCCCGCGCAGAATCATTGGTTGCAATCGGCGAGGCTTCGCCTTTGCCGACCGTAACTATGTCTGCCTGATGGACGCCCATTTCCTTAGCGAGCAGTTGTCCGACTGAAGCCGCGCGCTTCTCCGAGAGTTCAAGATTCTTCTCTTCGTCGCCTTCCGAATCCGTGTGACCTTCAATTGTTATCTGCGCGCCGTCAAAAAAAGCGCACGCTTCCATCGCTTTGCGGAGAAGACTTCTTTGATCCCGATCCAAACTCGATTGCCCGGTCGCAAATTTCAACCCGTAGAGGTGCATCACAACCGCTCCTTCAACCGTCTGCTGCACAACGGCTTCACCGGGATCGAAAGCAGTCTGTGCAAGCTGCACGCGCTGCGCGGTCATTTCGCGTTTGCGCAGCCTCGAAATCGCCTGATTGCGATCCGCTTCCATGTCACGCAATCTCTGTTCAGACTCCAAATTCTGATTCTGCAAATCGGCAATCCGCGTCTGCACTTCCGAGAGCGACTCTTCAAATCCCTTCTGCGAGTGACCCATCAACTTCGAGACCGAATCCTGTTCAGCTTCCGACTGCCGCATTCTCTCTGTAATAATGTCGCGCAACTCTTCCGCCGCTGCCGGAGTGCCCTTGCTCAGATCGAGAGAATCACCAAGCAGTTCTGCGGATTCGGCAAGCGCGTCGTCCACGGAAAGCAGCGCCGACTCCGGTTTCGTATTCTCTTTCAACTCCCGATTGTAGTAGTTGAGCAGCGCATTGCAGTGCTTCGCGTGACGCTCGGCCTCCTTTGCGGCAACCGCAGCTTCATCAATCTGCTCCCGAGCGAAGTGTGCTTCCGCTCTGGACATTGCCTGGCGCGCTCTGGCCATCAAGGTCGGAAACAGGTTGTCACCGCCGTTCTTCTCAGCTTGTGAAATGCTCTTCTTCGCGAGGGCGAGCACTCCGTCGCGCAACGTCTCGCGGCGGACGGTCAAGTAATCCGCAGTCAAAGGATCGAGCAAATTTCTCAGCTCGTCTTCGCGACCCGCTTCGAGATCTTCGGTGAGCCCCCGCAGCCCGCGCTCGGCCTTCACCCAACCCATCGTCATCGCTTCTTTCGCGCCAACCTGCATCGCCTCAGCGCGAGCCTTCAGCACGGGCGCCAGTTTACGCTCGGCGCTTGCCGCAATCTCACGGCCCGTTTCCAAAGATTCAATCGCGCTTTCGAGCGTGATGCGAATCAGAGCCTCATCACCTTCCTGCTTCATCTGCTCGCGCGCCTGACGGACGGACTGATCGGCCTTCTCAAAGTGACGCGGAGCGAGAAGGTCCATCTCCGCAGCGCTCGCGGAATCAAGAGATTCCTGCGCTTCGAGAAGTAAATCATCTATCGTAACGGCAGGCTGCGAATATGTTCCCTGAGCGACGAGAAACAGAGCAGCTAAGAAGAAAGTTGCAACTTGCATGTGCGTTCCTGAGATCACTTCTTGGTTAGAACCGGCACCAGCCGATCCACTTCAGCCCAACCCGCCTGCATTCCCACTTTGACTTTGTCGTCCTCTTCAGACAGCAGCATCAAGGGAGTGTTCAGCAGGTCCATTGCGCGATCGGCGCCCTTGGCTCTAATCGTCACGCGCGCAAAACAGCTCTTGTTCCCGCATCCCCAGTCTGAGGTCGTCAGAGATTCGCTCCGCTTATCCCATTCCGATGCAGGTAGAGTTGCCTCAACTCCCGACTGTGCGAGCAGCAGAACCCAATTGCCGAATTGCGCATAAACCTGCGCGGGCATGTTCAGCTTCATCGGGAGGAAATCCCCCGACGGAATAATTCTCTTGCTCTTCGTATCGAAGGTGGCAAACTGAAGCCACACCGAATCACGCGCCGCGCATGCCGTGGTCTGCCAGACCCACGGATCATTGCCGTTAGCCCAAATCGCAACACACTTGTCGGTTGCGATGAGAAAGGTCGCAAACCAATCTGACACATTCAGCAAAGTGTCGCCCGGAACTCCATAGCCCCGCAAGTCCAATTCCGCGAGTTGTCCCGTTGCGATTGAAAATGAAATGAGCTTGCCGCCGCGCGACATGTCCGCGTGTTCGTAGAAGACAAATATTGTATCAGAACGCCCATCAATCCAGCGCGGAATGAAACCGCTCAACTCCGGCGAATAGACCTTCCCGAAGCGCATCGTTTCAGGTTCATACCAGCCAAGCCCGCCGACCCCTTCATCGGTCGGCGTCTTCGCGATAATTCCGAACCAGAGTTTGCCCGCATAGCCGCGCAGCGGAGAAATCTCCTCTGTCACTTCCCCCGATGTTGCTTCGCGCTTCCATGCAGCATTAAGCGGCGCCATGGATCGCTCGGAAGGCTGCGGCAGAACCACCACCGAATCCGAAAACCCGCGCATCACATGAAGCGCGTTCAATCTGAGCGGATCGCGACTGTATATAATGTCCTTCAGATCAACGGTGGTTTCCCTGCCGGAAACGGATACGGGAGGAAGCGTGAACGAGTCCAGCGGCATCGTGTACATCACGCCCATTTCGGCGGTATAGACTGCGGCCCAGCGATCATTTGCGAAGACTGCAATCTCCGAACTCGTGTGAATGTTCGGAAAGGAGAGCAGGAAATCGTCGCCGGCATGTAAGCTCGTCAACGACCAGAGCAGCGAAAGTGCGAGCGCGAGATTTTTCATGCCCAGAAAGAGGGACCTTCGCCCTGCGGACCGAAATACTTCACCAGAAGCGAGCGCAGAAGCACCACGGCAATCAGCGCGAGAATCGTGCGAATCAATCCGATGCCCAGACCGATCCACAAGACGAAGAAGCTGATAACCGTTGCGAGGGCGGTGCCAAGCCAGAAATCTCCGATCACGCCCTTAATTCCGGCCGAGACGAAAGCAAGCAGAAGTACTGTGACCAGCACTCGGATGAAGCCCGGAGCCTCTTCGCGCTTAGATGCAGCGAACAGGCCAAATAATACAACAGCGCTTCAACAACAAGCTGAAGAAATACGTTCATGGGAGTTAACAGTTGGAATACGCGAAATCCGGTGGAGAGCCGGACGGGAGAGAAACTACAAACTAAGAACGAAAAAAGAAACTTACGGCAAGTAGAGCAAGCGAAGTGTCTTGCTCGTGCCATACCGTGACTCAGCGCGAAGCAGATAGCTGCCGGAGGCGAAGCCCGTGAAGTCAAGCTGAAGCTCAGATTGATTCACCGAGGCTTCACGACTCAGCAGTTCACGGCCCGTCACATCAAAGACCGAGAGCATCACTTCCTCCGAATGCGGCAAGGAGAGTGAAACCGTTGTGCTGCCGTTGAACGGATTCGGATAAGCCCTGAGAGTGAAATCGTCGGGAATAATCGGCAACGGGTCAACGGCGGAACCCGCATGCTCGATGACCGTCACACCGCTGTTGGTCGCCGCGATAACCCAGTGACCATCTTCACTCAATGCCAGCGCGTTGACTGCCGCCGGCGCCGTAGCCGAAGTCGCGAATTGCGGACTGTCAGTCGTCTGCCGAAGGTATTGCACTTC
>JADLDM010000150.1 GCA_020846695.1 bacterium | reverse complement strand
CGTTAAGCGTCGAGGACACTGTGTTTCTCTCCGATACGATTGATGTGCAGGATCGCGACCGAATCGAGTTCACCAGAGGCCTTGGTGAATACTTCCCGTACATTTTTCGCTACATGCTGAAGAGCGGGGAATACGGGGTTGTTGTTCAGTTGTGGCAGTCGGACCGCCAACTCGGTGAAGCCGCGCGATTGATCGCGGTTCCGAATTTGTCGTCGTCTTTCGGGCTGTCGCAGATCGCTTTTGGCGCAGAAATGAGCGAAGGATCCGAGGCGTCGCCATTCACGAAGAACGGGATCCGCTTCGTGCCCAATCCCTCTACGTTTTATGGCACCGGAATGCCGATGCTTTACTACTACCTCGAGTGCTACGGGCTGACGCATGATTCCGCGACGGTGGATTCCTTGCAGGTCCTGCGGCGGGTTTCCTTCGCTGAAACCGGGCAGCCCGCGCGATCGGAAGCAGTAAGGAAGCTGCGCAAGATTGGCGCGTCGGCCGTGATTGCTGACGGTTTTCCGGCGTACACGTTGCGTACTGGGACGTATGTTCTTGAAATTGAGGTAAAGGAAGAGGGGAGGCCGCCGCGAGTCGCCGAAAAGAAGTTCTACGTCTATCGGCCGGAAGATGTCACTTCGGGCGCGCAGACGTCTTTAGACAAGGACATCTCCCGTGCGATCGTTCAATCCAGCACGGATATTCTTTCGATGATTGATCCGGATAGTGCGCTCAGCTTGATGAATTGCCTGATGACCAAGGACGAGGTTCGTCGTGTCCGCAAGATGTCTGCGGAAGGAAAGCACGGCTTTCTGCTTGATTTCTGGAAGCAGCGGAGCCCGGACGATCCTGACGCGGTGAATCGCTATTTTGCTCGCGCTGAGGAAGCGGACAGACGATACAACGTGCTCGGCAAGCGCGGCGCCAAAACGGATCGTGGGCGCGTACTGATGCTCTACGGAGAACCGGAGTATCTGGAGCGCAAGTACGCGGAAGCAAGCTTGCCTGATCATGAGGTTTGGCATTACGATCAACTTGAGGGCGGAGTGTACTTCGTCTTTCTTGACTTGAGCGGATTCGGCGATCTTGAACTTGTGCATTCCACGAAACGCGGCGAGATATACAATCCCAATTGGCTGAGCACCGCGTGGGACAGCGTGCGGAGAAACGGGTCACTCCGTGAGTAGTGTTGCCGTTCAACTCGATACGCTGACCAAAATCTACGGAGATCCGGAGGAAGGCGGGGTGGTCGGATGCCGGGACATCTCTTTCGAGGCTCGCTATGGGACGGTGTTCGGTCTGCTTGGAACAAACGGTGCCGGCAAGACCACGACGCTACGCATGATGGCCACGATGCTGAAGCCGACCTCCGGACATGCTACGATAGCCGGGCATGATCTTGTGAAAGAGGCTCCGCTGGTGCGCGAGTCTATCGGGTTTCTCTCCGCGAGCACAGGCGTTTACGGTCGTCTCACTGCACGCGAGATGCTGAAATACTTCGCGGATATGCATCGCATCGAGAGTGCGCAGGTAGACAGAAGAATCGCGGAGATATCCGTTATGCTCGAGATGGGTGACTTCCTCGACAGACGGTGCGAGAAACTCTCGACCGGACAGAAGCAGCGGGTCAATATCGCAAGGACTATCCTGCACGACCCTCAGGTATTGATTTTCGATGAGCCGACCAGCGGCCTGGACATCCTTGCTTCGGCACAGATCGTGAAGTTCATTCGCGAATGCCGCACGGCCGGGAAGTGCGTGATTCTCTCCACTCATATCATGCGCGAGGCTGAGCTTCTGTGTGATGACATATTGCTGATTCACAAGGGGACGGTCAGGGATCACGGGACGGTTGCGGAACTTCAAACGAAGTATGCAAGTTCACAACTTGAGGCTGTGTTCCTGCGTGCAATCGGCGAGGACGTGTCGGTCTTTCAAGACTGAATCTGGCCCCGTGCTTGCTTTGAACCGTGCGGTAAAGCACGGGATAATTGAGTGAGCCTTAATCTTTCAGATTTGCAGATGATGGAGCGCAGCGCCGCTGAGGCTCTGTTGCTTGCTCTCGAGGCACGGGATCAGGAGACTTTTCAGCACAGCGCGCGCGTGGCAGAACTCTGTGTCGGATGTGCTGTGAAGATGGGGATGAGTTCCGACGAGCAGGACGATTTGCGACTGGCAGCTCTGCTCCATGACATTGGCAAAATCGGCTTGCCGGACAGGGTGCTACACAAGTCAGGGAAGTTGACCCGGAATGAGAGGCAGCTTGTGACGCATCATCCGGAGATGAGCGTTTCGATCTTGACCCCCCTCAGGACATTGTCTCGTGTCTCGGAGATTATACTTCAACATCACGAGAAGTTTGACGGCACGGGCTACCCAAGAGGTATCAGGGCTGAGGAAATACTAATAGAGAGCCGGATTCTTGCGCTTGCGGACAGTTATGATGCATTGTCATCTATGCGACCGTACCGTGGGCCTTTACGAGTTGCGAGCTCTGTCGCGTGGATCAAATCTCAGGTGGGGCGCCAGTTCTGCCCTGTGGCTGCCTTGGCCTTTCTCGACATGGTCGAGACTGCTCCACATAGCAATTTCTGCCCGCCCCGTGCCCAGGTCTTCCCTGGGGAAGAACGAGTAGTCCCGCAACTGAGAACGGGTTGCGAAATCTAAGGCAATGATATTAATAGAATTGGGATAGATGTTTGGATTTCGGGTCAGTTGCGGGAAATTGGGTGCAAGTCTTGCTTTTTCCGCTTTGTATTCTTATACTTAGCAGTTACCTGAAACGGAATTTTTCTCGGAGTTGAATGATCAATCGTTAGAGGTTTTTTGCGGGCCAAGCCCACGCCAAGGGATTATTGTTTCTTGCTCCTCTAACGACGGTGATTTTCTGCTCCGCCAACTGAGTCGCGCTCAGCCGAACGGGCAGTCACGCCTGTTCGGTTTTTTTGTTACTCGAAGTCATGTATAAGAGACCCGGCTTACTCCTCTATTGCGCACTTCTTTCCGCGCTCCAGCTTTCCGCAGGAGCCGAGGTCATCGTGCGCGAGTCTAATCGGGAGCGTTGTGTGTTCGACCTGACTGTCTCAGCGCCCACGATTGCTGAAGATTCAAATGGAGTAGGCCAAGCGAGCTTTCCCGATGCTGAATGGCGGAACGATCAGGGGTGGCTTGTTCCGTTCCGCTTGGTGCGCGTGGTTTGTCCGCAAGGAACATCGCCGCAGCTTGATGTCGAGTCTGTAGAAACTGTCTCATATGAAAGCGTCCTGCAACAGGCGCCGAGCGGAGCTGAGTCCGAGCCGGGCAATAAGGGTTGGGTGCATTTTCGCGGGGTAGAGGAGTGGCGCGGTTTTCGAATTGCGCAGTATGAAGTCAGACTGGTGCGGGAAACTGGACTTGCAGCGGAGCGTTTGAGCAAGGTCTCTTGCCGCATCAGTTTTGTCGGACCGGCGGAAATCGAAGCCGCTTACCCTCGTGAAGCGAAGATGCTTCCCGCAATCAGCATCAACGGCGCCGATGCAATAAGGTGGTGGAAGAGCGAGCGAGGAGTCTCTGCACTCGACGACGGACTTGACGCCTGGCCGCAATTTGATCTCTTCAAACTCGGGGTTGTGGAAACCGGGCTCTATCAGGTCCGTGTAGATGCCTTGCAGTCGCAAGGCGTTCCGTTGCTTGGCGCGCAATCGGATCGCGTGAAGGTATTTGGAAATGGTGGAAGACTCCTGCCTTCCGGGCTTCTTTCACAGGTGGATTCCGTGTTGCAGGAGAACGCAATCCTCGTGATGGACGGAGGCGACGGGACGCTTGACGCGACAGATCGAATTCTCTTCTGGGGTCAGGGGCTAAAGGGATTCGACTATTGCGACGGCAGTTTGCTAACCGGGCTCGGCCACGCAAGCCCATACGCCACGCAGAACGTCTATTGGATCGGAGTTGATCCGTCCGGTGAGCCGGGGGTGAGAATGGAGGCTATTCCTTCGTATTCTTCGCAAGCGACACTTGTGGATATTTCTGAGGGACGAGTCTATCTCGATCAAGAGCAGTATATCTATACTACGGGCGCCGACCAGACGAACTCCGGTGTGGTGTGGTACATGGCGACAATAGATCCGGGTAGCACGCGAAACTTCACGCTTTCTCTGGAGAATGCCACCGCTGCGTCAGGGACCTTGAGATTGCGTTTTGCTTTGAGCGGCGGTTCGCTGACGGTTGCAGTCAACGGAGTGTCCGTGCACCAGGGATCCTTCGCGAATCCGTTGGATATCGCGATTCCCGAAGGAATTCTCACTCCGGGGAACAACTCGTTGCAGATTACGAATGCCTCGAACAGCCAGTTCCATTTGAACTTTGTCGAGGCAACCTTCCAACGGACGCTCGTGACTTCACTTGGATCGCTCGAGTTCTTTGCGCCTGCCGCAACCGGGTATTATGGGTATCAACCGGCGGGGTTGTCCGGCGACAGATACATTCTTGACGTGACGGATCCGCTGAAACCGCGTGTCACACAAGAAGCAAGCTGCTCCGATTCTTCTTACGCGCAAGCGCCGCGCTCTTACTGGGCTGTTGAAGCCGGCCGTGTCAGCACGCCGACCTTTCGCGGCATGAAACGGTTTGACGCGGATGAATATGATCGGTTGCGCGATCCCGCCACTGAAGCGGGACTCATCATTGTGACTTACGACGATTGGTATGATGAGCTTGAGCCCTTGATCGCCATGCACGCTCAATATGAAGAAGAGCCGCTTCGTGCCGTTCGTGTCAAATTGAGTGACATTTTCGACGAATTCTCGTGGGGGGTGTATGATCCGGTTGCGATTCGAAATTTCCTGCGCTACGCTTACGAGAGCTGGCGCGGCGAATCAGGAGAGGCTGACGCACCGCGCTACGTGCTCTTTGTCGGCGACGGAGATTATGATTACCGCAATCTCACGTCGAACGCCGACGACAATTGGATGCCGCCGTGGGAATCTCTGGGGGATTGCACCGACGATTTCTATGTCGAGTTCGACGATGCCGCCTCGCTGCTCAATATGATGTCGGGCCGCTGGCCCGTGCAGTCCGCTGCGGAAGTTGAGAATATTGTCGAGAAGACCATTGACTACGCGATGACGCCGCTCTATGGTCCGTGGAAGAACACGGCCACGTTTGTCGCGGACGACGAGTGGAAATCGGGACGGTGCACCGAGGCGTTTCACACGGATGACACCGAGGACCTGATCAACGAAGTCCTGCCCGATTACTTCACGTTCAAGAAGCTCTATCAGATACTCTATCCATTCCGTCAAAGTTCGTCAACTTCTCAGAAGCCGGACGGTACATTGGATTTGATCGAAACGATCAACAGCGGCACCTTGCTCGTCAACTTCATGGGGCACGGAAACGAACGGGTCTGGACCGATGAACAATTGTTCGTCATGGAGCGTGATTTTCCACTGATTGACAATGGGAGAATGCTCCCCGTTATCGTTGCTGCAACTTGCACGTGGGGTGGTTATGATCGCCCCACGGAGAGATGTTTTCCCGAGCTGCTGATCTCTGCGCGCGACGGCGGCGCGATAGCCTGCGTTGCGGCAACACGGTTCACTTACGTCACGAATAATCAGAGATTGGCTGAGGTCTATTACGCGGAGATATTCAGACAGGGGATCGCCGTTCGCCGCAGCCTTGGTGAAGCAATGACCATCGTGAAGTCCGTCGCAACGGGAAACAGGCTATACCACACGCTTGGCAATCCTGTCTTGCGGCTGGCCACACCTGAGTACTACGCTCACGTAGATCAGCGTGATGATTCACTGCAAGCCGGCGCTCTCTTCCATCTCTCTGGTTTTGTCTCTCTGACCAATAATGACACGATAGCGAATGCGATGAAGAACGTCGCTTCAAAACGCTATCTTGACGATGATGAGGTCTGGACGGATTTTCAGGGAATCGTCGAAGCTCGCGTCTTTGACTCAGAGGATTCGGCCGCCTACTATTTCCCGACCCCGGGGAATTGTGGGACACCTTCTACAACGCCTTACTACTACAAGTTGCCCGGCAATGCAGTCTTCAGAGGCCGCTCGACGATTGAGAACGGGCGATTCAATGTGACCTTTAGAGTTCCCCGCGATATTCAGTACGGCGGGGAGAATGCCAAGGTCAGTCTCTACTTCTTCGGCAAATCGGACAGCGATCCCGACTCAGCCGACGGAATTGGAATCGAGCGGCCGCTGCGAATTGCAAGCGGCGCTGCAAGCGAATCTGATTCCATCCCTCCCAGCATTGAAGTGTGGTTGGAGAATTCCTCATTCACGAGCGGAGATCAGGTCAGCACGACGCCGCTGCTTGTCGTGCGACTTACGGACGAATCGGGACTGAACCTTTCGGGTGAAGTCGGTCACCGAGTCAGCGCGCGTATTGACGATGCACAGCCTGAAGACGTGACGCCGTTCTTCAATTACGACATTGACAGCTACGTGACCGGCGCACTAAGTAAGACCATCGGTCCGCTTTCACTCGGAGCCCACAGGCTCACCGTTGAAGCCTGGGATTCCTTCAATAATCTAAATGTGAAGACGCTGGACTTCACGGTCGCACAGGGCGGGGAGGACGGCTACTCGATTCGCGACGTGCTCAACTGGCCGAATCCGATGAGTGACGTTACCTACTTCACCTATTCGTTGTCTCAGGAAGGTACGCAGGAAGTGAAGATCAAGGTTTTCACTTTGAGCGGCAAACTGATTGATGAGTTAGAGGGCTTGGGCACACGCCAACTCTACAACAGCAACAGGAGCTTTCCGTGGCATGGCCGCGACCGTGAGGGTCACGAGCTTGCCAATGGAGTCTATCTTTACAAAGTCATTGCAGAGCACTCCGCGGGGTACACCGCCGAGGCAACGGGTAAGCTCGTAATACTTCGCTGACATTTTCAAGAAAGTTCATAGATCAGGAGGACACATGAGAAAACTATGGATCGGACTCTGCGCGTTGATTTCGCTCGCGCTTGTTGCTCCGGCCAATGCGGCGGGCGTCAGTCAAGCCACGCTTCTTTTTCTGAGGATAGCGCCCGGCGCGCGACCTGCGGGAATGGGCGAAGCCTTTGTCGCGCTGTCGGATGACGCGACGGGTACGTGGTGGAATCCCGCCGGACTCGCCTTTCAGAAGGGCAACGAAGTCACGATGATGTACTCGCGCTGGCTACCGCAATTCAATTTGTCGGATCTCTACTATGCGTTCGTGGGAGGAACCTATGAAGTGCCGGAGTGGGGAACATTTGGCGCGAACGTCATGTTTCTGAATCTCGGCGAAACGGTCAGGACAGATGCCTCCGGTACCGAGCAGGGAACTTTCTCATCCTACGAAATGGCGATCACGGGAACCTACGGCGCGCTCGTTAATGATCAGCTTTCGATGGGCGTGGGATTGAAACTCGCCTACAGTAATCTCTCTCCGACAGGGGCGGGTTCCGAACAGGGCAAGGGAACCGCAACCGCAGTTGCAGTGGATCTTGGGCTGCTCTACAAGGCGACATTCCTTCCCGGACTCTCGCTCGGTGCGAATCTTTCCAACATGGGACCGAAAGTCTCCTACATTGATCGCGCGCAAGCGGATCCATTACCGACCAATTTGAAATTCGGTGTCGCGTACAAGCTGCTTGATCAGGAATACAATAAGCTCACAATCCTCTCCGATGTGGACAAAGAGCTTGTCAAGCGTGATTCACTCGGTCGCTCAGACGAATTTTATGAAGCGATCTTCTCTGCGTGGGGCGACGGCGATCTTGTGAAGTCGCTCATCTGGCACGTCGGCGCGGAGTATTGGTATTCAACTCTCGTCGGTTTGCGCGGCGGCTACTACAACGATCACCTCGGCAAGGTGTTTCCTTACACGTTTGGCGTCTCACTCAAGTACTCAACCTATCGTTTCGACTTCAGCTACCTGACTGCAGGTGACAATCACCCGCTGACCGACACGATGAGATACTCGCTCACGGTGGAGTTCTAAACTGCGTCTAAGCCTCCTCATAGCGCTTTCTCTTGCGGCGTCTGCATTTGCGCGCGTCGTTCCCGTATCGCTTGACCGTGCATCGGAGAGCCAAGTCGCGGCAACGCCGTGGCCGGTTGACACGCCGATTCGCCTCTGCGCGATTCTGGTCGAGTTTCAGCAGGACAGTATTGCTGGAACGACGGGCGACGGCACGTTCAATTCTGGGCAACCCGACACTCTGAAGATAGATCCGCTTCCGCATGATCGCGCGTATTTTGAGGATCACCTCGCCTACCTGAGCAACTACTTCGGCACGGTCTCGAAGGGCGCGGTTTCATTCGAGCGGATGGACATCTTTCCTCTGTCGGGCAGTCCTTATCGGCTCGATGATCCGATGTGGCACTACAACTTCAACACGGATACCGCGCTGCTGAATCGGCGGTTGGTCGAGTTGTTTGTGGAAGCAGCGGCGCTTGCCGATGCTGATCTGAATTTTGCCGAGTACGACGCGGTAGTTGTGATTCACGCGGGTGTAGGCAAGGATTTCAATATCGGATTTGACAACACGCCCTTTGACATTCCCTCCGCCTATATATCGGAAAGTGATCTTCTGCGATACGGCGGAGCTGTTCCCACGGGTCTTACACGAGGACTGCTGATTCCTGAATGTCAGAATCAGAGTGAGACGCTTGAATTGGGGATTGAACTTTCACTAAATGGCGTGCTCATCAAATTGTTCGGAAATTGGCTTGGACTTCCCGATCTTTACAACACGAGCACGGGAGCCAGCGGCATCGGGCGATTCGGCATGATGGATCAAGGGTCGGGCAATGTGAATGCTCTTGTGCCCTGTATTCCTGATGCGTGGACGCGGATGTTCATGGGCTGGGAGACGGCTTCTATCGTAAGGCTTACGGGAGCGGGCGACACGGTTCGTGTGGCGCGATTCGGTGTTGAAGGAGCGCCAGAGATCGTTCGCGTGCCGATTACTCCGATTGAGTATTACTTGATTGAAAATCGCGATGCGGATAAGGATTCGATTGGACATGTCAGGCTGTTTGATCGCGATGGTCGAGAGATGCAGATTGACTTGGACGGCGACCTTGCGATAGAGGAGGGATTTCGCATTCCTGTTCGAGCATCGCACTATGACTTTGGGATTCCCGGAAGCGGACTGCTGATCTGGAGAATTGACGAGCGGGTGATAGAAGAGAAGTACGCGACGAATTCTATCAACGCGGATCCGCATGACAGAGGAGTCGAGCTTGCAGAGGCCGACGGTTCACGCGATATTGGAAGAGAATTCGGTTTCGCGACAGCCGGTTCGGGAACTGAGCTTGGTATCGCGGAAGACTGTTGGTATCGCGACAATCGCGCCTACCGCGATGCGAACGGAGGCACGCCCATTGTTCGCTTCAACGATAATACTCATCCTTCCGCGCGGTTGAAAGATCATTCCTTCACGTTTCTTGAACTGAGCGATTTCTCAGATGTGGACAGCGTGATGAGCGTGAGAGTGAAGCTACCTCTGGTTCAGCCGGGATTTCCGGTGGAGTTTGACGGATTCGCCGATTGGCGAGTTGCTGACCTCGATGGTGATGGCGCAAGAGAAGTCTATTTTCTCAAGGATGATTCGCTATTTGTTGTTAATGACTCTACGGGAAAGCACCTTGTCCTAGAGTTGCCTGACGGAATCTCGTTTACCGAGGATCATGGGCCTACTGATTTGAACAGCGACGGCAAGAACGAACTATGGTTCGACGGCTATCAGATTGGTCGAGTCTCTTTTGATGAAGGCGAATATGTTACCACGTTTGTGCGGCTACCTGCGGGTTTTCCCGAGACATGGGCGCAGTTGGAATTGTGTAGGAATCAATCTGGCGATGGGCGTATTGTGGTCGCTTCCTTCTGGGGTGATACTGGTTCAACCTTGCTTGAGCCTTCGATGTCGCCTGTTTATGATTATGATTTGCAAATACTTTACGCTGGCGGATTTCAGATTTCCGATTATTCTGTTGTCAGAAATTCGACCGAACTACCAACGACAGGCTTGCTTTTCGCGGGCGACCACGGAAGTTCATTTTGGTTGGTGTCTGATTCACTCAGTCTGATATGGACTAGAAACGATCAGCTGGTATCGCCATTTCCAACGGTCCTGATTGAGCCCACTCGGACTTCGGTCTACTTTCACGCGCTCGGTTACGTGGACCTTACGAGTGGTGAGTTGATTTGTGGCGAGCCGAGCTGCGTTGCGCCGCTCGAAGATTGGGATCGCGACGGCGTTGCCGATGGCGGCGGACCTGACGGCAGTCTTAGTTCGCTGCGCGAAGGTTTCAGGACAGGGCAAGTGATTGACTTAGACGTGGATGGCGCGGCCGATGCCATTGCATTTGGAAGAAAGCTCTTGTATCGCTCTGACGGAACTGTTACAAGCCAGCATACTCAAGTCTCGTGCTATGACCACTCCGCTCGTCTTTACAGTGATTTCCCGTGGTCAATCGGGGGAACGTCGAACGATGTGTTTTCACTGTCGGAGACTGAAAACGCTCTCTTCATCATGTCAGTACCTCTGCACGTGGGAGTCGGATCGTACGCTTTGATGCGGCTGCCAGGTAGTACTGGGACAGGAGAGCGGATTCCGTTTGTGCTGCCCGCAGGCATCATTTGGATTGGCCCTCGCAATCCTCAAGTGCTGGAGCGTGGTGATGAATTTGCATACGTTTGGCCGAATCCGGCATCGTCAATTGCGAACGTGCGCGTGACTCTTCCCTTTGTCGCAGAAGTAGTGTGCAGCATCTATGATTTGGCAGGGCGCGAGATTGCTATGCTCAGTCAGACTACGCCCCTTCAAGGCGCGACAGAGATTCCGTGGGACGTGACGAATGTGGCCAGTGGAGTCTACATTGCCCGCGTAGTCGCGAAGGGTGGGGGAGAAGAACGTGCCTGTGAAATCAAGATTGCGGTGGTGAAGTAGTGAAGAGACTCCTCGTCGCGGCACTTCTGCTTCTTGGTCTGAGATCGTATGCTCAGACAATTGAGTACAATCGCCCGCAGCTTGAGTGGATGTCATTTGAGACGGAGCACTTCATCATCCACTACGTAAAGGGGTTGGAAGACGTCGCCTCACTTGCGGCCCAAATCGCGGAAGAAATTCACGATCCTCTCTGCGAAGTGTATGATTACCGCCCTGACACGAAAGTATCTTTGATCTTCTCCGACGAAGACGATATTGCCAATGCAGGCTCGTACTTTCAATCGAACAAGATCAAGTTCTTTGCGACTTCGATGAACTGGGACTTTCGCGGCACGCACAATTGGCTGCGAAATGTAGTCACGCACGAGTATACGCACATGATTCAGTTGGGCGCCACGCGCAAATGGTCGCGTCGCTTGCCCGCGTTCTACTTCCAACTTCTCGGCTATGAGCCGGAGCGCCGCCCCGACGTTCTCTATGGCTATCCCAATACCCTGATCAGCTGGCCGCTTCCATCCGTCACGATTCCCGCATGGTTTGCAGAGGGAACGGCGCAGTATCAATTCAAGGGGAGCGGATATGATTTCTGGGACAGCCACCGCGATATGTTACTTAGGCAGGCGACGCTTTCCAACCGCCTGCTCTCTTGGGACGACATGTGCTACTTTGGCAAAACGAGTCTTGAGAGTGAAGGCGTGTACAACCAAGGATTCTCATTTGTCAAGTTCATTGCGGATCGCTCAGGCGGCGCGGAGACCTTGAACAAGATTTCGCACAAGATGTCATCGGTTTGGCCGGTGTCCATCAACGACGCGATCGCGTCTGCCACTGGAAAGCGAGGAATCGAATGGTATCGCGAGTGGGAATCGCATTTGGAATCTTCCTACGGTGGGAGGAGAGACGCGCTTGAACCATTCATCAGTACACTTGACACAATCGGCACGCAGGGATTTGTCAATACGTTTCCGCGCTTTTCTCCTGACGGAAGCAAGCTGGCGTTCATCTCGAACGAGGACCGTGACTACTTCGGGCAGTCTTCGCTCTGCGTGTGGGATGCTGCAACTGACTCCGTCGAGTTGCTCGCTCCCGCTGCGCAAGGCGGCCTCTGCTGGCTGCCTGATGCCTCGGGAATCTTGTTTG
>JADLDM010000211.1 GCA_020846695.1 bacterium | reverse complement strand
TTTGTCGAATCCTGTAAAAAAGAAGATATGAGCTGCCCCGAAAAAACAGGGGAACTCCGGCTCAATCAGATACAGGTATTAGGAAGTCACAACAGCTACCGCCAAATGACTTATGCGCCGATCCTGCAATTTATGCGCGATAACCCGCAAATGTTGCCGGAAGATTTCAATCCCGACGACTGGGACTACGGGCATGAACCCCTTGAAACCCAACTGAATACTTACGGCATCCGGAGTATCGAACTGGACGTTTTTGACGACCCTGCCGGCGGATTGTTTTACAACCGTATGGGGCTGGCCATACTCGGCATGTCGCCCGAATCTGGCGAGCCTGCCTTATTGCAACCGGGGCTGAAAGTGCTGCACTTTCCGGATTTGGACTATAATACCCATTTCCTGACCTTCAAAGACGCCCTGACGGCAGTGAAGGCATGGTCGGATCAACACAAAAAACACATTCCTATTGTCATTCAGATCGAACCAAAAGAAGATAACCCGTTTGCCATGGTCGGTCCGCCATTCACGAATACAATACCTTTCGGCAAAAACAATCTGGAAACAATTGACGGGGAGATCAAGGCCGTGTTTGGAACTGACCTGAAAAACGTGATTACGCCCGATGAAGTGAGGGGCGATTTTGAAACGCTCAATGAAGCCATCCTGAAAAGCAGGTGGCCGGACATGCACGAAGCGCGTGGAAAAGTGCTGTTTGTAATGGACGGTTCCGGAACGGAAACCGCCGATTATCTCGACGGCCATGCCGCTTTGAAAGACCGGGTGATGTTCGTCTATTCGGAGCCCGGCAAACCGGAAACCGCATTTCTGAAATATGAGGACCCGACTAATCTCGTACAGGAAATTCAGAACTACATCGAAAAAGGTTACATCGTCCGCACCAGGGCCGATGCCGACACGAAGGAGGCGCGCAGTGGTAGCACTACCCGTCGCGAAGCGGCTCTGCTCAGCGGCGCCCAGGTTATTTCGACCGATTATTACCGGGCAGACCCGCGCGGCGCCAACACGCCGGGCTGGACCAATTATTTTGTGAAACTGCCCGCTGCCGGAGTAGCCCGACCTAACCCGGTGACCGCGCCGAATGATACGAAAGACTGCGAGATAGAAGAATAATGACTTACGACTTGCGACTTTAGACTTAAGACTTGCGGGGTACGCTTGGCTTTTTCATGAATGCAGAATTGTACTTCTGATTATTGGAAGAGCCAAGCGTACCCCGCAAGTCGTAAGTCTTAAG
>JADLDM010000149.1 GCA_020846695.1 bacterium | reverse complement strand
GCCCCATCCATTGCTGTCCGGTGCGAGGGTCGAGGCTTTGACGAATGCCGTTGCGCAGGTCATGGCGGGGCGTGTGCCAAGCGCGGGCTCTTTGGTGATCTTCACCTCAGCCTTGTCTTCGGCGAAGGAGAAGGAGGCGAAACAGACAGAGAGTACGAGTGATGCGAGACCGAAATACTTCATGATTGCCCTCAAGTGATGAGTCTATTTGAGTAGAATGACACGATGTGTTGCAAATTGTCCGGCTGATTCGAGCCGCACAAGATAGGTTCCGGAGGCTAAGCCGACAGGTGACCAGAGAACGGAATGCTCGCCCGATGTGAAGTTGTTATCCGCAAGCGTCCCGACAGTTCTTCCGGTAACGTCGTACGCCGTCAGCCTTGCGTTCCCCGCGCGATTCAGCATGAATCGTATCGTCGTCGCGGGATTGAACGGATTGGGGTAGTTGCCGACAATCTCGATTTGTGTCGGCACAACGGGCGACGCAATTGGATCAACGCTTGTTCCTCGACCGGGAATAATCGTAGCGGGATCGCCGAGAAGGAAGTGTCCAAGCAGAGTGTCCCACGTCGAAGACGGAAACGGAGGCGGCACCGCCATCGAGTCCGCATAGTACGTGCAGCATGTTGTCCAGCATCCGCCTATCGTTTGATTGGACTCTGCGAACAACTCGTTCATGAAGCGGCGGTCATACGCTCCCCCTGACCACACCCAACCTACTCCCGAGTTTGCCACAGCCGCGATCATTCCTCCAAATGGTGCGTTTAGTGCGCTGGCAATGAACGGAATCTCGTCAATGGAATCCGCTCCCAGCGCATTAGTGATCGTACCGACGAAGAATGTGAGATGCTCCAGATTAGTCATTGAAGCAAAATCCTCACTGGTGATTGGCCCGTCGGGAAGAATCTCGTAGCCTGAGGTAATACCATAATAGCAAGTGAACAGGCTGCCCTCATTCAGATTCAGAATCACTTCCTCTCTGCTTCCTGCCCAAGGGTCTCCCACAGGCCTCCCCAGATAGTCTCGCAAGGCACCTATTCCCGCCGGAAGATGCTCACCCATTGTCGGTTCGATGTACTCCTCACAATCCTGAGTCCATCCGCAATTGCTGTCGGCAATTAGGTGGCAAAGTCTCGCCCAGTCACCGATTTGAGATTGCTCGTAGCTCTGAATCTTCGCTCCAAAGTCGTTGAGAGATGAAGGATAATCTGAACGCCACGGAAGGCGACCCAACGCGAAACGCGGTGAGTAATCCTCTGAGCCTTCAGGAAGCGCGTAAAAGTAATCCGACAACGCTTCCACTGAGTTGCTTTGCTCCAAAGGATGCGATGGCACAATATCCGTGTGACCGATGATGAACACATCCTTCAGCTGCGGCGGCTGCCAATTCTGATGAGCGTAGTGAAGAAAATCGCGGATCGCGGTGTCGCTTCCAGCGGGTGTGAATTCGGCCCAGATTTCTTCAACCGAAACAGCCATAACAGTGCGGCCCTGACCGGCCCGATAATCCAATAAATCCTGAATCCAATCATACTCATCCAGGACTTCCTGCGAAGTCAGGATGATGTAGTCCGCCGAGTTGGCGGTGTCATGCAAATCGGCGCGCGCGAAATTGACAAAGAGCGCGGTCGTGATGAGACAGACGAACAACATGATAAACTCCTGCTAATTTGGTTTGCTCGGGTTCGATGCTTCCGGCTTAGCAAAGTTGTTCGTTACTCTCCTTGTGTTAATTGGAGTTTCTCGATTATCACGCGATCCGCTTTGGGGAAGGCGAAACGCGAAAGTTCGTGGGGTCGCACCCATTTCGCATCGGAGCAGTGAATCAGTTTTAATTTGCCGCCCGTGTGTTTGCAGTCGAAGCAGTGCAGTGTAATCTTGAAGTGCGTGTAGGCATGATTCACACTCTGAAAGAGTGAGTTTACCTCAACGTCTATTGCGAGCTCTTCTTTCATCTCGCGGCGCACGCACTCTTCGAGAGTTTCCCCGCGCTCCTGCTTGCCGCCCGGAAACTCCCACAGCCCTCCCAGCATTCCATGTTCCGGTCTCTGCGTGATCAGAATGCGGCCATCTTTTCTGACTATCGCCGCGCCAATATCGTAATGCGGAACCTTCTTCGCGGGAGCCTTCTTTGGAAGCGCGGTAACATCCTTCAAACTCGAAATTGCACGGCACTCTGATTTCAACGGACACTTCTTACACAGAGCTTCGCGCGGCTTGCAGACGGTCGCGCCGAGTTCCATCATCGCCTCATTGAAATCACCCGACGACAATCTCAAAGCAACAGCTTTCTTGACTAATTCCGAGGCAACCGCGTGCAGCCGTTTCTTCACCCTTGAATCGGAAATCACACGCCTCTCACAGAGCACGCGCGCTAAGACACGCTCGACATTGCCGTCCAACACAGCAACCGCTTCACCAAATGCAATCGAAGCAATCGCGGCGGAGGTATAAGGGCCGATTCCTTTCAGTTTGCGCAGCTCGTCGCTCGATTTGGGAAGCTCTCCCCCCTGTTCCACAATCTGCTTTGCGGCTTGATGCAGATTTCGCGCGCGCGCGTAATAGCCGCAACCCTCCCAGACTTTCAGAACCTTGTCAAGCGGTGCCTTTGCAAGGTCGTGAACCGTCGGGAAAGCCTTCAGAAATCTCTCATAGTAAGGCTCAACCGTCGCGACCTGAGTCTGCTGAAGCATCACCTCGCTGATCCAGATTTTGTAGGGATCTCGGGTGTTGCGCCACGACATCTCGCGGCGATTCTTCTGGAACCACTTTACTAGACCGCGCAGAGACTTGTCGGAGAGAATCAAAATTGAGTTTCGGCCGGGTTGCGCAGGCAAATAGTTACAGTGGTATCAGGTGTTGATGCTTAACCCGGCTCGGCGGGCGAATGACCCCTATCCCCCAGCCCCTTTCCCCTCGCAACGAGGAGAAAGGGGAGAAGAGAACAAAGGGTGGGTTGGCGCGGGCAAATAGTTACAGTGGTATCAGGTGTTGATGCTTAACCCGGCTCGGCGGGCGAATGACCCCTATCCCCCAGCCCCTTTCCCCTCGCAACGAGGAGAAAGGGGAGAAGAGAACAAAGGGTGAGTTGGCACGGGCAAAACAAAGAACCGCCCCGTTGAAGCAGGGCGGCGCAATTAATTCAAAGAAGGCTTGCCCAGTTCAAGTTCCAACATCAGGGCCGTGGTCGAAGACACTTTTTCATTCAGTTTTTTTTTACCCGGATCGTCCGTGAGCCACCAAGCCTGCACAGTTTCCGAACCGTCCAACCAGACGCGCATCATCCGCTTGTTTGTGATGACCAGAACCGAGCGGCCGTCCTTCGACTTCGCCACTCTACTTCTCTGCCACAACAGAAATGCCGCGCCGAAAAAACACAACGCGAGCCAACCGAACATGATCGCCGCGCCGAGCACCGGATAACCGCCCAACATTGCCGCACCTACAATCAGACAAAACGGCGTGAAGAGCATCATCGTCTTAAGCGCCACGAACTGTCCCATCCGCTTCTGCCTGCGGGGCAGCGGCCAATCCTCAATAGACACCACATGCTCCGCGCGATTCAGGTTCGCATAGAGCAGGTCAAGCAGTTCGCCTGCGTCCTGATGGACTTCGAGGAACTTCTTGTGCGGCAATTCGCCGAGCGAGTAGCGCTTCAGGGTATCCAAATCGAGTGGTTTCACGAGGCGGCCAAGGCCCTCATCTTCTTGTTTCCAAATATAATAATCGCTCAGGGGAGGCGCAACTCGTTTCCTGCAACGGCCCAGACTATTCGACCAGACCTGAGCCGCCGTTGCAACTGCGAGGAAAACCCGTATATTTAACTCGATTTAGCCTTTGAGGATTCCGCCACAACTGCCATGAATAAGATCGGGGCATTCGCCCTGCTGGGCATTCTGATTGCGCTCGGGGCGCAGGCCGCACTGCCGCTTAGCGTGCCGCTTGTGCGGGCAATTGTGAGGCAGTACCAGCCAATGGATACGTTGTATGTCATTCCGGCAGGGCCTGTGGCAGGTGGATTCACCTCCGAGAGCAGAATACAAGTTCTTGATTCTATTGCTGGTTGGGCAAAGATACAGATGGAGGGATGGGCTCCTGCCTCCGCGATTCAATGGACTTCAGTGACTGCGCAGGCCGGGCCAGCGGTTGTGACTGAAGCCGGAGCTGTCAAGCAGGCCACGCAATGCACCGCCATCACCAAGAAGGGCACCCGTTGCAAACGGACCGCCAAACCCGGGAGCACAAGATGCTGGCAGCATCCCTGAGGAGAGGCATTATCTTCTCGCTGCTCCTGACTCTGGGCAGCGCCTACGCCGGCGACGAGGCTCTCTCCGACTACGAGTGGCAACTGAACACTCCGGGTCGCACCCTCTTTCGCGACCGCACTCCCGTCGGTCAGGTCCCGCTTTCTGCTGACGGGGGAAAAGGACTCTTCGCCAAAAAGGGGAAGACCTCCGGCGAGCAGTTGCAGGTGCTTTCCGATATCGCTTTCCAACCCGGTGACACCATGCGCTATTTCGCTCTGGGACTTCGACTGATTGACGGCGATCAGCTGATTGCGGAATCCTTCGCCGATGCGGATGAAGTGCCCGGACTGCTCTCCGCCGCTCGATATGTCGTGTCCACAGCCACCAACATTGCGGATACGGAACGGTCTGAAACAGAAATCTATTTTCAGAGCAGAGCCGGATTCAAACTGCAATTTGTGCAAGTCGGCAAGGCGCAAGCCTATGTCTGTTCCTTTCACGCCGGAAATGCCGAGCGTACTGTCTCACGCGCGCTTACCGGCGATCAAGTTTCCATCTTCGCGGATCTGATTGACCTTGCACTCTTTGAACTTAATCGTCAAGGCGCGGGCATCAAGATACCGAAATCCAATTAGCCTAAGCTACCCCAACAGCCATGCTCTATTCCGATCTGGTGAACAAGACTCGCCAGCTTGCGCAAGGCGCGCATGTAATCTACAATCTTGAATCAGGAAAAGTCATCATTCAGCAGGTGGGCGTGCGTCACCATTACCTGACGCAGAACCCCGAGTACAGATTGGCCATTGAAGTAGGAGGCAAGCGCTTCACACCGCGTCACACGGACTTCCTCAGCGACTACCTCTTGAAAGTGGAAGCGCGTCCCGAGTTGAGACTCGCACTCTCCGACGCTTGCGATGCACTATGCAACGGCGCGAAACCCTCCGAATTGATCGAGCAGAAGAAGCTGCCCGCTAACTTTGCGGACGAAGGGCTCGCTACGTGGACGTTTCAGACGTCGTCTTATCAGACCGGCGGACTTCCCACCGCACTCCTGCTCTGCGGATTGCAGTGCCTGATTCGAGTCTATGAACTGAATGATCCCAATTTCAATGCGCGCGAAGAATTTCGCAAAGCATTTCTCGAAATTCAGGGCGGCGCGAAGATTGAGCAGATCGGAAAGAAACTCATGCCGCACGTGCGCCCGGGCAAGCGCTATTTCGACAAGCTCGAACGTGCGTGACGCCTCCTCCGACGATGTCCTCATTTGACATCGCGCTATGTGTTTCCTATTGGGTGTGCTTGTTCTTGATCTTGCACACCTTTCTTCTCTATCCGTTATCGCTTAAGCTCTTTCGTAAGAAATACTCTTCGCCCGCGCCGGCCTTCGACGAGAAATTGCCGAGCGTTGCCATCATGATTGCCGCTTACAATGAAGAAGCGGTCATCGGACAAAAGGTGCAGAATTGCCTCGATCAGGACTATCCGCGCGAGAAACTTCAGGTCTTTATCGGATCAGACGGATCAAAAGACAGAACCGATGAGATCGTGATGAGCTTTGCAGACTCCCGTGTTAGTCTGGTGCGACCCGAGGGGAGAAACGGGAAACCGCTGGTTTTGAACTATCTTTATCACGCCGCGAATGACGCAGAGATTCTCGTTATCAGCGACGCGGATGTGATCTGGGATCGCGATGCAGTGCGCATGGCCGCGCGGCACTTTGCGGATCCTTTAGTGGGCGTGGTTTCGTGCGGAAGATATGCGCTCTCCTCTTCGAGTGACATCCTTTCTTTTGAAGAGCAGGAGTATGCCAATCACGAGAACCGCTTGAAAGTGCGAGAGACGGAGATCGGCGGAATGTCGGGCGGGACGGGGATGTTCCTTGCCATCAGACGCGATCTCTATCGGCCTTTTGTCGCGGGGTCCGCCAATGATGACACGGTTCCGATGATCTGGGCCGTGCTGGCGGGCAAGCGCTGCGTGTGGGACATGGACGTCAAAGCCTATGAACACTGCGGGCAATCCTTTCGCGAAGAGTTTCGCCGCAGAATTCGCATTGGCGCGGGGAATTTTCAGACGCTGTTCCGCTATGCGAAAGTGATGTGTCCGCGCTACGGAGTTGCGGCCTACACATTCTTTTCGCACAAGGCTATTCGCTGGGTCCTGCCGTTCTTGCTGATTCTCATTCTCTCCTCCGGCTTTCTGCTGCGTGAGTATCCGATCTATCGGACGCTCTGGTGGGGACAGGTTACGGGTTACGGCCTTGCGGTCATCGGTGGGCTCTTCGTCGCATTCGATAAGAAGCTCAGACCACTCTCTTCGCTGTTTCATTTTGTGGCGATGAACGTGGCGCTGCTTTTGGGATTCGTCAGATACTTGCGCATGGGCAAGAGGCGGTTCGTCTGGGAACCGACACAGCGCAGTCAATAGATTACCTTCATCTCATAGAACCTTTACGATGAGCACGACTATCAAGAAGCACGACCGAATTTCGTGGGATGAGTATTTCTACGGCCTTGTGCAACTCGTCTCGTTGCGTTCTGCATGTTTGCGCAGGCGCGTGGGAGCGTTGATCGTGCGCAACAATCAGATTTTGGCGAGCGGTTACAACGGTCCGCCGGCAGGACATCCGCATCCTGAAGAGCTCGGCGGATGCGAGCGCGAAATCGAAGGCATCAAGTCCGGCGAACGGCTTGAACTCTGCGTATGTCTTCACGCCGAACAGAATGCGCTCTTGCAGTGTGCGCGCAACGGGGTTTCGGTCGAAGGCGCGGATATTTACGTGACCGTCTTTCCCTGCCCGATCTGCGCGCGTATGATCGCCAACTCAGGCATTAAGAGAGTGAAGGTCTTCGGAAATTATCCGGGCGAAGAGCGCAGCAGGCGAGTCTTGGAATATGTCGGCATCAGCGCGGAGCTGCTTGACGTAAGTGGATTCCGCAGCCCACTTGAAGGCCCGCAAGGATGGGACATCTTGGGAGAGAATAGTCAAACGAAATAGAAGCAACTGTTATTGCACGAAGCCGCACGCGCCGCATCGGGAGTTATGTTATCAAAAAGGACTGGGGAAGACATGAAAGATGCAAGAAGTTGGATTTTGATCTGTGCAGCAACTTTTGCCCTCGCGCTGTTTGCCGGTTGCGAGAAGGACGATGACAACGACAACAACACGCCCGACCATGCGATGGCGGCAGACTTCACAAACGAAGCTGCAACCGCATGGATGGAAGAGTCGCGTCTGTTGGTGAAGTCGCTGGGCTATTCTCCTCCGCGAGCGGCGAGACTCTATGGCTATGTCGGGCAGGCAATTTACGAGTCATGCGTCGGTGGAATGCCGGAGCACATCTCGCTCTATGGACAGATCAACGGAATGCCGCCTGTTCCGTCCAGTGATCCGAATCTTGAATACCACTGGCCTGCGGTTGTCAATTTCGCCGCGGCGAATATTCTGATGTCGCTCTGCGACGGCGCGCCTGCCGACACGTTCCAGTGGATCATGAACATGCGCACGCAACTGCATGACGAATTCGCGCTGACCGTTGCATCTGATATGCTGGAACGCTCTGAGAACTACGGCGGAATGGTGTCCGCTGTTATTAATGCTTGTGCGCAAGCGGACGGATACAGCACCTATCACAACTGCGCGTTCACCGTGCCGACTGGTCCCGGACTCTGGATTCCCACGCCGCCGGCTTTCGCGGCCAATCCGCTCGAACCGTGTTGGGGCAGCTTGCGTCCGCTCGTGATCTCCGACATTAATGAAGTTTGTCAGCCGCCTGCGCCGACGGCGTTCGACGAGACGGTGAATTCGCAGTTCTACAACGAAATGATGGAAGTCTACACTGATGCCGATCCGAACAACGCCGATCACATGGCGATCGCGAACTTCTGGGCGGACGGTGGCGGCGCCACCTCGACTCCTGCCGGACACTGGGTGGGAATTACTGGCCAGATTCTGCGCGGCCAGAATGCGAATCTCGCGGTGGCTGTGGAGATCTACTGCAAGGTCGGTATCGCAATGAACGATGCGTTCATTTCCTGCTGGAATACGAAGTACGATTACAACTACATCCGTCCGATTTCCTGTATTCGCTCTCTCGTTGATCCGAACTGGTTGTCCCCACTTGCAACCCCACCCTTCCCGGAATACACTTCCGGGCACTCAACTCAGAGTGGCGCCGCCTCGGTTGTACTAACGGATTTCTTCGGAGCCATCGCCTTTACGGACACAACACACAGCGCGGCCGGCTATCCCTCGCGCAGTTTCAGCAACTTCATTGCTGCGGCGGAAGAGGCGGCAATTTCCCGCCTCTATGGTGGCATTCACTATCGCCCGGCGATTGACGATGGAATCGAGCAAGGGCAGTGTATCGGCCACTTGGTCAATGCCCTGCAATTCCGGGCCAATTCTTAGCCTAGTTTGATCTCATTTGAAGGGCCGCCAAGCGCGGCCCTTTTCTTTGCGCCGGCCGATGCCGAATCTCGGTTTGTGCTAATTGGGGAGGCACAAATCAACGGAGGAATGAGTACGATGCGAATTTTCAAGGTTGCTCGCGGCAGTTGTCAAGGATGCCTCGCGTTGACTTTGCATGATCCTTGTTAATAGCAAGGATAACAATATTTAAGGTTCATCAAATGAACATTGTTCAGCAAATGAACACTCGTCAGCGCGGCTATCCTTGTGCTTCCCGTTCCAGCTTTGCCTAATCAACGCGCTAATCATTCGTTGACATTCTCCGCGCTTTGCCCTACCTTAATAGACACTGTCTCGGGCTAATTGCAACGCAGCAAGGAGTGAAAGAAATGAAACAAACTTCTACAATTTGGAGATGGGTCGTAGCCCTGGCCGCCCTTGTGGTCATGACTTCGACCGCTTTTGCAGTAACTGACGCCGATGTCACCTATCTCAAGACTAAGGTGGCGAATGAACAGCAACTGACGTGGTCCGATGTACTGCTCGCCAAGGCGATTAACGCCGAAACAAGCAGTTTTCTGGACATGAATCAGGTCATGGCTCTTTACACAGGACAATATCGCGCTCCTGATCCCGTGCGCACGCCACAGGGCGCACTCGACGTATACGTGTTGAGCACGACCGATTTCGACTGGACGGACGTGAGTGGTATGGGAACAGCTGTGCCGCTTGGAGACGATGCACAGACCAGCATCACTCTGCCATTCGCATTCACGTACTATGATGTCTCCTACACCACCGCGAACCTTGCATCTAACGGTTACCTCGCGTTTGGAACCAGCACGTTTAGTAACTTGAGCAATGTCGCGATCCCGACTGCCGGCGAGCCCAATGGCATGATTGCTATGTTCTGGGATGACCTCGACCCGGACAACGGTAATGCGGGCAACTACTTCACCTACCACGATGCGGCGAACAGTCGCTTCATCATACAGGGAAACCAAGTACAGCACTGGCCGAGTGGCGACCCGGAAACCTTCCAACTTATTCTCTACACAAACGGCAATATCGTCTTGCAATATCAGACCGTGTCAGACGCATCCAGTTGCACGATTGGTATTGAGAATCTGGCTGGAACAGAAGGCATCCAAATCTGCTTCGATGATGGAGCCTGCGTCGCCGCCAACTCCGCTTGGCTTATCAGCCAGCCCGACGGCGTGCCGAATCCGCCCACTAACCTGCAGGCCGCAGTCGCAGGCGATGATGTCACACTTACATGGGATGATCCCACCCAGGACACGAACGGTAACCCGCTTACCCCAGATGCGATTGAGGTCTGGATGGGACCTGTGGGCACGGGAACGCTGCTCGGCAGTGTAGGTGCAGGTGTTGAGACCTATGCGGTCTCTGACCTCGCTTCCGGTAACTACACGTTCTCCGTCCGCGCGCAGGAAGGAGCCTTCTTCAGTGGCGGTGTCTCCGCAGGTGCCGTCGTTGGAAATGCCTCCTACTTCGCCGATTTTGAAGCCGACAATGGTGACCTCATTAGCAGCGGCGGTTGGGAATGGGGCGTTCCCTCCAACGGACCTCCAGCAGCCCATAGCGGAACAAATTGCTGGGGAACATTGCTCACAGCCAACTACGATAACGATGCCTGCTATTATCTTGACATAGATCAGCAGTTGACCGTCGGATCAGATGCTGCCACGCTCGAGTTTTGGATGTGGTACGCAAGTGAGTCTTTCTGGGACGGCATGAACATAAAGGTCAGCGTTGATGGCGGCGCAACTTGGGAAATCGTCACAGACGTAATCCCCGCTTACAACGAAGACGCGATGAACGGCAATGATGTCTGTCATGCCGACGAAGTAGCCTGGTCCGGCACCACAACGGGCAACAGCTGGAACTACTACGTTGTCAATCTCGGCGCGTACGCTGGTCAAACTCCTGTCATTCGTTTCTCGTTTGGATCCGATGGCTCTGTTCAGAACCCAGGTCACTTCATTGACGACGTGACGCTTTGGGGATTTGGCGAGCCCGAATTTGCGCCAATCTCAGGAACCGTTGCGCTCGATGGTGGCGCCGGAAGTTTGACTGCCGTGACCGTGCAAGCTAACGGTATCGGCAATCCGACGACCAACCCTGCCGCCAATGGAACTTACACGCTTCCCAATGTGTTAGTCGGCAACCGCGTCGTGACTGGAAGTCTGACCGGTTATCATGATGCGGTTGTTCCTGTCGCTCTTGGCGCAGGTGGTGCAACCGGCGTCAACCTGATGCTCGTTCGTCTCGACCCGCCTGTACCCTCGGACCTCGAAGGTACGGTTAACAGCACATCAGGTCTTGTGGAACTCGATTGGACGGCTTCCCCTGATCCGCTTGTGGATGTCTATCCGGTCTATCGCCGCTTGCAGGGTGAAGAGACTTGGGTTCTGCAGGGCAGCCCGACTACAAATAGCTACTCGCAGACTCTCACAGGCGCGGGTATATATGAATATGCCGTTGCCGCTCGCGATAACAACGTCACCACGCCTGTTGAATCCGATATGTCGGATCCGATCACGCTGCTCTACGGCGCACTGCCTCCGTCAGGACTCGGCGCCAACGGCAACTATGATGATCGCATCGTTCTGAGCTGGTTCCCCCCCGGAACTCCGCCGGAATTCGAACTTTCCTATGACGATGGCACCAATGAAGTTCAGGGTATTGCTTGGTGGGGCGGCGCACCAGCCTTTGGATGGATGGTCGCAAAATTCCAGACACAAGCCGGCCCGGCAACTGTGACTCGCGTCAAGCCCTTCTGGAGTGATGACGCACAGGTTCCGTTTGACGTGGCCGTGGAAGTTGCCGTCTTTGCCGATGCCGGCGGAGTGCCCACGTTTGAGCCGCTGGGAGTCACAAGCTTTCAGAAGGCCAACCCTGGTGATTTCCAAGACATCGAACTCGTTGACCCAGTGACCGTAACCGACGGAATTATGTGGGTCGGTGTGCGTCAGATTGGCGCGAATCCGCTCGGACTCGGCGGCG
Organism: bacterium; assembly: GCA_020846695.1. Lineage (GTDB taxonomy): Bacteria > Electryoneota > RPQS01 > RPQS01 > RPQS01 > JADLDM01. The sequence goes on along the minus strand of JADLDM010000149.1, from coordinate 2,003 downwards.
ATAACGACTCTCCTTTTGTAAACGGCACATTTAAGTACAGCTTCGATGCGACGGCTTGGACGGCCTTTGAGCCAAACTTGCTTACGATTCCGATGCTGCGCTGCTTCGCAATCGGTCAGTTCGGTGGTTTGATGGAACTTGAACCCGCTCCGATTGAAGTCTCAGAAAATGATCTGCCCTATCAAACCATTGAATCCAAGTCCGGCGGCAAGTTGTCCTCGGTCACACTCGTGAATGAGAATGCGCTGACCGCGTCCACCACGCCGACTCCTCTGGAAGCTCTTGTCGCTCGCGGCACAGAGGCTGTTGCTCCGCATATGCCGAATATCGCCTCGACCGGTGGCGAAGTTCGCACTCCCGGCGGCGCGCTGGATGACGTCGTCAGTTATCGCGTCTATCGCGGTGGCACGCAGGTCGGAACCGTTCCGTTCGGCACCAACACCTACACGGATCTGAACCGTGTCGAAAATACTTCTTACGTCTACACTGTTACTGCGTTGTATGACAACGGCGCCGAATCCGCTCCGGTCGGACCGCTGACCGCGATGTGCAATATGGAACCGGCTGCCCCGACAGGATTGCAGGCTAACTCGAGCGGGACTACACAGATGGTGCTCGCGTGGACCGCGCCGACGCAGAACGCCGATGCCACGCCGCTCGTGGACCTCGCAAACTACAGAGTCTATCGCGACGGCACCATGATCGCCACCGTCCCCGCCGGCACCGTAACCTACATTGACACACCGCCGGTGAATGACCAAGTCTATACGTGGACTGTAACCGCCATAGACGAAGTGCCGAATGAATCCGCACTGTCCAACGGCGCGATTGGCGCCGTAGTTAGCCCGTGGGAAACCATGGATTGCGATTGGGTAGACATCAGCGGTGTTGGAACTCCCGTGGTGGAGGGTGACGACATAAACTCGGGACTTATGCCTTTGCCTTGGGATTTCGAGTATTATGGAGCCACGTATTCACAGTTCAGCATCTGTTCCAACGGTTGGATATCTTTCACCAGCATCTCCAACAGCCTCGGTGGCACTATTCCCAGTGCGGCGGAACCCAATGCTGCTATCTACGGAATGTACATGGACCTGAATCCTTTCGCTGGCGGGACGGTCTATATGTATGATGATGCAGCTAATGACCGCCTCATCGTGTCTTGGGTGGATGTCCAGCAATATGCTAACCCGACGAACCTGTTTTCGTTCCAGATCATCCTTGAACCGCCCACGGCAATCTACATCTCCTACCTGCTGGTCACGACTCCGTCGGGCGACGTGGGCGTTGAGAACGCTGATGGAAGCGACGCGATTGTGCTCTGGGACGGCACCGCCGGTCCGTTCACGCCTGCAAACAACACATGTGTCGGCTTCTGGGCCGGACCTTCCGGTGCGATTTCAGGATTGGTTCGTGAATTCGGTACCAACACCCCGATTCAAGGCGCGTCCGCTTGGGTCGCCGAAGATCCCGCGACGGTTGTGACTTCCGATGCAACCGGAACCTTCATGCTTGAAGTCGAACCCGGAACCTACGAACTCCACGTCTTCAAGCAGGGCTACTGTGAGCAGGTCTTCACCGGTGTCCAAGTGGACGACGGCGGCACGACGACGCGCAATGCAAGTCTTCGTCAACCCAATGCGCAGTTCAGTGTCAGCACGCTGAACTTGTTCTGTACCGTTGGTGATGATGCCTTCTCAGCCTTTGAAATCACCAACCCGGCTCCGGCAACCTGCGAAGTCAGCTATACAGTAACCAGTTCGCAAAACTGGCTGACGGTAACGCCTGCCGAAGGCGACGTGGTGGCAAATCAGTCGCAAGTTATCGCAGTGACCGCAGACGTGTCAGGTTTCTCAGTTGGAACCTATAGCGCGTCTCTCACTGTGAACCACAACGACACCAACAATCCGTATGTAATCGAGTGCTTTGTTGAGGTCGGCGTGCCGGCAAGCGATTCGCCTGAACTGCCGACGGAATTCGCACTCCACGCGAACTACCCGAAT
>JADLDM010000148.1 GCA_020846695.1 bacterium | reverse complement strand
TCGCGCTTTCGCATTCTTGAGAACGAGCGTAACCTTGGTCTCGCCGCTACGATGAACAGAGCGCTTCAAGAGTGCAGCACGGTGTATTTGGCTCGAATGGACGCCGATGACAAAATGTATCCCGAGCGACTCCGAAAGCAGTTGGACTTCATGGAATCTCATCGGGATGTTGACGTTCTTGGAACCTACGCGAATACGGTGGATCATCAAGGACGGTGCATCGAGCAGCCCTTTCCATTTTGTTCGACTCCTGAAGATATTCGAGAAGAGTTCCGCACGCGGACGGCGCTCATCCACCCGACCGTAATGTTCAGAGTGGAACGGATTCTGAAATTGGGCGGTTACCCTCTGGGACTTGCGGAGGACAGTGTGCTTTGGCTCAAAGCTCTGTCATGCGGTTACAAGTTCGCCAATTTGGCGGAGCCGCTTCTTGACTACAGGATTCACCCGACTCAATCCATGTCCGTGAAGCGTGAGATTTCGCTTTCGAATCTTGACCGAGCCTATGCCGAGTACGGTCCGCAAATTTGGGGTGATCGCGCTCCCAACTTTGTCTCCGGCAGCACCCGCTTTGAACGCCTTCGCCGCCGAATAAAACGCAACCTAAAATCCCTCTTTGCATGATGACGCGCATTGCTATCGCTCTTCTTTTCGCAGCGAATCTGTTCGCCGCTGAAACTTTCTCACTGGTCATCTGTCACACGAATGACGTGCACGGAGGCGTGGATTCTTCCGAGGCGACCTTCATGAATCCGGAGTTTCCGCCTGCGTTGGGGGGAGGAGCCTCGGTCGCGACTCTGGTTGAGCGTTTGCGCGACTATGCGAAATCTGAAGGCAAGGGATTCATTCTGCTTGATACGGGCGACATCTTTCAAGGGACTTTGGTCGGCACTAAGACCGAAGGCGAAGCGGTGATGCGCTACATGAATCAGATCGGTTACGACGCATGGGTGATCGGCAATCACGAATTTGATTTGGGTCGTCAGGTCACGGAGCGATTGATGAATCAGGCGGAATTTCCGACGATTTCGGCGAACATCTTTGACATCGAGAACAGCGACACGACTCACTTCGCGAAGCAGTACATCATCAAGTCGTTCGGGGATTTCAAAGTCGGCATCGTGGGAATCACAACGACCGGCACGGAGCGCGCCTCTTTTGCGGACAATGTCAAGAATCTCTATTTTGCGCCGGAAACCTCCACTCTTTCGGCCTATCGCGATACGCTGCGGAACTTGGGCTGTGATGCGGTGATTGCGGCGTGTCATCTTGGATTGCCTTACGATCGCTGGGACGCGTGGGATGATCTCGAACGCCACGAGAAGGAAGGCTGGGAATCGGCCTACACACGTAATGCCTTTGAACTTGCGCGCCGAGTTCCGGGAGTGGATATTCTCTTTGCGGGAGATATTCACGTAGGCTATGTGGAGCCGTGGGTGGACCCGGTGACTCATACGGTTTGTTTTCAGGGTTACGGTCGCGGGACAAATCTGCTCGCGGTCGAATTTATCTTCGATAAGGCGACCGGGCAATTGCTTCACTGGAAGAATTTCTCCGATGAGAGCACATTGATTACACTTTTCTCCGATCAGTTCCCGCGCAATCGCGACGTCGCCGAGACGATTGATACTGTGGTGGCACGTGTGGAGATCGGTTTCAACGAGAAGATTGGTGAGTCGGCGCAGCCGATCACGCGTATCGGTGAAGGCGAGTCCGCGCTGGGCAATTTGGTTTGCGACGCGATGCAATGGAAGCTCAAGGGCGATCTTGCCATCACGAACAAGGGGGGAGTGCGCACAGATCTTCCTGCCGGCAACATCACGCCGCAGGACGTGTTCAACGTGCTGCCGTTTGATAATACACTGGGAGCGGTAGAGGTGACCGGTCAGTTCATCCGCGAGATGATTGAGGACAAAGTTGCGTACGGCGGGAGCGGGCTTTACGTTTCAGGGATTCGCGTGAAGATTGATCGCACGAGGGAGCGCGGTGATCGCGTGGTGTCGCTTGAAGTCGGAGGAGTGCCGGTGGATACGAGCAAGACCTATCGCCTCGTGACGACGGACTATCTCCTTGAAGGAAACTCGGGTATGGAAAAGCTCGCTGCGCTTCGCAGTCAGGCCGCGGTGGAATCGGGGGTTTACATGCGCGACGCGATTATCGAATTTATCAAGACCCATTCGCCGCTCTATCCGAAACTGGATGGCCGCTGGCAGTTCGTGGACAGAAGCTGATACATCATTCAATTCAACATACAATCGGAGAGTCAACCATGTTAGCACGTTTGCTGATTTTGTTACTGTGTATCACGCCTGCCGCGTTTTCGCAGGTGATGATCAATGAATTTCTTTATGACACACAGGGGACGGATGATACGAATATCTTGTACACCGAGATATTCGGGCCCACAGGAATGGATTTGACGGGCTGGTCGCTTGTCGGAATCAATGGAAACGGCGGCTCGTCATACTTGACGCTCACGCTTTCCGGTTCGATTCGTGCAACCGGTTATTTCGTTGTTGGCGGCGCGGGAGTCCAGAATGTGGATCAGGTTCTTGCGCACGACTGGCAGAATGCCGGTTCTTCCTCGGGTGAGGACTGCGACGGCCTCGAGTTGCGCGACCAGAGCGGCGCTCTGGTGGATCACGTCTGCTACGGCAACTGCTCGGCAGGCCATGTTTGCAACGGCGAAGGCGGCAGCAATGCTCCCGATCCGTTTCCCTCACAGGGTATCAACTACTCGCTCGCCCGTCTTCCCGATCATTCAGACACCGATAATAACGGAGCGGATTGGGTGCAAACGGATATTCTGACTCCCGGCGAGCCGAACGACGGAGTTCCTTGCGAGCCGATTAACACGATTCTCGCGGACGTTCGTGAGAACGACGCGCAGGGCGTGCCCGCGATGCTCGGTACGTTTGTGATTGTGCGCGGAATTGTGAACGTGAACAACTACACGCTCGACAGCTTGACCGAGTCGAGTTTCTACATTCAGGACGACGATGCAGGCTGCAATGTTTTCCGCGGCACGGTTCCGGCGGGCATTATGGAAGGAGATTGTGTCGAAGTATCCGGTTGGATTGGACAATACAACGGATTGACGGAAATCGTCGGTTCCGGTTCCGGCAACTGCTTGTTCCATGTTGAAGAGCTTGGCACGACGGTTGAACTTGATCCGGTTGTCTTGACGACGACTTCGTTCCTTGAATCTTTTGAAGGAATGCTCTGCGAGATTCGCAATTGCACCGTTGTGGGCGGCGATCCGTGGCCTTCCGGACCGGGACAGAATGCGAACGTGACGGTCAGCGACGGCAACGGCACGATCACGGTCCGTTTCGATGGCGATTCACAGGCAGGTAGTGCGGATGAACCGACCGCGCCTTTCCATGTTCGCGGAATCATCACACAGTTTGACGACTCGGCGCCTTATAGCGACGGCTATCAGATCACAGTGCGCTATGCGACCGACATCATTCCGGGCAGTGCGGCGGATGATCACGGAAGTCTTCTCGCAGAGAGTTTTGCATTAAAGGGAACCTATCCGAATCCTTTCAACGGC
>JADLDM010000147.1 GCA_020846695.1 bacterium | reverse complement strand
TTCGAGCGCGATTTCAGAAGTTCGCGTCGCGCTTCAGGAATTCCGATTCTCCACGGTGATGCGGAAATATTGATGCAGAGTTCCGCGCCTCGCTTGACACGCGACATCAAGGGGCCGTCATCAATCCACAGGTCTTCGCAAATTTCCAGAGCGAGATTCCCGAAACGTGTGTCGAACAGCATATCTCCGAAGGGATCATCGTGGACTTTGGAAACTTTGCCGCGCAGACCGGGCGTGAAGATGCGGCCTTCATAGAACACATTGTAGGTCGGCAATTCCTGCTTGGGAACAATGCCGAGAATTTTTCCGCTCTGCACGAGCGCGGCGCAGTTGTGAACCTTGCCCTCGAACTCCACCGCAAGCCCGAAGGCGAGCATCATCTTGCTCGACTTGAATTCATCGCGAATACGACAAAGCTCCTGCCACTGCTGCGCGACAAAATCCGGCCACAGCACGAGGTCCTCAGTCGGATAGCCCGCCAGGAACATCTCGCTGAACACGGCGATATCACACTGCTTCGCATCGGCTTCATGGGCGAAACGAATCAGCTTATCCGCATTGGAGCGAATGGCGCCGACGGTCGGATTCAGATTACAGAGGGCGAGAAGCACGGGGGAAGATATGAAATAGGAAATATGATACTTGAAAGGGGAAACTTACTCGCCGACAATCTTCTTGAAGTCTTCATCATTCCAGAGCCACTCGAAATCCTTATCAGTCTTTGCCATTGCGCGATATTTCGTGTCACCTTTGATGGCAATCGCCAGGGCTTCCAGAGCTTCTGTCTTGTTCTTCAGCAGGCTGTGTGCACACGCCTTGTTGTACCATGCGCTCGCATAGTCCGGCTTCAGGCGAATCGCCTCCTCAAGTGCTTTTAGTGCTTCATCCGATCTGCCCAGATTCCCGAGTCTGATGCCCTTGTTGTGCCAGGCCACCGCTAAGCTCGGCTTCAGACGAATTGCCTCCTCAAGTGCCGTCAATGCGTCACCACCTCTGCGCAGATCGCTCAAGACTGCGGCTTTGTTGACCCACGCCTCGGCATAATCAGGCTTCAGACGAATCGCCTCTTCAGAAGTTTTCAGCGCTTCTTCCGATCTGCCAAGCTCCCCAAGCGCAACACCCTTGTTGAGCCAGGCCCTCGCATAGTCCGGCTTCAAACCAATCGCCTTGTCATAGGCTTTCAGCGCTTCTTCCGATCTGCCAAGCTCTCCAAGCATGACGCCCTTGTTGACCCACGCCTCGGCATAGTCCGGCTTCACGTGAATTGCCTCGTCGAAACTCTTCAGAGCCGATTCGTGGTCATCGAACGCAGCGAAGGCATTGCCGAGCAAGAAGTAGTCTATGGCCTGAAACTTGGTGCCGAGTGCTTCGAGGACTCTTGCCATGATGATAGCTTGCTGAGCAATCAGTCTCTCCTTCTCCGACGTTGGTTGTGGGTTGATTCCAAGCGGCTCAAGCAACGAGCCTCTCCGAGCCAGTTGATCAAAGTCGCCTCGAAATTTGCTCCTAATCGATTCTATTTCAGAAGACGCAGCCTTCGCGAGAGAAAGGGTCTTTTCCGCCTCACTTACAAGTGCCTCTGATCGCTCAATCTTCTTGCCAATCCTATTCCCATAAATGGCAACGTAAACAGATGCAACCGCGAGCAGGATGCCAATGAATGTCAAGAACAGCCCGAACCATGTCAGCGTGCGGTCCTGCGTTCGCTGCGCATGTTGAAGCGCCTCGCTCCCAAGATCACGTGCCTGCTGTTGGATAATCTGTTGTTGTTCAAGCGAGTCCAACTGTTTGGCTATTGTCCGCACTGAATCGCGCAAAGCCGAATCTGTTGAATCGGCGTGCAAAAGCGACGGCGCAACGAGCGTCAAGCAGAGCGCGAGGACGAGAAGGGATATGCGGAGAAGTTTCATGCGATTTCCCCAGAGATTTCGGCCGGGTTGCGGAGGACCTTAACCCGGCTCGGCGAATGTGTGCGGGAGGGTCGGGGACCCTCCCCTACGATTGCTTATTGTATCACCGGCAATCCCGTTGGTCCGGCGAGGCCGCGTGAGCGAAGGTTATTGGCCCAGGATTCGATCTTGGGAACAAGCGACTCAATCGGAGTCAGATAGTGATCGATCAGCCACGCGGGGACTTCGTTGTCGTCGCCGTTTTGTGGCCAGGCGATGCGCTCGATTGCGGCCATCACGGTGGAGTGCGCGAGTTTCAGATGGGACTCCGCGCGCTTCAGATCATGCCTGAAGGAAGACGGCTCTTCCAGAGCCTCAACGGAGACCTCTTCACCTCGGTAGGCAATCTCTAAGGCACGCACCACGCGCTCCGCTTTGCCCGACAATTCCGCCAGAAGCAAGGCAACGGAACACTCCCCTTCGGCCATGGGTTCGAGCAGCCTCTCCTGGGGCAGCCCCTGCAAGGAGAGCATCAGCCTTTCAAAGGCAAGTTCGACGGAGGTTGTGAATTCGGCTGAGGAGGACACTGGGGAGAGTTTTGATGACAATCTACAAAAAACGGAGAGGCCCGTCAATACAACGGACCTCTCGGGCTCTCGGCGTGCTAAGAAGCACACCTCTTAGGCCATGATAACACTGGACCACCTCCTCTCGGTTGATGAAACCGAAGACCGCCCCGACGCCGGACGGTTGGGCATAAGATAATACGAGAAGTGGGGAAACGCAAGGGCCGAGAGGGCCGTGACAAAAAAACTGGAGAACGGAGTCTGGAGAGCCGAGGCTCAGATTCCGGCGGGGAACCGCGCGATTTCAAACATCCATGCCGCCGCAAACATATTCATCGCGCTAAATCCCCGCTCGGCGACGAATGCCCCTTTTCAAGGGGGTTAGAAGTCTATGCGGAATCCGAGGCGGTGGCCTTCGCCCAGCTCCTCTTTATAAGGAAGGAAGGCGTAGTCCAGGGCGAAGCGTCGGTAGGAGAGTCCGGCGCCGAAGGAGAGTCCCTGAGCCTCAAGCCCCGACACGTAGCCCGCGCGGAGAGCAAGAAACTCGGGCGCGCGGTATTCGAGTCCTCCCCGGAAATTGGGCGTGTTCTGGTTGACGGCGTCACCTTCGGCGGTGAAGAGCAGATTTCCGGCTTGCCCAAATGAGTAGTCGTAGGCTCCGCCCAAGCGCAAGGTCGTCGGCAGCGTGACGTCTTCATTGGCGTAGGAATTCACATTGCCAAGATGATTCACCGCCGCGCCGAGCGTGAGCGCTTTCACGGGGGTTGACCACAGCCCACCCAAATCTGTTGCCCAACCTTCGGAACTCTCAGTGTAAATCTTCGAGTGCAGATATCGGATCGTCGCGCCGAATGAGAGCTTCTCATTCAACGACCACGAGGACGCCACACCGACTGCGGAAAAGGTCACATCGAAGAGATCGATCGGCTCAAGCGAAGGCGCATCGCGCAATTCCACGTCCGGCACGCGCGTTCCCCAGAAGTGCGGGGCGAACGCGAGCGATTTCGTGCGTATATTAAGCGAGAAGAATTGCGCGCGCGTGTCGCCGAAGTGACGCGTGGTCATCGCGGCGAAACTGGTATAGCGTGATCTCGAAAGCGCAGCGGGATTATGCGCGGCGGAAGTCGGGCCGCTCACCAACGCAACGCCCGCTCCTCCAAGCGCACTCTCTCTCGCGCCGACGGGAATCTCCAAAAAGGTGAATCCGGTCTGCGCGAATGCGGACACTATTGTAAGGAACATCGCAATCACAAACATTGCGGGTCTGGAGACCCACAACGGCGGACGCGCATTCACTCTGCCTTCATCCTTCATGTTTCATCCTTTCTCAGAATTCTACCCCCCAGCTTACCGCAATCGCATCGTCCGGCGCGACGCTCTCCAGCGTGTAAACCAAGTCCACCTTCGAGAGCACCTTCCAGAACGCGAAGCCGAATCCCGCTCCGATATTCACGTCGCTTCCGTCGAGTCCAAGCCGTCCGGCAATCCATTGGCGGTCGCTGATAGCCGTGCGGCCTTCGACGCCTGCGTGCGTCTTCACTTCATTCTCCTCGCTGCCTTCCAAATCAAACGCTCCGAGAATTCCCGATCGCTCATACGCAAGACCGATACGATACTGGAGCGGCCACTCATCGGTTTTCGACGTGCCCTGCGACCAATAGTTCGTCGTGTTCCACGTGGTTTTCGAGTTCACGTCCTTGATTTGGGCTCCGACGGAGAGATGCTCAATCGGCCTCGCGAAGACTCCTGCGTCAATTCCGAAGCCGTCGCCGTTTACGGAAGATTCCTCGTCGCCGATCTTGCCGAAGGTTTCATAAATTTTCTTGACGCCGATTCCCGCGCCAAGCTTTTCGTGAAATTGAATTCCGAATCCGAATTGAAACAGATTGGATGACATGTCAATCATTTCAAGCGGCGCGCCGTCGTAATCGCGCGAATCAATATCCGAAACACTCGCGTGAATCCAACCAAGAGCCACACCCGCGTTCACAACCTTTCCTTCCGCCTTTGGTTTCAACGGAGTCGAGAAGCCGATGAAATCCATGCGGCGATCCAGCGCGAGATTCACGCTGGACGCGGAGAACTCTTTCTTCTGGTGAAAGGGCAGCGCTCCGGGATTGAAGTAAAGCGCCGACGGTCCCTCGGCCACCGCACAGAACGCATTGCCCAGACCTTTCGCGCGGATTCCCGCACCCATTCTGGAAAACGCGCCGCCCGTCCCGCCGTTGGTTCCGGCGAAGGCAGATACGCAGATCGAGAGTATAGCAATTCCAATAGAGAGTTTTTTCATTTTGAGTCTCTCTTCAGTCCAGAATATTTGAATTGACCGACGTGCAGATTCAGTGACACTATTTTCTTCCGGCCCACTTCAATCGAATCGTGATCCATTCAGGGAGATTCAGAGTGCTGCTGTCGGGACTCTTGACGTACTCTGCCAAGACAATGTCCAGGGCCTCCTTCGAATCCACTTCGAGTGATTTCCTGATCAAGAGTTTTGAGGTCTCCGAGGCCGTGTAGCTTACAGAAACATCCGTAACTTGCATGTCAAACTCCTTAGGATTGCCAGGCTTTTCGCGCGAACTCCGGTTCTCGGTTAGTCCAGGATGATGAGTTTGCCCCAGACCTCGCCGCCGGGTTTTTCGATCTTAAAGAAGTAGGTGCCATTGGCCACAACGACACCGTTCTTCTTGCCGTCCCACGTCAGGTAGTCATCACCCGCCGAGACAATTTGTGAGGGAAGTTCGACGACTTCACTCATTGCAAAGTCGTAGATCGTCAATGTCGCGCTTCCGCCCGATGAATTCACCAGGAATCGCACAACGGATGAGATATTCGGTGAATAGGGATTCGGATAGGCGTAAGTGTCCACTGAACGCGCGGCGTCGTCTAAAGGCGCGGCGGTTTGCAGAGTGTGCCACAATCCGCGATCTCCATAGCTCAGCGCAAGCCCGTCCAAACCTCCAACCCACATCAGATCGGGAGCGGTGGTGCGAAGCGCGGAGTAGATGGCATCTTCATACATCGCGTGTCCCGCGCGAACGGAATCTCGGATTTGCGAATAGAGGTCCCAACTAAGACCTGCATCCAGAGATTTCCACAGCCCGATGTCATCGCAAGCCCACGTCGCATTTCCGTTGAAGGCGAAACCGTGTATGCGCGGTGTTTCGCGGCGGCCGATAGCCTGTTCGATTTGATCTTCTGTTAATGTGGTCTGCCAACTCGCGCCGTTGTTTGAAGTTTTCGAGACCGCGTAGAATTCATTCTGTCCGGTTGCGCGCCACGTTGCGGCCCAAAGTGAGTTGGTCGCGGAGTTGAAATCGAGCGCCGTAACGAAATTACCGCTGATGCCGGGAATCGCTGCGGAGAAATGCTGCCACGTCAGCCCTTCGTCATCTGTGCGGTACATGCCGTTGGCGGTGCCGACCCAGAGATAGGTTCCGTCAAACGCGAGCGAAAATGTTCGGTCGGCAAGTTCGGCTCCGGTGTTGAAGGGCGTGCCGTCCGGCGATACCACGCGCCAGCCGGTCGTGTCGTTGTAATCGGTGTAGGCCGCCGCGAAGTGATGCTTGCGCAGACCGCCGCCTTTGGATGCGATCCACACATTGTTTTCCGTCATCGCGAAAGCATACGTGATGTTGTCCACGTTCGTCGCGGTGGGCCAGTAGCCGAGCACGGTATCTTCGCCTGTTTGGCGATTCAATCCGTAAAGTCTGTCGCGTGGTTGCGGAAACCACGTCCAATTTGCGCCGTTATCGCGCGTGTAAGCAAGCCCGCCGCCTGCGCCGCTGATGCCTACGGTTGTATCAAACGCGAAGGCTGCCCATACAATCGAATCCGTCACGAACAATCCCGAAATTCCGCCTTTGCCCAGACCCTGTTCATCGCTGTAGGTTGAAAAGCGGTAGCGATCCGTTTCGCTGGATGCATTTAGATTGAGCAGCAATTTGCTCACGCCGTTTCCCGTGCCGAGCCATAGCACGTCGGGGTTTTCGCCCGGCAGAATATCAATAATGACATTCGAGCCGAGCCTGCCTTCCGGTTCACCCGGCGCATCATCATCGAGCGCCCGCCACTCGCTTTGCACGCCGAACGAGCGCGGCGAGAATTGCCCGAAGGCGAGGGAGGATAGCGTGATTAGCGTGGAGAATACTGTGATGAAGTATCTCATAATACCTTTGGTTTACCTTGCGGCGGCGGGCAGTACAAAGACAGTCACGGAGAACGTCGAGTCAATCATGTAGTAGTTCGATTCACAATGGTCGTCTTCATCAAGCCCCGACGTGATCTCGAGGTTGACACGAATCGTGTCATGAAGTTGCGATCCATTCATGTAGAACGCTCCGGTGAATAGGCCGTCGCCTTCACTTTCGTCAAACTGTTCGCCACAGTCATTGAATATTCGATTTCCGTTGAACGTCAATGGAAATTCCGGCTCGCTTGACCAATCGGTGAATTCGGCTCCTGCCGGTCCAATCCAGCCGTCTTCGGCACACGTCACCATCCCGATGGTCATGATCACAGGTTCTTCGGTGGTTGCGCCTCCCAATACGACGGAATCCGCTATCAGGCTTGTGTCCACTTGCGGTTGATTCAATTCCAGGTAGTAAGCAAGCATATGCAATGTCGGATACCCTAAACGGGTGAAGACCTCAAGTCCAAAGCTCTCATTGTCCCAGTTGTAAAAGCTCAGACTGTCTCGCCTGATAACGCCACGCCAGAGAGTATCACCCGAAACAGCCGCAAGAGTTGCCGGACTTGCCAAGCCTCCATCGTAATATGCCATTCTTCCGATGTGAACTGAGTCAATGATATCCGTGGGGTCGCGAGTGAGTTCCAGCTCAACGACAACCGAGTCCGTGCAAAGCGTGAATTCCTCTTCAGAAAACGTGACCTGCTCAATCTGCGCCGACGGCACCCAAGTCTCCGCGACGTATGACACCTGAGCATACGTTGCGCCCTCGTGACCGGCCGCGAACAGGAACGTGTAGCGCGCACCCGCGTAGTTTGCCAGCCGATCGGCGGGAATCACTCTGCCTGAATAGATGAAATCCGCGTAAGCGCTGTCACCCGTATATGGCTCTTGCCATGCGTCCGTCCCATGGTGCTCAGACAGATTCCCGTCGTCGAACAACAGAATATCCGCCACTTCAAACTGCTGCTCGTCAAGAACCGTGCAGAAGATTGTATCAATCTCATCCGCAGGAGGGCTCAGTGCGACGGAGAACCTGACTGCTATCGTGTCATACCCGTCCTCGCCTTCGCGGGACTGACCGTCGGTGTCATAGGGCAGCCGAGTCGGCGCTTCAACGAACGTCAGGGTGTATACCGGTTCCGAGCGCTCCTCTTCGCATGAGAACATCAAGAATGATGATGCGAGAAGAACTGCAAATCCGCCAAGTTTCACACTCATGATTTCCCCCATGAGCAATTAGGTGGTCAGTTCAGGACCGAAAATCCAAGCGAGTTGGATGAGTTGCTTAACCCGCCGGGCTGAATCACGCGCACGCTGTCAAGCAGAGTATTCGACGTGTCATGGTCCGCGCAATCCACGGCGAAGAACTTGAAGTAGTAGAGATTGTTCAGGGATTGATCGCTTTGGCAGAAGCTGAGGCCCACGGTCATCGTCCCGTCTCCCGCCGCGGCATCCGGCTCAACACCGTCATCTCGAAGAAAGAATGCCGATGAATTGCAGCTATCTTGTTCGGCGTCCTCGCGCCTCACACAAAACTGCGTGCCGTAATAAAACGGATGGCCGTCCAGTTCGCAATCACTGAAATCAAGCGTGACAACAACGGTATCGCAATCTCCCGGAGTGACCGGCCTGTAGATCGTGTCCGGCATTTGCACGTTGGTGAGAACGGGAGCGGAATTGGTAAAGGAGATGTTGTCAATGCGTTGCTCGCAAACGAAGCCGTAGCGCGTGAAAGCTGAATAGAGCAGCGAGTAGCTTGATCCACTCGGCACACAGCGGAAAAGTGTAGGCTCAACCGTCATTTCCCACTGACTTCCATTCTCCGAGAGATTCTCCTGCCAGAGGATTGTCTGTTCTTGCAGGAGGCTGAGCCATACCGAATCCACTTGATCCTCCTGTCCGGCAAGAACCTGCGCGATCAAAGTGATCGGATCGAAGCATTCTGCGAGAGAATTCACATCTGAAACATCCGTAATCAGACATGGAGTCACGGCCGCAAGTCTCACCGACACATCGGGAAGAGCGAGGGGAGATCCACCGCCGCGAGACTCAAAATGAAAGATGTAGTCGCCTGCGCCATCGTCGCACAGCCAATCACTTCGCACACCGCGCGTGAATACTCCGTTATTTCCGACCTGATCGTGTGAGGTTATGGAGGCCCACTCCGGTCCATCAACTTCTTCCGTGTTTGCGTCATCAAATAGCGCGAAACTCTCCGTGGAACTATCAGGCTTCGTTACTATGCAGACGACTGAATCTGCATCAAGATTTTCGACGCGAATCTTATACAAATACATCGAATCCAAATTGCAAGCCAGAAATTCCGGCGCGCTGACGACGGAAATTGCCGGATCGGGCGGCGGAGGCGGATCATCGGAATCGCAAGAGAGCGTAAACAGCATCGCAAGCAATGCGAATAAGGATGATTTCTTCATTAGACCTCCTGACGGCCGAAGTGGTGAAGCCAAAGTCCGTGACGCAACCCGCGCTCGGAAACCGTCGCACCTGAAATATCGAGAATGTCAAACAGTTCGCGCAGAAGCAGTGTGCCCGCGAGAATATATCTTCCTCTTCCCTGCGGCATCGCAGGCAGAGCCTGAAGTTCGTCGGGATGTCTTCCCGCGAAACGCGCAATCTGCATATCAACGTCCTCAGGTGAAAGCTCGATTCCGCTCACCTTTTCGGGTTGATAGCGCGTGTGATTCATCTTCAGCATCGCGAGCGTTACGACGGTTCCGCCGACCAACACCCACGGCGCGACGGCATTTTCAAGATTGACAAGAAGATTCTGCAGCGTCTCGCGCACTTCATGCCGCAGCTTCTCGATCTGTCCGGGCGTCGCGGCCTCTTCGAGTGAGAAATAGCGCTTTGTCAGATAGACCGCGCCTGCGTCGAGACTGATACTTTGCCCCGGACGATTGCCCTGACCAAAAATGATTTCCGTCGAACCGCCGCCCAAGTCCATGACATTAATTCTCTCGTGCGGCAACAGTTCCATCGCCGAGACCGCGCCATGAAAAGTCATCGCGGCCTCCTGCGTACCGGAGAGAATCTGCAATTCCAATCCTGCAATCTCACGCACAGCCCTCTGAAACTCTTCCCGGTTTCGCGCCATACGCAAGACCGCCGTCCCGCACAGCGCAATATCGCGCGCGCCCTGCCGACGAAACTCCCGTGCGAGTTCATGCAGCAAATCCACATTCAAAGCAATCGCATCGGCGGGCAGCGTGCCGTCCCCTTGCATTAACTCGCCCAAACGATTCGGCGTCATAGAGTCCTTCACCGTGCGCAACGTGTCCCCGTCGCCGTCCGCGAGCAGCGCGAGCGTGGTGTTCGTGCCGATGTCTATCGCGCCCGCGCGGATCACTTGAATTTCTCCGAGTAGAGCGCTTCCATCAGAACTCGTCCGACCTCATCCAAGCTGCCCGTCGAGCACTTGTCCGGAGTATCCTCAAGCGTGTGCCAGTATTTGTAGTCGAAATCTATCAGGTCAATCATCGGAATTCCCTTCTGCAGGAACGGAATGTGGTCATCCATCACCGATTGCCCCGGCTCGCGAACAAAGGAAAGCGCTTGCACGCGCTGCGCAGCATCGTAAACTTTGTCCACAATCGTTCGCGCATTATAGAAAGAATTCAATTCGTACGGAATTTTCAAGTCCGCGTCGCCGATCAGATCGAGCAGGATTCCATAGCGCGGCGCAGCGACGGGCAGCGTCTCTGCCCAGTGTTTTGAACCGATCAGGTAATCATCGAGCACACCTTCACGCCCGTAATCTTCGCCGTCGAAAAGGACGATGTCCACTCCAAATCCCACGCGCTTCAAAGCAAGCTGATGCGCGATTTCCAGCAGCACCGCAACTCCCGAAGCTCCGTCGTTCGCGGCAGGAATCGGAATTTGGCGATTGGCAGGATTTGGATCCATATCCGCAAACGGGCGCGAATCCCAATGCGCACAGAGCATCACGCGATCACTTGCTTTGGGATTGAACTGCCCGCAGATGTTCCACAGCTTCAGCGTCGTGCCGCGATCCTCGCTTGAATAACTGAAAGGTTGCACCCACGCCGTATCGCACCAAAATGAAAGTTCGCGTTGCAAAAAATCGCGGCATTGCGCGGCTTCAGGAGAGTTCGGCACACGCGGGCCGAAGGCCACCTGCGCGCGCAGCATCGTCATCGCGCGTTCAGCGTCGAATGCAAGCGCCGCCGTGGTCATCAAGAGGAGCGCAAGAAGTTTAACCGCGTATCGCAATTTGCACCGAGATTCCGAATTCGAACATGCTCGACTTCTGATCGGTCTGCTTGTTGTGTGTCTGCTGATATTGGACTTTCGCCTGTCCCTGAACCGTATTCGAGAAGCTATAGTTCATCAGCGGTTGAAGTGACCACTGCACCTGCTCATTTTGCGGAACGTATGCTCCACCGCCCGTCGAGTTTTCCGACTTGGAATTCTGATAATCTACATTCAGCGAAAAGGTCGTCTGATTTTCAAGCCGCATCGCTCCGATAATCGGGATGGGAAGTCGAAATCCCGTGCGCAATGCGTAGCTCACCGTCGCATTCGCGCCCTGTGACGACGTCCTGCTGCGGTTATTGGTCGCAAGCGCTTCGGTGTAGCCGTTTGACGCGTTGATGCGCACCTGCGTGTCCATGTCATTCAGCCACGTTAGATTCACGCCGATCAGCGGATTCCATTGCCGCGAATAGTCTTTCTGCGTGACATTGCTCGCGCGATCGTTCCACGTCTCTTTGAACTTACTGCTCAATCCGCTGTTTAATGAAACCGAGCGTGTGGCCTTCGACAGGAAGGGCAGCTTCTCAAGTCCCGACCAATCCATCGAAACATCCGCGAAGGGAAGAGCGGTGGCGATTCCTTTGTTGTCGGTCAGCCAAAAATAGGTTTGATCGGTGCTGCCGTTTGAAGTATTAGCGATGCTCTTTGAGTTGCGCAAATTCCAGTTCAGCGTCGTGCGGATATTCTGTGAGAGCCTGATGCCGCTGCGCGCAGTGTAGTCGTTTGACTCTGTAATTTGCGCGGTTCCCGTCACGCTGTCGAACCGGGCCACGCCGGGAGTTTGTGTGAATCCCAACCGGTATGCAAGGTCCGCTTGTCCCTTGATCGCCGCGACCTGATGCCGGTTTGAGTTGTCATAGGAAAGCTGAATCGGATCGAGCACGAGGAACGCGCGTTTCACGGGGCTTAGGGCGTGAGCAAACAGTCGCAACGGTGAAAAGCCCGGCTTTTTCTCCTCTGGGCTCAGTGAGTCCGGCTCTGCGGTCTGCGTGGAGTCTTGCTCACCCTCGCCTGTTTTGGGTTTGGGCGGCTTCGGTCTTTCTCGGTCTCCGCGCGGTCGTCCTCCGCCTCCGCCGAATATCTGTTTGAAATCCAGTGACACATCTCCGCCGACGTTGCGCGAATTGGAAATATTCTGTCCGGTGCGCTGCGAAAGATTCTGATGCGTCCAGTTGTAGCTCGAGTTATAGTTGAAGCTTGGCGAAAACCAGGCGGCAAGCCGGGGGCTGTAGTTATTTTGCCAAGTCCACGCTTCGGCATTCGCGTGGCCCATATCACCGCCGAGCAGATCGCTCCACTGTTTCGATCGCGCGATTGCGGTTCGTGTCGGATTTCCATTCCGGTCGAGCGTGTCCACCGAATCCACCTGCACCAGTGTTCGCCCGATCGTTTGCGCGAGTCCGGTGCCGATTGCATCCGTAATGTCAAATGAGATTCCGCGCGTCTCGGCAATTCCGAAGGTTTGCGAATCGCGTTTCTGCCCGGTTCGTGTCAAGCTGTAATCTCTTCCTCGCTCCGCCGAAAGCCCGGCCTTCAACTCGCTCGGCTTGAAGTAGAATCTCGGACTGCCCACCATTGAAAGCAGCGGCACGCCCTTCAAGAACCAGAGCGGCGCGAAACCTCTTCCGCGCGCGGTCGGGAAGCTGTAATTTGCGCTGGCCGAAGTCTGCACCCGATTCGACTCCAAAGTCTGATAGTCTTTGCGCTCCGTCTTTGAGTGATCCCAACTAAGCCTGAGCTTCTCGGCTGTCCAGCGAACTATCGGATTCTTAGAGTTGCCCGTCTTGGAATAGTCCGCCGTGTAGGTCATCGTTCTCTGATGACTCTTCACAGAATCCGGCGCGTGACTCTGATTCACGCGCGCGTCGGTTCCCGGAATATACTTCGGTGTGCCGTCGGTCTCGGTAATGTTCATGCTCACGGGCAGACTGAATCCGTGCTGATCCAAACCGAATTTATCGAGCTTGAGATTCACCTGTCCGCGCAGCGACTCCGTACTTTCCTGTGATCCGATGCGCTGATTGACATTGTGAAAGTCCGCATCTTTTCTGCCCCACGAGCCATTCAGCGTCAGCAGGTCGGCCATCTGCAGCGTGCCTGAAAACTCGCCGGCTACGCCGGGATCCTTGTAGATCTCCGACACACGCAACTCGTCCACCCAGATTTCGTCTCCGGACTTGCTGTAGCCTTTGGTTGCGCGAACACCGAGCGCAAGAAATCCGACTCTCTGCAAACTCGGATTGCCGTTGATTACCAAGCTGTCCTGCGGGTGCAGCGAGTCAAGCTGCACGGCGAATCTTCCGGTGAAGCTGTTCTGATTTGTTCCATCCGTGGAATCCGAATTGGCCGCCTCACGAAACGTCTTCAAGAGCGACAGATCATTCATCGCAAGATCAATTGCATTGCGAGAATCCCAACCCGGCATGATCGTCTTGACGATATCGTAATAGTTCGCTTCCGTGTTCGAGTAGGATTGGCCGAGCCGCAGGATCAACTGATACTGTCCGTTGCTCGGAAAGGCTCCTTCATCAATCCCGCCGCCGTGCACAAACATCTTCAAACGGCGATACTCCACCAAGCTGATCTCCTGATAGAGATTCTTCGAAACGAAGAACTCCGAAGGAATCGCCTGCGGTCCCTGCGACGTATCAACCGGCCCCTGCAAGTCGTTGATATGCAGAACAAGCGACTGCTCACGCTGACGCAATTGCGTGATCGGGTCAATCTCTCCTGAAACTCCCGGCGGGCTTTCGTAGCCTGGATTTTCATGATTGTTGATCACCGCAACCGAAACAAACTCGACCGAATCCTGATCCACGTATTCCGGCAGCCACTCATTAGAGACGATGTCGTTCTGAACAATCTGAATCCGCATCGAATCCGTGATTCCGGTCAACCACATTCTGGCCCAGCGCACATTGGTCAAGCTCGGACTCCCGACCACTTTGAAGATCTCTTGGTCGTCAATGTCAAGCGGTACTCGAAACAGCCTCCAGCGCTTCTGATTGTCCTGGCCGCCGACGATATATGGACTGTTGAAATCCAATTCTATCGTATAGCTGAAATAGTCATTCGCCAAGTCCAGCGCGCCGTTTCCGTTCAGGTCCTCAGAGTCGGGGTAGTTTCCGCTTTCATCGTTCAGGTTGCCTTCGGTTCCGTTGATCGTGTTGTAATCGCTCGAACCGACGGCGTAATTCCAATCGTCCCACGACGGAACTTTGGGTCTTGACAGACCATTCCAATACGCGCTGTCCGCAGGGTCATTGTTGTCGTCGTGATCCAATCCGCGGTCTTCACCGGGACTCAACACGCCGTTTCCGTGCACACGCCTATCCTGCGGCTGGTTGGGATCAATCGGATCATCTTCCGTGTCCATCAATTCATTGGGCAGCGCGTCTTCCGAGAGAGTTCCCAGATCAATGATCAGCTTGCCTTCCGGCTGCGCGGGCATCTGAATCCAGAATTCAAGATACTGCGCGCGCGTTTGATCTTCGTAACCCTGACCAAGATAGCGCATCACGCCGCCCCAACTTCTTTCCGGATGCGCGTCCGTTGCATCAGGCACAAACTCCATCATCAACGATTGCAGCCTGTCCGCCACCTGCGAATTGACTTCGCGCTCGGGGAACACGTCCTGCACGTGCACCTGCTCATCGGTGCGCGGATTCCACCAGCGCAGTTTGCCTCGCAGCGAATCCACCTGATCGTCGAGCGGAATTGAAGACAATGTCCAATTTCGTCTCTGCAAGCCGAGAGGGTTCGAGCGGCGCGAGCCTTCGAAATCATCCAAGAATGCAACGCCGTCATGATCACCCGTCGCGTCATTTGAAAGCGAATTCGGATTCGGGTAGACCTTGGCGACTTCGCCTTCCAGAACCAGACTTGAAGCTGCATTGGTTTTCACTAAGGGCAGCGCATCCACCGCGCGCGTCAGGAAGCTCGGCTTGAACTTGAACTGCGCGTTCATATCATAGAGCGTGTTGCGAATCGGCTCATTTCCGATGCGCACGCGCTTGTCCAGTGACTTCTCATTCAGGTGCAGAACCATACCGCCGACATACGACTCCGGCCAGAGTTCGTATTCCGCGCGCGCGCCAAGCAGCGTCTTCTTATCCAGCTGAAAGACTTGACCGGATTCGTAGGTGATGTCCAGATCCGCTCCGGCAGCCTTTGCAGCTTCATTCAATATTTTGAGCTGACCTGAACCGTAGTCAATCGTGTAATCAATTCCTCTTTGCAGCGGCACGCCGTTCAGCTTCACTTCATCGGAGCCTTCCAACACCAGAAGCCCAAGATCGTATTGCGAACTGGTGCCTTCATACTGCGTGCGAAAGCTCCAGATACGTCCCAGAGAGTTAATTTGTGAGGGGGCGCGCCTGTAAAGTTCCGGCTGTGCGAAGGACGTGTCGGTGTCGTTATGTCCGGGAAGCTCTGCAAGTCCCCACACCACCGTATCCACAATCACGCCGCTTTGTAACAGGTAATAGCCGGACGGATCGAACGGCGTCAAAT
>JADLDM010000146.1 GCA_020846695.1 bacterium | reverse complement strand
GCGTGAATCCGCGTGCTTCCTGAGAATCTCCGCCGAATGGTCCGTCGGGCAATCGAGAATCGCGATGACCTCGAAGTCGCGGAGTGTCTGTGCCTTGATGGACTCGATGCACTCTGCGAGGTATTTCTCGGTGTTATAAACCGGCAGGCCGATCGTAACCAGCGGCGTCACGTTCCGACTAAAGCTCCCACGAAAGCGAAATCATGCCGCGAAACAGCGCGGTCTCCACGCGATCCGAATCAATTCTATCCGCCTCGCCGTAAAGCGATTGCGGAAAGACATCCGGCGACGTGTAGTTCATCTCGCCTAACTCCATTCCGAAATCCGCGTGCATCTTCTGAAGCTGGAATCCGATTCCCGCCGTGAACAGTGTGCTCGCGCGATCTTTGTCCGACGGCGAGTTTGCATAGACCAGACCGATGCGAGCAGGAGCTCCGGGAATAATCTGCTGCTCGGCGCCTGCGCGAATCTCAAACACGTTGTCGTAATCCTCTTGCACGTCTGAGTAAGTATGAATCTCGCCCTCAAGGTAGAGGAAGGGACGGTAGTCATTCTGCGGACGATACTGCACACCCAGCGCAATATGCGATGGATACTTCACCGTAGATTTCGCCGTGCTCTCAAAGAGCGAATCCCCAATCATGGATTCTACATCCGCTTCATACTTAAGTTTGCCCGTCGGAAATAACGCGCGAGCCGCGAAACGAACTCGCTCGTTGAGATCATATGCGCCGCCGAAATTCACTTCCGCCGGAGAGCTTTCAAGAGAATAATCCGCGCGAGTCTCCATATTCGCAGAATCAGGACTCGCGTAATACACTCCACTGCGATGCGACCACTCGCCCGTCAGCATCGAGACAGAAAAACCAATCGCGGTGCGACCTTGCGAAGAAGCGGCGCCCAACGACCACGCACGCAAATCCCCTTCGTTCTCATAAATGTTGTTTCCTAACACGCGATCCTGAATTCCGCCCGACGTGAAACGATTGCGCACCTCTTCGTGGTATGTGTAGTCAAACTGATATGCTGAATAGCTCCCGAGCGAAACCACAAACGACTCCACCGACTTCATCGGGAGCTTCCACGCTGCGCCGCCGTCAAGTTTTGAATAGACGTGATCGTTCAGCGCGTAGTTGTTGTAGCCCAGTACGCCATTGAACGCATCATAGAAGGGATACGAGCGCGTCTCCTTCACTCGCGACAGATCCGCCGAGAGTCCCAAAATCCACTCCGTGGATTGATCCGCAAGCGTGGCGGGATTTCCCATCAACGCCGCAGGTCCGGTTTGATTGGTGAGGTAGGTGTGGCCCAGAGCGAGCGAGCGCGGAGAAAATGCGCCGGGACGCGTGCCGAGCACGTCATTGGGCAGGGGAGACTGTGCGAAAGCATAAACACTGCACAGCAAGATTGAAAGAAGGGCTCGAATCATGTGTGGATATCGGAGATGTTACGGAGATTTTGTTAGGGGATAGTAAGCGTATCTACGGCGGCAAGAGCAGGCTCTTCGGGACGGCGCGTCAGCTTGTAGAGCATACCTTCGCGCGAGGTGAGCAGCGGTTCAATCAGAAACTCGGAATGTGCCGATTTGTCTTCACAGATCGAGGGACAAGAGTCCGCGAACACGACAACAAGACAGGAATCCATGCTTAAATTGTGAATATCGTCAGGCAGTGCTTGCGCCGCGACGCCAAACGTGAAAGTAAAATGTGAAGGATTGTCTGAAAGTCTCGGCAACTTGCTTTGGCGGATCACCTGTGCAAACTCAGAGGTCTGCCAGTCAAACCCGAGCAATCCGTCGCCACGATCATGAAACTTCAGTCCCTGCCCAACAGTTGCGTAGGTTGGAAAGAGCGCAAGCATCAGCGCAATCAGCGCCGAAATCAAAGGTGAACGGTAGCTGAAAAGCGCGCTCACTGGTGAGAAATCCCGCATGCTGTCTAAGCATAAGGCCGCGATCAGCACAAGAAACGCAAAGAGCGGCAGCAATGTATCGGTCAGTGGAAACGCAACGAGATGCAGAATCCAAACGATGCTCAACAGCATCCAGAGCTGCAATTCGCGCCGCTTCAAAGCCGGGCCGATTCCGCCGGGCCCGCGCGTGGTCACGTATATATACCCCAGAACGAAGGCAATCAGAATCAGCAGCGCCACTCGGACAAGCGCATGAATCCAATCGGAGAACAGTGACGCAGTCAGCGCATTCACCGCTGCAAAAAACGCCTGAGGAATGTCAAGCGGTGATACACCCGTCTGAAATCCGACCAGCACAACCGGCAGAACAGAAAGCGCGATACCAATCAGCGCTGAGCCTAATCGCCGCGAAAAATTTCCCCGCGCCGCGATCAGAGTGGCCAACACCGCTCCAACTCCGAAGACAAGCGCTGCACTCCAAAACAGCGCGGCGACGCCGAATAACAGTGACGCCACTACAAAAAAGGTCGGCGAATCTTCAAGCAGATAGCGCGCATGAGTAAGCGAGGCCACAAGCACAATCGCGCAGCCGATCAAGACAGGCGATGCGACAAACACATCCTCTGATAAAAAGACCAGCGTCAACAGCAGCAAGCCCGACGACGCGACGAGCAACTTTGAGCGCACATGCCTAAACAGAAATCGCAACGATACAAAGAGTAGAAGTCCTGCGGCGAAAGCCTGAAGAACTCGCAGCGCGAATAGCTGATCAAGCCCCGCGCGCATCAGATAACCGATTGCAATCGGCCACAACGGACCAACCGGATGCGCAGTTTGCGGAATTGAGAAAGTCGTCGAGCCGGAAATCGCGCGCGCCTGATCGAGAACCGAAACCGTCTCAGGAAAAACGGCAAGTCCCCAAAGGTGCGAAGCCCAAAGCATAAGCAAGGCAGCAACGCCCGCGAATATCCACGGTAGAAAACGGTCGGCAGGATGTCGAAACACGGAGGTCAGCGGGTACTCGCAGGAGTCTCAAGCAACTTTTCGATGAGACTCACAATTTCGTCGGAGGTTGGTTGGGTCTTGTAATTGAAGCGAGCGGCGATATTGCCCTCGCGGTCTATGAGAAACTTCTCAAAATTCCACGGAATATCGCCCGCGGTCTTCTCGTTTGAAGTCAGTTGCTTGTAAAGTGGGTGCGCGGACTCGCCCTTCACGGAAATCTTCGCCATCAAGGGAAACTTCACGCCGTAAGTCGTCGTGCAAAATTCGCGAATCTGCTGATCTGTCCCCGGCTCCTGCTGCCCGAAATCATTGGCAGGAAAGGCAATCACCGAAAATCCGCGCTCCTTGTATTTTTCGTAGAGCTTCTCAAGCCCTTCATATTGCGGAGTGTTCCCGCACTCACTTGCCGTATTCACAAGCAGCACCACCTGACCCTTGAAGGCTTCAAGCGACGTCGTATCCCCGGAATTCGTTATGAAAGGAATAGATTGCATGGGAGCAGCGAAGAGAGAATTTGCCAGAAAACAGAAAGTGATCAGTGGTATGAATAATTTCATCGTGTTGTGCACTTCATCCGGTTCTAGCACTAGGAAGCGATGCGTGCAAGGCATCCAAACCAGTCTTTATCTCGGCAGTCCTCTCATCCCACTCCCCGATTGAAAGAGACGAGTGGTCTCGAAAAAAAGCCCTGTAGACAAGGAGTGACAAGTAATATTGCATCATGAGCATGTGGAAGTCGCGGTGCAAATCTTCTTCTGACTCAGGAATCTGCAAGTGCTGAAAATAGCTCAGGTGTTGCCTCAGCTCTTCAGAATACTCAACCTTAAACCTCCGTGCCGTTAGACTCGCAATGTCTGCGTGAGCTCCGTATGAGCTACATAGCTCATGGGCAGATATCAGAGCTTCCAGGATCGGATACCTGCCTGAACCAAAGGCTATGTCTTCCCTTACTGTTCGTTTGATGTTCTGATAAGGTAAATCGTTGTTCAGAAACTGCGGCAGACTTTCAGGATACTTGTTGAGATGTGATGTCTTCAGCACACATTCAATTCCGTATCTCTGGATAACGAGCCTATTCCAAGACTGCAAGTGGAGATATGCCTCGTAGGCATTGTACAACGTGTTGACTAAGCAATTGCAAAGCCAGCATAGTGAGAAGACCACTTCATCTTGTGTTTCGCTCTGCCTAACCGAACTCAGACCTCTGTTGTAGAGTTCCTCAATTTGAAAGAACAACTTGCTAGATTCCCCGAGAGATCCCTGAATCCTTTCCGCCGCAAGCCTGGTTTTCCGTTCAAATTCTCCGTAGGACTCCATGTCCCCCTCACACCTTGATCCCCTTCGCCTTGTCTTCAAATCCTGCGCGGCCCATCAGGCCGTAGGTCAAGACCTTGCCGAGTTCGACGCCGGGCTGATCATACGGATTAATGCGATAGAGCGCGCCGGCAATCGAAGTCGTCATCTCCCAAAGCATGAAGAACTCGCCGACCGCGTGTGCGTCCACTTCAGGAAACGTAATCGTCACCGACGGACGGTTTCGCTGCGCGAGCGCTTCGCGTGTCGCGGTAAACTCGGCAGCAATCAACTTATTCATCGTCTGCCCGCCGAGATAATCCAGCGACGAAACATTACCGTAAAGCGAAGGAAACTTCACGCGCTTGGCGAACTTCTTCACTTCAAGAAACAGGAATACCTTGTCGTGCGGCCCTTCAATATAGAGCTGCACCTGCGAATGCTGATCCGTCGCGCCGAGAGCCTTCAGCGGAGTCGGCCCCACGTAAACTGGCTTGCCTTCTAAATCGAGTTCCTTACCCAGCGATTCGGCCCACAATTGACGGAACCAGTCCGCCATTCCGTAAAGCCCGTTCGCATAAGCCATCATCACGTGCATCCGCTTGTGCTGCGTCGTATCGAAGAGATAGAGCAACGCCGCAAGATTCGCCGCGGGATTCTTCGTCACGTCTTGATCCAAACACTTCTCACGCATCTCCGCTGCGCCCTGAAGCATCGCAGCGACGTCAAACCCTAAACAGTAAGACGGAAACAGCCCCACCGGAGTCAGCACGGAAAATCTTCCGCCCACTCCCGAATGAAGCGGCAGCGTCTGCAACTTCTCCGTGTTGCACAGTTTCCGCAAATCTCCCGTTTCCGGATCCGTCGTGCAAACCAGATTCTTCTTCCAGTCACTTCCCAATTTCTTCTTCAGCGCATCGAAGATGATCAGCGACGCCCCCGCCGTCTCCGCAGTCGCGCCACTCTTCGAGATGATGTTGTAAACCGTTTTCTCAGGTTTGCAAAAACTGAATAGCGCATCGGCCTGAACCGGATCAACATTGTCAAGCGTGAAGAATCGCGGACGATTCTTGCGCTTCGAGTTCGAGAGCAGATTGTGCATCGGATGCCCCAGCGCATTGAAGATCGCTAACGGCCCCAAAGAGCTTCCGCCAATACCCGCAAGAAGAAAATTCTCGAATCCCTCAAACTTCTCCGCCATCTCGCGGCAAGCCTGATCCGTCTTGCGGTCTTCAGGTAAGTCCAAATAGGGCAGCTTACCTGATTTCCGCTCCGAACGGACATGTTCGAGGGCCTTCGACGCGCGCTCCAAAGCCGGCTTCAGCATCTCATTGGGGATGCCGTGGCCGCCAAGCTTTTTCGATCCTGCATAGGTGAAATTGAGGGCGAGGGACATGGTCGCTCCGAGAAGTGGTTCCACAACAGCGAAGTTCAGGTCTAACCTCTAATTATAGAGAATTTTATGCCCAACTTCAAGGTGCTTGTCATGCCCCGAGCGCCCTCTCCTAACCGCCTTCTATCGTATCAGACTGGCGGCGGGGTCACGTAAGGTCTATGGTTTGCTCTTTAACTTGACAAATCACCCGTCTTAGTCTGCTATCGTAAAACTAATGACTTGGAGCCTGCCAAGTCTTGACAAACTGGAAAAGAATACCTATACTCGATGGCAAACAGGTTTAGAGAAGCCCAAAGCGAAAGTTCGTTAACCCTTTTTCCGTCTGATGAAATCGCGATTGGAAGCGGATCCGCCTCATATCGAGAGGCGAGTCACGCTGCCTGCGAACTCACGGACGGAGGAGCGGTTAACGAACTTTTTCTTTGAGGCTTTTGCTATAGAGAAATGAAACCTAAGACCCTGATAATCATAATCCTGATTGTACTGCTCGGCTGGGCGGCCCAGGGCCTCTCCGAGTCGCGAAAAGTCGCATCCAGTACAACCCGAAAGCAAGTCGCGCAACCCGCGACTGGGCTGCGCGTGGTCGAAACATCGGATCAGCGTATTGTCCTGGAATGGGCAGCGCCACAGCTCACCATCGAACGCGACGAGCAGACAAATGCTGTCTTAGGTCTTGATATGCATGGAATTGCATCGGATTTCGCGCCCGGCGTACCGAGAACTCCCAAGCTAACCGAGCTGTTTGATGCCTATGAGGGCATGGTCGGCGCGCAGTTGATGGACCCTCAATACGAGGCGCTCAATCTGGGTGAATGCCTGCCCATGCCGGAGGACTACATTCTTGACGACCGAAACGGCGCGAGTAACCGCAATGATCCTCTCAGAGGCTTGGATTTCCGCGAACGTATGCTCCGCACCGAAAAGAGGCCCGGTCTCTGGCCGGAGCGAGTCGTCGAAGTTGTGGAATCCGGAGTTTACCGTGGACACCGCCTCATGGCGCTGCACCTCAATCCCGTGCAGATCAACGCCGTTACCGGTGAAGGCAGGATCCTGAAAAGTACGCGCATTATCGTCACCCTACCCCCCGCGCCCGACAATCAGGTCCGCCTGCCCGACAGCTACAACGAAACCAACGCCCTGAAGGACCTGCTCGGCGTCCTGAAGAACACCGCACTTCCCACGCGAGCCCGCGAACAGCGATTGGCCCGCGACTCACAGCAAGGACTCGATGACGACGACTTCCCGGTCTGGAATGTCAATCGCTGGAAAATCTATGTCCGTACAACCAGCATCGTTCGCCTCACCGGACTGTACATGCGTTCGGTCGGAATTCCCATTGGCGACATTTCACCCTGGGACCTTCACATCTCTCACAAAGGACGAGAGATACCAATCGTCGTCGAAGGACAGGAAGACGGCAACTTCGACGAATACGACTATGTTGACTTCTTCGGCGAGCGCAATGAGCACACCTTCATCGAAGAGGTGCCCAGCATGCACGAAGACCCTTTCACAAGCGAAAACTGCTACATGATGTGGTGGGGGGACGGCAGCGCCGGACTGAGATTGGGTGAGCAGGACGGCGCATGGCAGCCCTCGTGGAATGCCGAACCGGTGCGAAGCGTTCGTGTGACGATTCACCTTGAAAAAGATCGCGTCTTCAACAAGCTTTCTTACGCGGACAACTTTCTGCTCGATGAACTGCGAACGGGCGGATCCACGGCCCCGATGCTGGATCACTGGTTCTTTGAAGATTACCTCAGTGCGCAATCCTCGCGCGATTACGAAATATTTGTTCCGTGGCCCAACAGAACTGCGCCCTACAGCTTCAACCGCGTCATTGTGCGCGCATGTTTGACCGGATTCAGCTCCTCCTATCCGGGGTGGAATCATTACGTTTGCGTCTCACTGAATTCCCTCTCCGATAGCGGGCTCTGCTACGGCAAGCAGTACGCAGGAGATCCCAGCGAAGAGTGGCTCGGACAACAACCCGCAATCTTTGAAACGCTCGTGCCCAATCCCGCGCAACCTGATAGCGGCGTGAACCTCCGCACAGAAGACTTGGTGAGCGGAACGAACATATTGACCGTCACCGTCCCGGGAAATCCCATCGCAGGAAACGACGACAAAGTGCTCGTCAACTGGTTCGAGATCGAGTACGAACGCGATATGCGCGCGCGAAACGGAGAGTTCCGCTTCGACTTCGACCAACCCCTCGGCGATACCGTCTCCTATGATGTGCGCGGCTTTGCAACTCCTGCAATCCAAGTCTGGAAACTCGGGCACAGCCGCCTTACCTCACTCGAAACACACCGCGTTACGCCGACCGACGAATCGGCAAGCTGGGCCGTGAAGTTTCCGCTCATCTCCGATGGCGAGTATGACATTCTCGCTTTCGGCGAAAACTACATCTTCCCGCCCTTCATGGTCATTCCCGATACCGTTCAAATTGACCTGAAGAATCACTCCGGCTCGGAATACGTCGTGGTTGCCTTCGATGCCTTCCTGGCGGATACCGCGCTGCACATGCTCGACAGCCTCAGACGGATTACCTTCAACAATTCTGTCCTTACCGTTCCGGTCAGCGAAATCTACGAGCAATTCTCCGGCGGCATCCGAACTCCATTCGCGATCCATGACTTTATGCAATACGCCTACGACAACTGGAGCGTCCGCCCGACGCACCTCTGTTTGGTCGGCGATGCGGTGACCGAACGCCTCGACGATGACGCCGTCGCCAACCAGATTCCCACCTTCACCCCCTTCACTGAAGACTATGGCGTCGCCCCCGCCGATTACCTGTACGGCTGCGTGTCAGGCGCGGCGTGGGACGTCATCCCCGATATTGCCGTCGGTCGCATCTCCTGCCGAACTCCGCAGGAGTTGGCAACCTATGTCCAGAAGCTGATCCTCTACGAATCAGCGCAGGATTTCGAAGGACTGTTCCAAAGCAATCTGCTGCTCATCGCCGATCATACCGACAGCCGCGGAAACAGATTTGGAACGGACTACTCCGAAATCACCCTTGATCGAGCCGATCCCTGCATGAATATCACACGAGTCTATCTCGATAGTATTCCCTCCGGTCAAGGTCCGATCAAACTCCGCGACGCTCTGCGCGACGGGGCAGTCGTCGCAAATTACAACGGACACG
>JADLDM010000145.1 GCA_020846695.1 bacterium | reverse complement strand
TCCTTACCAAGGACGCGCTCTACCATCTGAGCTACACGAGCGGGCCAACGGCCAAGAATAGAAACTCAAACTTACAATTGACAATTTACAGTTCCGTATGACTTCTCAGCTTCTGGACTGTAAATTTGAGTTTGTAAATTGGAATTTTTCACAGAGCGGGCGACGAGATTCGAACCCGCGACCCTCAGCTTGGAAGGCTGATGCTCTACCAACTGAGCTACGCCCGCAGGAAACTTGGTAAAATAACAAACCGGCTTAAATGGGTGCACGCCTCTCGGGTGACCGCCATTTAGGCCACAATAAACAGGACTTTACCGATGGGCTTGGAGAGGCAGGAGCCCAGTGGTGGCAGGTGGATTCGAACCATCGTAGGCGTACGCCAGCAGAGTTACAGTCTGCCCCCTGTCGCCACTCGGGCATGACACCGGGAGGTTTTCTGGAAGGTACTGGGGGCGGGGTAAGCAGAGCTGGTGACAGGACTTGAACCCGCAACCGGTTGATTACAAATCAACTGCTCTACCAGTTGAGCTACACCAGCGAAAGAGAACGTCGAAAACCAGGAACTCAAAGTTACGAACTTGGTAAAACTCTGTCAAGACCGGACTTGCGGGGAAATGGGACTTTTTGCGGGTTTTTGGCAGGTTTTTTGGCAGGCGTGCCTCTCCGTTCAGTCTCTATGCCTCCTTGCCCCTGACATCATGCCGGTCAAGGAGGCGGACATAGCAACGGACACTCAAGGCCGACGAAGATGACTCAACTTCTTTATTTCAAACTACTTTTGAAGGACAAATGGCAGGACAAAACCGTGGACAAGTCTCTATCACTTCCTTCTCCACACCGTCTTTCCCGCGCGGTCCTCAATGACGATACCTTTTTCAGCAAGTAAGTCGCGGACGCGATCCGCTTCTGTCCAGTTCTTCGATTTGCGGGCAGCATTGCGGGCTTCAACCAACGCATCAATCTCCGCAGCCTCCGGATCGGGAGTTTCCTCCGCTCCATCCACGTCGAGAAATCCGAGCACCGAATCAAATTTGCGGAATGCTTCTCGCGCAATCTGATATTCTTCTTGTCCAATCGCCCGCGCTTGGCAAAGCGTGTTCACGTCGCGCACAAGATTGAAAACCGCAGCGAGCGCTTCAGGGTAGTTCAAATCATCATCCATCGCCGCGCGAAACTCTTTGTCTCGCTCAGCAATCTTCTGTTCGAGTTCGATCTTGCCGCCGCCGCCTGTGCTGTGCTGAAGATTCACAGCGCACGCATCAAATCTTCCCAATCCCGCGCGCACACTCTCAATCGAGTCCGCCTGAAAATTCGTGCGCGTTCTGTAGTGTCCCGCAAGCAAAGCATAGCGAATCTCGCGCGGCTTCCATCCCAACTTGATCAGATCACCCACCGTGTAGAAATTCCCGAGCGACTTCGACATCTTCTGCCCGTTCACAAACAGATGTTCGGAATGCACCCAATAGCGCGCAAGCGGTTTTCCGGTAAGTCCTTCGGTCTGCGCGATCTCATTTTGATGATGCGGGAAGATCAAATCTACTCCGCCGAGGTGAAGATCAAAACTCTCGCCCAAATACTTCAGCGACATCGCCGAGCACTCGAGATGCCAGCCCGGTCTCCCCTTTCCCAAAGAAGTCTCCCAGTAAACCGGCCCGTCGTCCTCCCCCCAACTCTTCCACAGCGCGAAGTCGCGCACGTCCTCTTTCTCATACTCGTCGCTTGCCACGCGCTCGCCGATTCGCAACTCATCGGCGTTCAGCCTCGCGAGCTTTCCGTAATCGGAAAACGTCTCAATCTTGTAATAGATTGAATCGTCGGCGGCGTACGCATGGCCCTTACCCTTCAACTCCTCGACCATTGAGACCATCTCCGGGATATGCTCGGTCGCCCGAGGATAGAGATCGGCGCGCGTGATGCGAAGAAGGTCCAAATCATCGAAGAAGAGCTTGATGTAGCGATCCGTGTACTCCCGCAGTGAGATTCCTTCCGCATTGGCGCCCTTGATCGTCTTGTCGTCAATGTCGGTGAGATTCATCACCCAGAATACCTTGTTCCCCGAGTACTCAAGATACCTTCGCACGAGATCTGAAATCAGAAACGTGCGAAAATTCCCGATGTGCGCGCCCGCATAAACCGTCGGGCCACACGTGTACATGCCGACCTTGCCCGTTTCACGTGAAACAAACGGATCAACCCTGCGCGTCAAAGTATTGTAAAGGCGAAGATCCATGACTAATCAACAACCTCTGAAGAGGTTCTCAGATAGCGAGTCAGAAGATAGAAATAGTGAATGCCAGATAGGATAACCAAGGCTGTGGACGCGTACACCATCGTTTCCGGCTTAAGCCACGGAGCGATTCCCGGCACCCAATTCACGGTATAGCTGATCAGCGTCAGTGCAATCACAAACATGGTGAACTTGCCGAGATAGCTTGCCTGCACGACGAGTCCATGTTTTCGAAATACAAAGTATGAGCCAACGACGATTGCCAGATCCCGCGCAATCATGATAATGAGAAATTGCCAGGGCAAGGGGTTCTCTCGCCACGGCATAGCGAGAAAGAGAGCAAGAAATCCAAGCCAAGTCTTATCCGCGAGGGGATCGAGCACTCTACCCCAATCCGATTCGACGTGAAACCATCGCGCGATGAGGCCGTCCAGCATGTCAGAAATTAACGCGGCGGCCATCATGACCAATGCCCAGAAATCCCCGTTCTCGCGCGGGCCTTTGTGCAGGAAAATGAAGAGCGGAATGAGCAAGAGCATCCGCCCAATACTCATCAGATTGGGAACCGTGAGAAACTTGCGCGGACGAGGCTGAGGCTCGAACACGCGCGGCTTCCGGATTCCCGTTCCTTTCGGTGCGCTTTCCGCCATTAGAGTTTCACTCGATGGAGCGCAAGACTCGCTCAAGTTCCGCCTTTGCCCATGCTTTGTCGGGTTCCACAAGTTCCGCCAATTGCGCCGGATCCGTCAAGGCGACGGGATAGACGCCGGAGAAACAGGCCGTGCAGTAGTTCGTCGGTTTGTCGCGCGTGGACGCGAGCATGCCCTCAATCGAGAGATGACGTAACGAATCCACACCAAGAAATTCCTCAATCTCTTTCGGAGTGGCGAACGCCGCAATTAACTCTTTGCGCGTGGGATAGTCCATCCCGTAGAAGCAAGGCCAGCGCACCGGAGGCGACGCGATGCGAATGTGAACTTCTTTCGCTCCCGCCTGTCGGATCATCCCCACCAATTTCTTCATCGTCGTTCCGCGAACAATCGAATCATCCACCACGACAACGCGGCGGCCTTCAAGCACACCGCGAACCGGATTATACTTGATGCGTGAATTGTAGGAGCGCATGAACTGCGAGGGATTGATAAACGTGCGACCGATGTAGTGATTTCGGATCAATCCAATTTCATATTTGATTCCGCTCTGTCGCGCATAACCCAGAGCGGACGTGTTTGATGAATCGGGAATCGAAATCACGACGTCCGCATCGGCCGGATGCTCTTCCGCGAGAATCTTTCCGAGTTTGCGGCGCACCTTGTCCACGGACGTCTCGTAAATATGGCTGTCCGGTCTGGCAAAGTAGATGAGTTCAAAGACGCACAGATTCAGATTCGGTTCCGCATATTGGAGGGACTCCATTCCTCGCGCTGAAACCGAGAGAATTTCTCCCGCTTTCACGTCGCGTTCATAGGGCAATCCGAGAATATCCAGCGCACAGGTTTCCGATGCGAAGCCAATTGTGTCGCCCTTCCTCCCCATGCACAGCGGGCGAAATCCGTGCGGATCGCGCGCCGCGATAATTTCGTCGCGCGAAATCAGCACGACCGAAAACGCGCCCTTCAATTCGAGCATCGCCTCCTGCAATCTCTCCGGAAGCGTCGGTTTGTTCGAGCGCGCAATCAGATGCACGAACAGCTCGGAGTCGGAAGTCGTCTGAAAGATAGCGCCCTTCTTCTCCAACTCAGCGCGAAGTGAGACTGCGTTGGTAAGATTCCCGTTGTGTCCAATCGCAACGGGGCCGTCTTTGGTATTGACCAGAATCGGCTGAACGTTGGCCAGCGACGAGGATCCCGTGGTCGAGTAGCGCACATGACCGATGGCGGAGGAGCCCGGAAGCTGCTGGAAGCTACTCTGGTCACGGAAGACGTCACCCAAGAGGCCCATCCCTCGATGAGGATAGAGCTTTTCCCCGTCGGAGGACACGATTCCGGCGGACTCTTGGCCTCGATGCTGCAAGGCGTAGAGACCCAGATAGGTCAGTTCGGCAGCCTTAGGGTGGCCCCAGACGGCCATGACGCCGCAGTGATCGCGGGGTTTGTCCAAATCTTGGAGAATCGGGAGGTTTTCCATAAGAACATGTAATATAACCCCCTTAACACAGTTTGTCAACTCGATGCCCGGTTGCCGAAAAGTCTTCCGGGACTTGAAACTCCGCTCAGGCTTTTATATCTTAGAAATCTTGGAGTAAAGGGCCGAAACCGGCCTCATTGAATCGAAATATCAGACGGAGACTTTGGTGAAAGTACTTATTACAGGCGGCGCGGGATTCCTGGGATTGCACACCGCGCTCTGCTTTGCCGAACATGGCTGGGAGCTGGTCCTAACGGACATCGCTCCCTTTGAGGAATCCGAATACCCCGCTGGAACCGTATTTATCAAGCACGACGTGCGCGACAAGGAAGGGCTCGACAAGATTCTCGCGCAGCACAAGGTGGACGTGATTGTTCACGGAGCAGCCGCGCTTCCGCTTTGGAAACCCAAAGACATCTATGAAATCAATGTTGAGGGCACGCGCCGCGTCTTAGAATCCGCGAAGGCCGCGGGAATTGATCGCGTCGTGTTTGTCTCTTCGACTGCGGTCTATGGAATCCCCGATCATCACCCACTGTTCGAGACGGACAAAATGTTCGGCGTGGGGCCCTATGGTGAGAGCAAGATTCAAGCGGAACTGGTCTGCGAGAAGTTCCGCACGGAGGAGTTCTGTGTGCCCGTGATTCGTCCTAAGACTTTTATCGGAACGCACCGTTTGGGCGTGTTCCAGATTCTCTATGATTGGGTGGAAAGCGGCAAGCGCATCCCGATGATCGGCAACGGCAAGAATCGCTATCAACTTCTTGAGGTGGACGATCTCGCCGAAGCGATTTATCTTGGTTCCACGGTAGACGCCAAGCGCGCCAACAGCACGTTTAACGTCGGCGCGGAAGAATTTAAGACCGTGCGCGAGGACATGGGTGCGATGTGCGAATACGCAGGCAACGGCGCGCGTCCGTGGGGAACTCCGGCTGGCCCCGTGAAGCTTGCGCTCAAGACCTTTGAGGCGATGGGCCTGTCTCCGCTTTACAAGTGGGTCTATGGTACGGCAGATCAGGATAGCTTTGTTTCCATTGACAAGGCGAAGAAAGAACTCGGCTGGAAACCTCGCTATTCCAATGCGCAGGCATTGATTCGCAGCTATCAGTGGTATCTCGATAACAAGCACACGATTCCCCAAGGATCCGGCATCACGCACCGCATCGCTTGGAATCAGGGAATTCTGAAGTTTTTCAAGAAGTTCATGTAGCCTTCTGTTGAAGGGAGGATTCCGTGGCTCGCATTCTCGCACTGCTGCTCGTGTTGTTGATTGGAGTTATCCAATCAAATGCGACTCCCTATTGGACCGAAGAACAAATTGAAGCCGCGCGATCGGAGTTTCTGTCTCTGCCTCGACATCAGGAGACCGGACTGCGCGCGGGATTCTCTGCGCTTGATGACATTGCCTATTTCGTCAAGTATCGGCAGCTCTGTGATTTCCTCGACGGATTACAGGTCACAACTCCCGGCGCGAACTTCGGCGGCATGCGTGAGGGTGAGGTCGGCGGCGATTTCTCCATTGTTCAGACCGACAACACGCAGGAAGCGATTCGCGTTTGGTCGCAGTACGCGATCTGGACGGGCGATACCGCGCGTTATGGCGAGAACATTCATCGCGCGTGGGTGTACAACACCGTGTGGCCCGCGTGGCGCGAAGAGGGCGGCGGCTACTACGCGATGCACAACTGCGGTTGGGGCTTTGAAGCTGCTGCGAAATTCCGTGAAGCCTACGGCGACACGAGCATGAACTGGTACGCCGACTCCTGTGCGCTGTGGGTCGTGGCGAACACTCTTGCCTATAACGAAAACGGTACGGCCGCGAACGAGTTGAATCCATGCGCGCAGGGACTCGGTACAGGGGGACTTTATCCGCATTCGCTCTATCGCAATCGCACGGACTGGCAGGATCAAGCTCTTCTTCAGGGAAGACGACTTCGCCGCTGGTTTGAATCACGTCCCGATAGACTCAACAATAATTTGAACTGGGCTCTCTGCGGTGGCACCGCGCTGTGGGGAGTCTGTCAGTCGGTTTTCCTCGCTTATCCCGATAGCGGGGCATTGTGGCTTGATCAGTACGGTTCGCAGTTGGAGACGTGGGAGAATCCGTCACAGTGGTACAATGCCTTCAACACGTGGTATTCCAATGCGACGTTTCGCTGCTGGGAAATCACGGGCGACTCCCTCTTCTGGAATCGCGGCGTGTTCTATGCCGATTCGCTGTTGGGTTTCGACGTGGATGACGACGGCGGAATTCCGCCCGGCACCTGCTGCATTTCAAATGGCAATGATCACTCTTGGGTCTCGGCTTACATGGGTTGGATGGGACTCGAGCGGATTATTTCTTCAGGGCCGATTGCCTTTGCATCATTGGGAGATTTTCAATCTCCCAATCCCGCTCTCCCCTATCTTGCAGGCGATAGTCTTGCGGTCGGCACGTCAGTTCTGAATCAGGGAACCGAGAGTCTATCAGGCCGCGTCTGGGTGTGGGGCCCGAGTTATTCGGACAGCGCGGACTTCATCGCTCTTCCGGGTGAGGAGATCGCCGTGCCGATGTCTCGTCACTGGGTGATTGCCGATAACGAGAGCCTTCCCGACCATCCTCGTTTGCATCAGCGACTCGAAGTGATTGTCGAAGAGCAGACGATTACCGACGAAGATTCAACCGAATTTGATATTCGTCACGGCACATCGGTATGGGGGCAGATACTGGGGCCGCATGATCCCTTCTCCCCACCTCCCTGTCGCATTGACTTCTTTGCAGAAGCCTATCCTGATTCAATTTGGACAACGGTAGATTCAGAACTTGATCAACCTTATAACAGCGGGCCTCGTCCTTTGCTTGAAGGCACTAATCGCATGGTGATTTATCCGCCCGCACGCTACACCGAGGCAGAGCAAACATTTGTCACCATCGGCGATCCAAATCCTGATCCGCTTGATTTCTGGTTGACTCCGACGGATGTACTACTGGTTGATGATGACTTCGGCGAGGACTATGAAGAGTATTTCTTGAGTTCCATGGCAGAGAATGGGTGGAACGTCAGAAGTGTGAAGTCACGAGCTGACAGCACCATAGACTGGTGGTCTCTTCGAGATGTACCGTGGATGCTCTGGATGACTGGTGACTCAACCGGCACCTTCACGTATGCCGACACAACCATGCTCCGATTATACTTGGAAATCAATCGGGGCGGCATCCTCGCAACTGGACAGGACCTTTATCCAGCATTGGTGGATTTTGGTTGCTGGCTTGACCGTGAAGACACAGATCGTCCGCGCGCATGGGGAATCAGTGAAGACCCGAATCTTGATGACGAATTCCTCGTTCTCGTAGGAACCA
This sequence comes from bacterium, assembly GCA_020846695.1. GTDB lineage: Bacteria > Electryoneota > RPQS01 > RPQS01 > RPQS01 > JADLDM01. The sequence continues at coordinate 1,607 of JADLDM010000145.1, read as the reverse complement.
CTGGAGCACACAATCAAACCAGCCCTTCGTCAATCATTCCTGGTGGAAGTGGGTTTGCGGTGATGGTGAACGACACTAACGACAACGAAGTATGCGGTGTCGCAAGTGATCGAGAGTTTTCGGGCCGTACACTGTTCTTCAGTTTCGGCATCGAGGCCATCTCCGGTCTTGCAGGTAGCACGACGCGCGCGGAGTTTCTCGATCTGTGTCGGCAATGGCTGATGCGCGAAACGGATGCGCCTCCCTTTGCTCCGCTTCCGTCAGCCTATACCCTCTCGCCCGCGTACCCGAATCCCTTCAACAACTCAACGTCGTTCAACTGGACGACTCCAACAACCGGCAACGTCTCTATTTCGGTCTTTGACGTGCTCGGGAGGCAGGTTGAGATTCTGCACGACGGAGTTGCCAACACGGGCTATCATCGCACAATCTGGAATGCATCATCGGTCGCCAGCGGAACCTATTTCGTTCGCTTGCAGTCTCCCACTCAGACCATCAGCCGCTCAATCCGGCTTGTAAAGTAGTGCGCGGATTTTTTTCGCTTGAAAGGCGGAATTTCGGCCAGGTCTTCGCGTGGGCAACCTACGACTTCGGCAACTCCGCGTTCGCCACAACGATTCTCGCGGTCATCTTCAACAAGTACTACGCGGGAGTCGTGGCCGGAGGAGCAAATGGGGTTTCGATTTTTGGCACGCGAGTTCCCGGCGCAACGGTCTTCGCATTCTTTGTCTCGGCAGCCATGATCTTGGTCGCGTTGTTCGGCCCGATTCTCTCTGCGCTCTCCGATCTCGGCAGCTTGAAAAAGCGAATGCTGCTGCTGCACACTTTGATCGGTGTGATCGCGACGGCGTTACTTGCGGGGCTTCACGAAGGCGATTGGTTCTACGGAGGATTGCTCTTTCTGCTTGCTCAATTCGGCTTTGCCGGAGCGGCAATTTTCTACAACGCGATGCTGCATGACATCGCGGAACCAAAGGACTTCGCGCGCGTTTCAGCAATAGGTTGGGCCTGGGGATATAGCGGCGGCGGTTTGCTGCTTGCGATTAACCTCTTGATGCTGCAATATCCGCATCTGCTCGGTTTTGAGACGGGCGCGTTTACGGTCGGCGATTGCTTCATCTCAGCCGCGCTCTGGTGGGCGATCTTCACAATTCCGCTCGCGCTTTCTTACAAAGCGCCGCTTTCGCGGGGCAAAGCCCGGATTACTGAAGCATTTCAAACGCTAAAGCAAAGTGTGAAGGGCCTGTCGCGCCTTCCCAACTTTACGCGCTTCTTCATCGCTTACCTGCTCTATAATGACGGCATCGAAACCGTTATTGTCATGGCCTCGATCTTCGGTGATCAGGAGTTGCATTTGTCAACGGCTGAACTTGTTCAGTTCTTCTTGATGGTGCAAGCGGTCGCCTTCATCGGAGCATTGGTCTTCGGAGCGCTTGCCGATCGCTGGGGACATCGCAACACCGTGCTTGCAACCTTGGGAATCTGGAGTCTTGTCGCGATTTGGGGTTGGCAACTCGGTTGGTTCGGTGATCCCGTCGGAGAGTATTGGATGCTTGGCGCGCTCGCGGGAACCGTGCTTGGCGGTTCGCAGGCCGCGTCGCGATCAC
>JADLDM010000144.1 GCA_020846695.1 bacterium | reverse complement strand
TGCCGCAGGACACAGGCTTGGTCGCGATGACCGTCTCGCGTCAGCGCTACGCTGTTTGGGAGGACACGCTGCTGCTGATTCCCGCGCGCGTGGTTGCCACTGAGAGCAGAACGCTCATTGATGACGGAAATTTCGGAACGATCGGAAACGGAGATGGAATTCCCTCTCCCGGCGAACGCATCGCGCTCGCTCTCGTTGTGAAAAACTACGGCGACACGACCTATGCCGGCGGCGCGCTGTATATGACGACCAACGATCCCATGCTGCATTTGGAAACCGAGGTACGTGTTATCCCGGAATTGGAGCCTTCGGAAAGTTCGCCTCCGCTGCTCTTCTTTGTCGTGCCGACGGAGCAGAGTCAAGACGGCCATCGCGCAATACTCACTGCCGCTCTCGAAGATGCAAACTGGCAGGAGCAATTTGTGATCGCCGCTCCCGTCCCGCAATTCTTGCGCATTCACAACGACGGTGAACCTGCATTCTTGGAGCCCGGTGGAACCGCGCAATTCGGAGTCGAAATCCTGAACACGGGATCACTCTCCCTGCCCGCTTCCACGCTTCGCCTCTACTCCACAGATCCCCGCGTGCACGTCCTCGAGGGAGAAGTTTCGCTTGCTGAACTTGCCGCCGGAGCAACGGCGTGGTCGCTCGATGATTTCAGCGTGCAGCTTGACGAGGTGTATCCCGGCGAGCCGCTCGCCTTTCAATTGGAAATCGGCGCGTGGGCGGGACACGGAGACACGCTTCACGTCACGCTGCCCTCAGGCGAAATCACCGAAAGCGATCCCACTGCGCCCGATGCTTACGGCTATCGCTGCTTTGATGATGGCGATGCGACCTACTCCGAGGCTCCAAACTACTCCTGGGTTGAAATTGATCCGGCACTCGGTGGACCGGGAACCACACTCGCGCTTACCGATAACGGTCCCGGATGGGACAATACACTATCCATCCCTCTCCCCTTCGAGTTTCAGTTCTACGGACAAAGCCACGACAGTATCTCTATTTCGACGAACGGATTTGCCGCGCTTGGCAAGACCGACGAGAGCTTCTTCCGCAACTATCGCATTCCCGCCATCGCGTCGCCTGCATTCATGATCGCGCCCTTCTGGGATGATCTTGCAACCGAAGGAGGAGGCCGCATCTGCACGTGGCATGACGAAGACGGCGGACGCTTCATCATCGAATGGAACGGCCTGCACAATCAATACGGTGCGCGGCCTGAAGAGACGTTCCAAATTCTCCTTCATGATCCCTCCTGCTGGCCCACGCGCACCGGCGACGGCGACATTATCTTCCAGTATGCAGCCTTCAACAATGCCGATGCCTTCGACAACTACGCAACCATTGGCCTACAGGATCGCCGAAGCGGATTCTTTCACGAGATTTCATACGCCAACGAAAACGTGTCCGGAGCCGGACTCATTAGAGACGGCCGCGCGCTCAAGTTCACGACAGGACAACCCGTTGCCGGGCCTTACCTTCGCTTCGCGGGAATCCTGATTGATGATGATGCTCAGGGAGGATCGCAGGGCAACGGCGACGGCATGATTCAAAACGGCGAAACCGTTCAACTGCAATTCCAATTCGAAAATGTCGGCACGGAAAATGTCCCGCCGTTCACGGGCGTGATTTCCGAATTCAGCCCGCACGCAAACATGCTTGATAACTCAATCAATTTCGGAGCGATTGCACCCGCTGATACCACGGCTTCGTCCGTTGTGCGTGTGCAGTTCCTGAACACGATTGCGGACGGTGAATTTGTCAACTTCCTCATCACTCTGAGTGAGGGTGCGCTACCCTGCGTCCTGCTGCCGTCGGTCTCGGCTCGCGGCCCCGTGCTCTCGCCCCTTCCGGAATTGATCAGCGACGACAACTCCGGACAGAGTCAGGGCAACGGCAACGGCGAAGTCAATCCCGGCGAACTGATTGAGCTATTCCCGCGCGCCTTGAACTCCGGCGGAAACATTGCGGTGGCCGTTGACGCGCACATTCAAATTCTCTCGGGACCGGCCTTCGCTTCTCCCAACACAACGAACGTGGGAACCGTGGAGCCGCTCGATACGATCACCGCGTCCGGCGCTGTTGTGATTCACGTGGACGAGAACGCCGGAAACAACCAGTTGATCACCTATCGCCTGACCTTCACGGACGCATACGGCACGAGCTGGTTCGCAGACCGCGAGATGATTGTCGTGGAACCGATTCTCTCCTACCATCATCTGACGGTTCTCGACCCGCTTCCCGGCGGCGACGGTGACGGCATCGCGGAGCCGGGCGAAACCGTCGAGGTCTATCCCGTGATTCGCAATGAAGGCTCAGGCAGTGCGACAAACGTTGCACTCAATTTCTCTACCGGGGATCCCTATGCGACTCTCCTATCCAATTCGATTGCGATGGGAACCCTTTCCGGAAACTCAGAGCGTACGCCCGCATCGCCGCTGCGAGTCTTGATTTCATCGGAACTCGTACCGCTGCATCAGATCCGCATCTCGATCAACATCGTGTCCGCGGAGAGTCCCACGATCTTCGATGAATTCGCCGTGCTGGTCGGCGCCGCGCAGTTCTTTGAAGACTTCAACGGCGACAACGTGGACGGCTGGCTAACTTACGGCGAACCCGCAGGATTGTGGCATCGTCAGGATCGAGAGTTCAGCAGCGCGCCCTTTGCATTCTATTGCGGCGACGAAGAGTCGCAAGCCTACCCGCCCTTTGCCGACTCGTATCTGCGAACACCTGAATTTGATTTCTCCGGGACGGGCACACTGCGAATCTCGATGCGCTATGAAACTCAAACCGACCCTGATCAATGCAGGATTGACCTGCAATCAGGATTTTCGACCTATCATCGTCTTGCAACTTTGCAAGGCAATTCGGGCGGATGGATCACGCAAGAATATTCGCTCGATGACCTGCCGGCCGACACAAGCGCGCGCCTGCGCTTCTGGTTCGTCTCCAACGCAACCGCCGTCGGCGACGGATGGTACATTGATGACGTGGCCATTCTCGAAGGCCCTACTTCAATAGACCCGGGTGAAACGGCAATTCCTGAGCGATTGACCTTTGAGCAGAACTTTCCCAATCCCTTCAACGGGCCCACGATCTTCAACTTCTCACTCCCGCAAAGAGCGAATGCCAAGCTTGATATCTATTCGCTCGACGGACGGCTGGTCACCACGCTGGTTGATGAGACTCTTGACGCGGGCGCTCACGTCATCAGATGGACGCCTCTCAGCTTGGCCAGCGGCATGTATTTGGCCAGGTTGTCCACATCCGGGTCATCGCTCACCAAGAAGATGCTTTATTTGAAGTAGCTATAGTCTTTCTAACATCCCGAGCATCGGGCTGATCTCAAGCAGGTCAGCCCGATTTGTTTTTGTTCACACCCTGCGAATCGCACTATACTAAGCCTACTGAGCCCACGGTATTCAACTGTAGTTACTATAGTCTA
>JADLDM010000143.1 GCA_020846695.1 bacterium | reverse complement strand
CCGGAGAAGAGACGGCTGAGGCGGCGGCGTAACATGATCGAATCCCAACAAAAACAAAAAGAGAGGATATCTCGCCTCTCTTTTATTCATCTATTTTCCCAACTTCTTGTTTTATAAACACGCCTTAGCATTGACTTCAGACTCTTTCATGCGTATATTCTGACGTTCCGCTTCATCCCCCATCCCTCCGCCCCCATCCCCTCTTAAGAAACAATCCCTTCCGTTTGGTCAAATATTAGTTGCGCCGATCCTAAGACGAAAAACGGCGGCCGATTGGCCGCCGCTCATCAATCCTCACTCATCAATCTTCGCTACTCCCGTTTCCTCGCCGCCACAATTGTCCCCGGTTCGAGCCTCGCATCCACCCGAAAAAAACCCTGATCCCCCAAAAAACCGCTGACCGTGCAGCTTGATTCCGTTCCGGCGACAGTCGTCCATAGAGTGAACGCCGAATCGGGATTCACTGCGCCGTAGACATCGTAGAAGTCCGGCTGAAACTGGGACTCGCCGATCACAAACGTCACGGGTGACCATTGCAGAAGCAAGTCTCCGTTGACCGGTAAGATGGTCAGGTCTTGAATCAGTTCCGGCGGAATATTCACACGCGAGCCGATCTCGATGAAATCGCCGTCGCGAAACGACGGAACCGTGTCTCCGTTCACACGCACAACGTTTAGAGTCGGGCCGTAGAACCTCGCCCAATCCGAGTAGCTTCCGTTCACGTCCACAATGTCATTCACATAAGTCCACTCAAGATCAGCGGGCTGTGACGACTCGAACAGCCTCCTTGCCGGACTTCCCCAATCGAGGAACTTGCACCAGCGCACGGCGCCGCCGGTCACGTTATTGATCGCGTCGTTTCGCAACACAACCGCGAGACTCGCATCGGTAAACAGCGAATCCACACTGACCGTGTCCAGATTGCCGTGCACAATCGCGCAGGTTGCCTCGAATCCAATCCCATCGCCAAGCTTCGCCGCAGTTAAGTCATACGTGCTCGATAGGAGTTGCGCCGTCGCGGAGTTCGGATTCTTGGGGTAGAAGACGTTGACAAATTTGACGGCGGTATCGGGAGTCGCATTCGATTCGCGGAAGCCCCAGCCTCCCCACTGCGTATTGTAGTAATAGTTGAAGCTCTCGCTTGTGGTGCGGGCCGCAGGTTCCAGCATGAACATATTGGCGTCTGCGAAGTCGCCGTCCAGCGTGACCTTGTCCGCATCCCAGGCAAACACGTCGCTTCGGTTGCGCATAATGAAGGTGAAGGTCGAGGGTGATGCGCTCTTCATGCGATCAACGATCATCACCATGTCCGGCCTCACGTAAAGCAGGTGGCGATGGAACCTCTGCAAGCCGAGATAAGCCGGGTAGGAGGTCGTGGCGTCACCGACGACGTAGTCCACGGTCTTCAAACAGAAGGTATCGGCCAAGTGCGGATTCATGTCGAGCCGGTTCGCGGGCAGCTGCCAACTACCCTTGGTGCTGTCGCCGATCTGTCCGTAACCGTTAACCAGCATCGTGTTGCCGTTGTAGGTCCGATGAATGCTTTGCAGACCGGCTGATTGCAGGATGTAGTCGCCGTCATATTGCAGCGTGAAGGCATTCTGATCGGGCTGAAAATGCGAGGGCTCCCATCCTCCCACCGCACCCGAACCCCAATAAGTCGTGTAGCAGTGCCGCCCGCCGACCAGACCGCACTTCAAAGTGACATACGTCGCGGCCGTGTTATTCCACTGGCTTCTGCCGAAGTAGGTGTCCTGATCAGTTGCAATCCAGCTCAAATCTGTGGGCTGAACCGGCGTGATATTCGGATCGTACAACAGGAAGGCAAAAGGCCCGTCGAATGAATAGCCCATGGCCGTAACGACTTGCTGCGCCATCCATTGAGCTTCGCCGTCGTTGTATTCATGGGCCAGCAAGTAGAGCTGGTCTTCGGGACCGTACCACTCGTCCGGCTGCGCCTCATTGATCATCGGCATCTTATAAACATACGGCGTAGAGCCGTAGATTCTGAACTTCGCAAGACTCTGAATAAATGGGGTGTCGAAATAGTCAACGTTCATCTGCTCACGCAATAGATAGAGATGCGGAAGCATCGTCCACGAAATGAAGCCCCAGTAGTTCATCGCCTCGTACCAGGATCCGTCGGTGACGTCGCCATAGAGCAGCATGATGTTGTCGAGATTGGCAATCGCCATCTGCTCCCACTCTTGCGCCTGCGGATCCTCATCCAACAGGGCATACGACGCCGCGCCCAAGTAGCTCATGCAGTTTGTGTTGTGGTTATGGAGGTAGGCATCGGCCCACCAAATCCACTTTTCATTGGCTACTGACAATCGCTCCATCTGCTCGCGCAGCTTCATCTGCAGGGTGTCGCGTTGGGGCTTGGTGAAGTAGGGATAGAGCCAGTCATAGGCGAGGGCAAGGGCTTGGCAGCACTTTCCGGAGTAGATGTCCATGTTCTGGTTGGTCCCGGGCTCCCATTGCGGGTAGCGGCACAGCGCGAGAGTCTTATTGACGGCATTGTCAATGTAGGTTGGCGTTGGCGTGATCACGGCTTTCAACGAAGCGTCTGAGACGATTTCCGCCATGAAAGAGTAATTCACGTTTGGCCACAGCTCTGGGGCGAGCGGATTGTAACTCAGGTAGAGCGCGATGCGATTGGTCAACGCGTTTGCGATTGCAAGGTGTGTAGAAGCGGCCTGCGCTTGCAATGTCGGAATCTCCGCTGCGGTGAAGAAGAGTCGCGGATGGGGAGTCTCATGGAAGGTGAAAACGGATTTCACGGCGACGTTGTTTTCGGCATAGCCGTCGGCGCCGTCGGGAATCAGCGTCGCACGGAGATGATAGCGCACGGGGTTTTGCGGAGTCCACGTGAAATCCAGCGTATCGTCGGATTGCAGGACGAGGCTGTAGTAGGCGCTGTCGGCTGCGCTCCAATTGGTGGAGTCTTCGGAGACTTCAAGCCTGACCATGCCGGAAGCGGGAGCGGCGGCGAAGTTCCTGACTTTGGCCCACGCAGCGCACGGGTTCCCGACAGAGGTTCCCCACTGATAGTCGAAGTCTATGAGTCCGCAATCTACGGGGTCGGAGAGGACCCACGCGACAAGGTTCTGGATCAACAGATTGCGAGTTGCGGCCGTCGAAACGCGCTGGAGGGAACCGACATAGAAAGCAGTATGCGGCGTGGCGACTACAGCGACAGTTCCGGGCGTGCTGGAATAGTCAATGACCAGCGTGCCGCCGTGCACGGGAAGACACTGCTCGGGATAGTTGCCTCCGGAGTATCCTGCGCAGGCGAAAGTTGAAGGAAGTCCGGCGGCAATCGGATGCGCGGTCGCGACCACGCGGTTGGTGAGAGCGCTGTGATCGGTTTTCAAGTAGTGCGTGTGCAGACCGTGCTGTCTCCACTGCTCGTAGGCATGAGCGAAGCTTGCAACATTGCTGCCCTCAACCACAAGTCTTCCGCCCAGCTCAGCAAACTTTGTGAGAATCGAGTCAATCGTCAAGTTGCCTCTGCGCTCGGATCCATGAAAGAAAACGGCATGATAGTTCCAGAGGGTATCAATCGGCGGCCATCCCTGCGTGGCCTGCGCCCACACGGTCACGTTGTAGCCCGCCGACTCAAGGGGAGTTTGTATGGTCGAGGTGAACGGCCCGGTGCCCTTGCCATAGGATGACGCAATCAGCAGCACACGCTGCTGCGCGAATAGAGGCGCGGCTGAACCGATCAGCATCAGGAGCAGAAATAATATCGGGAGTCTCTTCATGTTGAGTCTTGTCATGCTATTTCAACAGCAGAAGCTTCTGCGTTTGGATCTGATCTGAAACCATTAGTCGGGCGAAGTAGAGCCCGCTCCCGCAGTTTGAGCAGGAGAATTCGCGTGTGTAAGTTCCGGCAAATAGACGGCCCGATTCCAAAGTCTCGACAAGCTGCCCGAGCAGGTTGAAGACCTCCAATCGCACCTCGCCCTCATGCGGCAGGGTGAATCGCAGTTGCGCCGTGCTGTTAAAGGGGTTCGGATAAGGCGGCAGCAATTCAATCTGATCCGGAATCTGAGTCGGAGACCCGGCAGCCGACGGAATGATTTGATGGTGCTCACTTTCCAGCAGCATCTGATCGAGCAGCAACTCCCAGGATTGCGCGATTGTATCGGGCGGGAATGAAAGGAACGTGACGGTGTGAAGTCCCGCATTCAAATTGAGCCACTCTGCGCGAATTGTATCGGTGCGGCTCCACAGTGTTCCGAGCGAGGTATCGCGCGCAGCAAAGGTGGTTCCGTAGGAGACGTCGTCCACAACGACTTGAATGTCGCCGGATTGCGCGCTTTTTCCGAAGAAGAAGTTCAGGCGATAGCTTCCGCCGGCATTGACATTGAAGCGCAAGCGCACGAATTCACCCAGCGTATCTGATGCGAAGCGGCGCAGGAGATTTCTTCCCCAGGGATCAAGCGAGTCGGCGGGCTGATGCTCGCAGGCGCATTGGTCGGAGACGCTTCCTCCGTTGAGCAAATCTATGGCGAGCGATTCGATCTCGAAGCGCGCGAGCCTCATGAGTGTCAGCATCTCGTCGGATACGGCGTCGGGAAATCCTTCGACGGAGGTCGCTCGCGCGGTAAGTGGAGCAAAAGTTTCGGGCAACGCGAGCGGATCGCTTGGCAGCACGACTTGTCCGCTCAAGCGACCGTCGGAGCCGGCTCTCGGGGCAGAGCCGATCCATTGAAGCGGAGTGCTTAGAAAGAAGACGGTTGCCGTCTCCCCAGCGGGAAAGCTGCTCATCTGAATTCGCAGGGTGTCTCCGGGGAAAGCGAAGCCTTGCGGATCAGCGCGGACGACGGAAAACTCAAGCGCGGGTTCGGCTTGATGCATCCACGCCTGCGCGACAACTTCGCTCCCCGTACTAAATTCAGCGACGATAGGTTCGACGCCGGAAGGTGCATACGGCGCTTCAACTTCAAAGGTGAGAATGGAATCCTCCGATACCGTATCGCTACGAACGATTTCAAGCTCGTAGCCCCCCCATCTCACGGATTCGAGCACGCTATTCGGAATTAGACCACGTCCGTGAATGCGCAGTCTCTCGCCGGGGGCGCTTGTGCCGGAGCTGTCGGCATCGCGCACGCTGAAGCGCTTGGGTTCGAGATAGGCGAAGGCCAGCGCGCGGAAGTTTCCGTAGAGGTGTCCCCATCCGCCGACTTCAAAGGAGAAATCAAGGGACTCTTCGAAGGGCACGGGGTCCGTCCAGTGGAAGCGATAGGCCGCGTGATCGCCACCGTCCACCGTGATGACGCCGTGTGCGAAATCACGGCTGAGCAGCGCGAGTCCGTTGGGATCACGCCATATATAGCTCCCGTTGAAATACTCGGCGACACCAATGCCTTCGCGAACAACGTTGCCGTCGGCGAGTAGCCGTTCATCTCCTTCAAGCGTCTGTCCGCTGGACGACGCGGTTTCGTAAACGAGACCGAGGTAGTTGCCTCTGCCTTCAAACTTCGCGGCTTGAAATCTCTCGAAGCGCGCAGTGGGAAGGGCCAAGTTGTAATCCGCTCCCAAGCGGTAAGGCGAAATTTCCTGCGGTGCAAACTCAACAACATCTGCTCCCACTTGAAATCGCTTCGGATTCGGCGAGTTGTTGGCGAAGTCTATTGCAAAGCCGTGCAGGAACGGCATGGGGATTTGGAAATAGAGCGTGTCGCCGCTTTTGCCTTGCGAGGCGGCTTGGAAATCGGTCGTGCCGTATGGACATGCGAAGAGCAGTCCGGCGGGTGCGGCGATCGCGGGCTCTGGATCTCCGTCGAAGAAGATGCGGATAAACGAGCGGTCGAGCCACGAGCGCGTGGTATCTTCGGGTATCATCCAGAATCTGCGAATCACACCGCTTTGGGAATCGGATAGCAGCGGCACGATATCGTAGGGATCGAAAGTCGAGTCGGCGTACAGTGTCACCGCGTTTTCGTCCGCAAAGAGCGGGCGCGACGGAGTCTCCCATTGCGTCGTCAAGGTGTCCCATTTCAGGTAATAGGCAAGCGACACCGGCGAGCGAAAGGATTCAAACGTCGTTCCTTGCGGATAGATCAGTGCGCAGCCGTGATACCCGATTGAATTACCGGTGTAGGTAATACGCAATCTCTGTTGGAATGGGATCGGCGCATAGTTGAACGACCATCCGGAGCTTGAATCAGCGAGCGGCGGCAAGAAGGGAGAGAATTTCCCGCACAGGGAATCCGCGCGAACATTGGCAACCGGAGTCAGCGTATCGTCCACGAAGATGCGGAAGCGCATGGTTGCTGTCGGGTTCCTTCTCGCCCAGCCGAATTCGGCAAGCACACCCGGTCCTTCGATGTCGCAGAGGATAAGCCAGCCTTGCGCATCGCTTCCGTCGTAGTTGCCTCGATCGTCGTTGCTTTGGCCGGGCGCATGACTTGAGAAGCACTCGACTCGTTCATGGGCGAGCGGCCCTGCGAGCAGTTCGCGGCGGAGCAGCGGCTCCCAGTAGACCTGTGCGGACGCAGTCCGGAGGATTGCAGCGGCAATCAGGGCAGTATATGCGGTCAGTAGTTTCAGCATAGACACCCGATAGGACGCAAGAAGTAAACCAAGCGGATGAGCTTCGCGGACTGCGGGCGCACAGTGGGAAATTTACGTTTCGGGTTGCGGGTTTGCAACTTGGGAATGGGTCGTTTGAAATGAGGGGCGGACAACTTTTCCCCGGAATCACGGGCGCGCTAACTCGTGTGCGCCACTCGGCTTCGGGGCCGGATTTCGCTGCGCACGGCCTGCGCGGAGGCGCCAACCCGCAGTGCATGAGGCGGGCGAGTCAAGATGCTGGTCCGGGCTTTCGGCACAACACAGTTTGTGAGCTTTTAAGCTGCTGAAGATTCGTAACTTAGTTATGCTTCGCTGCCTTGGCGCCTGGTGCGACGGGTCATTAAGTTTACGAAAATTCCTCTTAACCTGATAGCCTTGCGGTCGGGCGGTCGAAGATTTTTTGTGAGTCGGGTCGCGCTGATTTGATTTTCGGGAAAGCTGTGCGTGGCGCTTGCTTAGGGCAGAATCAGGCGTTACATTAAGGGGTTAGGGAGCGTGCTATTCGATCACTCAGACGGAGGATGGAACTTGAAGCGGATGTTGAAGATTTTGACGATCGTGATGCTGGCGGCTGTGGCCCATGCGCAGAGTCCGGAAGTGGTTCCCGGACAGGCGCTGGTGCGCTTCGCCGAGAAGACGACTTTGGAGCAGGCAAGGGGGCAGTTTGATCCCGCGCTCTTCACGGTAGATGACGTGCTGGTGAAGAAGCTGGACATCTATCTGGTGAAGTTTGATGCGAAGCTTGGCGTGGATCACGCGCTCGATTTATTGCGCGGTTATCCGCAATTGAAGTGGGCGCAGGCCGATCACATATTGAAGCAGCGTGCGATCCCGAATGATCCTTCATTTTCGAGTCAATGGGATTTTCAGCAAGTCTCGGATGCGGATATTGACGCACCGGAAGCTTGGGATATTACGACCGGCGGAACCGATGCTGGCGGCAACGACATTGTTGTCGCGGTGGTTGACGGCGGCGCGTTGTTGACGCACACGGATCTCGTTCCGAATCTTTGGCAGAACACGCTGGAGGTGAACGGCACTGCCGGTGTGGATGACGACGGCAACGGCTATGTTGACGACCAGAACGGTTGGGATGGTTATGCCAATGACGGCTCGATTCCGACGAACGATCATGGCACGCATGTTTCGGGCACGATTGGCGCGCGCGGCAACAACGGCAGCATGGTGACAGGGATCAACTGGAACGTGAAGGTGATGGAGGTCGCCGCGTCAAGCAGTTCTACGTCGGTGATTCAGCGCGGTTACGGCTATGTCCTCGATCAGAAGACCTTGTGGCTAACTTCGGGAGGG
>JADLDM010000142.1 GCA_020846695.1 bacterium | reverse complement strand
GCAAGTCAACCTATCTAAGCAACGAGTTTCCTTGACCTTTAGAGCCGCCTTTGGTATATTCTGATACCGAACCATCTAGGTGTAAATTTTTTATTTACAATTACATAAACATTTCAATCTGTTCGGGAAATCACTTTCGCGAGGAGCGATATGAGTAAAGCCTCTCCGAAATTCGAGCCGGATGCCTCCCTGACGAGCCGCAAACCCCGCAGTTTTCGATTTGAGTATGTCCATATCGAGCACGGCTGCCGACCGTTGCCTTGGAGCGAACCGGCGCTGTGGGTTCCGGCCATAGACCTGTTCGGCAACGAAGAGCGGGTTGTCCTCGAAGTCCATCTGCCCGGAATCCGGCCGGAGGACACTCAAGTGGAATACGGCATCAATTGGGTGCGCGTCTCGGGCTCTCGCGGCAGCATTGACTTGGAAGGCAACAAGAGATTCTATCACATTGAAGTATCCCGTGGAGAGTTCCAGCGATTGATAACACTTCCTGAAGGTCTCGACGTCGCGCACGGCGATGCCTGCTTCGATGCGGGTGTCTTGACGATCGTCTTTCCGTGGCTTCCCATTGGTTGGGTTGTTGGCTCGCACTCATCGCATTTCCCTGAGGAATGGGCATGACAGAAACTCCGAAATCCCCCGCACCTCCCGCCGCTCCGCCGGACAGTCCGCCTCCCGATCAGCCGATTCGTATTCCGGAGATCTGCCCTGCGCTGCTTCTCAACGACGTCTTGATATTTCCCAATACAATTGTTCCGTTAGCGATCGCGTCGCCGGCCATGATCTCCATGGTGAACGATGCGCTGTCCGGTCATCGAGTTGTCGCAGCCTTCACGCGCGCGCCCTCTCCCCGGACGGAGAAACCGGAGGATCAGTTTTTCGGAATCGGCACCGCTGCGCACATTATGAAGATGTTCCGTATGCCGGACGGCACCATTCGCTTGTTGGTGCAGGGTCTCACGCGAATCAAGAGAACGGAAGTGCTCGCCACTGATCCTTATCTCCAGGTGCGCATTGAGCCTTTGGAGATTCCGCGTAATACTAATGTTCAGATCGAAGGTCTCACGCGCAAAGTGCTCAGCGACTTCTCGAAGTATGCCGAAGAGCACAGCCTGCCTGATGAAGTCCGCATTGCCGTCCACAATATCTCCGATCCGGGAGCGCTCGCGGACATTGTTGCTTCAAACTTGAATTTGCCTATCACCGATCGTCAGGCGCTTCTCGAGAATAACGACCTTGAACCTCGCCTCACCCTGGTCGCAACTCACCTCGCGCGGGAGTTGGAGCTGCTCCGCATCGGTACGGAAATCCGTTCAAAAGTCGAGCAGGAACTCGAAGAGAACCAGAAGGAGTATTACCTTCGCGAGCAGCTTAAAGCGATTCGCAAAGAGCTTGGCGAAGAGTCCGAAGGCGGCGCGGAGATCGCGGAATTTGAGAAGAGAGTTGCCGACGCGGGTCTTCCTGCTCAGGCCGCGGAAGCTGCCAAGAAGGAACTCGACCGCATGAGAGTGATGTCGGTTTCATCGGCGGAGTATTCAGTGTCGCGCACGTACATCGAATGGCTGGTCAGCTTACCGTGGAACAAGGCGACCTCCGACGAGATCAAACTCGAGGATGCGGAAATTCGTTTGAATATGGATCACTACGGGCTCGACGAGGTCAAAACGCGCATTCTCGAATTCCTCGCGGTTCGCAAACTTCGCAAGACACATCGCGGTCCGATTCTCTGTTTCGCCGGGCCTCCGGGGGTGGGGAAGACCTCGCTTGGACAATCCATCGCCGGCGCGCTGAATCGTCAGTTCATCCGCATGAGTTTGGGGGGTGTGCGCGACGAAGCGGAAATTCGCGGACATCGCCGAACCTATGTCGGCGCAATGCCGGGCCGCATCATGCAGTCCATTCGCAGAGTCAGCGTGAACAATCCTGTCCTGATGCTCGATGAAATAGACAAACTTGGCATGGATTTTCGCGGCGATCCCGCATCCGCGCTGCTTGAAGTTCTCGATCCTGCGCAGAACAGCACCTTCGCCGATCACTATCTTGATGTTGAGTTCGATCTCTCCACGGTGTTCTTCATCACAACCGCGAATGACATCGGGCAAATTCCCGGACCGTTGCGCGATAGAATGGAGATCATCGAGATCCCGAGTTACATCACCGACGAAAAGATTCAGATTGGGTTGCGCTACCTGCTTCCGCGTCAGAGAGAAGAAAACGGACTGAAGCCCTCGCATCTTGACATCACCGAGGAGGGGATGCGCGCGCTTGTTCGAGGTTACACTCGCGAAGCGGGAGTGCGCAAATTGGAGCAGCGGATTGGTTCAGTGTGCAGGAAGATCGCACGGGTAGTCGCGGACGGAAAACGCAAGACGGTTACTCTTACTGCAAAGAACGTTGCGCAGTATCTTGGTCCGGCGCTATTCGCGGAAGACGATCTGCCGCCTGAGCCGCGCGTGGGAGTTGCGCTGGGCCTTGCATGGACTCCGGTAGGAGGCGAAATCCTGGTGATTGAATCCACTCTGATGAGCGGCAGCGGCAAGCTGCAAGTGACAGGACAGTTGGGCGACGTGATGAAGGAGTCGGCGCAAATTGCTCTCTCCTATATGCGTTCGCACTCTGCCGAGCTTGGAATCAACGACGACAAGTTTGTGAAGTTTGATATACACCTTCACGTTCCCGAGGGGGCCACACCCAAAGAAGGTCCCTCCGCCGGAGTGGCGCTTGCGCTGTCGCTGGCCTCGCTCTTGACGGGCAACCCCGTTCGCAATGACATCTGCATGACGGGTGAAATTACCTTGAGCGGCAATGTGCTTCCCGTCGGCGGGATTCGCGAGAAGATTGTCGCTGCGGCACGTCGCGGAATCTCAGACATCATTATTCCCGCGGACAATGAGAAGGATCTCTTCTATGTTCCCGATCACGTGAAGTCGCGCGTGCGATTTCATCCGGTTGAGACCGTTTCTCAAGTCCTTGAGTTTGGGATGCTGCCTCCTAAAGTAAAATCGAAGAACAGCAAATCGAAAACAAGACGCAAGGCGGTCGCCTAAGTGGTGACGCGCGTGCGTGAATGGGCGATATGGTCTCTGATCTATCCTGAGACTTGCGCGCGTTGCGTGAGGCCGATTCCGCCTTCGGCATACATCTACTGTGATCACTGCTGGAGCGGGATTCCGCGCGCGGAGCGCGAGGTGGATGAAGCGCTGCCCAAGTATGTGGAGATGCTTCATGCGGGGTTTGCCTATTCGGACGGCAATTTCACGCGCGACGTGGTTCATGCTCTGAAATACGACGGACACCATCCGCTTGCGAAGCAATGCGCCGCGCATCTGCTGCTAACCATCCCGATTCAGTTCTGGGATGAGAGCGAAATCTGGGCGCCCGTGCCTCTGCATTGGATACGCGGAAACGATCGCGGATTCAATCAGAGCGAGTTGCTCGCTCGCGAGCTTGCGTCACGGCTTGGACACAATCCAATCAAGTCTCTGCTGAAGCGAATCCGCCACACACCCGCACAAGCGGGAACCGGAGTCCGCGCTCGCGCTGCCAATGTCAAAAATGCTTTTGCAATCAACACACATGAGGAAATCCCTGATCGAGTCCTATTGATAGACGATGTGGTCACCACCGGCGCCACGGTTTCGGAGTGTGCGCGAGTTCTCAAATTGGCCGGCGTTCAAACGATCAGGGTACTTTCCTTTGCAAAAGCCTATCAATAATCCCACTCTCAGAGGAGTTTCACTCCTCGTCGCGCTACTCATTTGCAGCGCGATCTCCTTGGCCGGATATGCTCCCCGCGAGTTGCTTGTCAAGTTCCGCGAAGCTCCGGTCCAGTCCTCTCTCGACGGCGTCATTACCACGGCATCCTCAGCGATCAACGAGCTCGTTGGTGAGGAGCGATGCACCGTCGCCCTCCCGTACGAGAAATTCTCCGGTCTTGCCGCTCAGACGCTGAAGATTGCGCATCTTAGGCTCACGAGCGACATTGATACGGAGGATCTCTACAACTCTCTCTCCAGCGATCCGTGTGTTGAGTGGGTGACGCGCAATTGGCGTTATCAATTGGAGCAGCACTCTCTCGATGACGGGTATGTTCCCAACGACAGTCTCTACCGTGACGCTTGGTGGTTGGAGAGAATCCTTGCTCCGTTCGCATGGCAGATCACGCGCGGTGACACTTCAATTGTGATCGGAGTGATAGACACCGGAACCGATTTGACGAATGGGGACTTGATTCCGAACTTCTGGCGCAATCCGGGTGAGATTCCCGAAAACGGCATTGACGATGACAACAACGGCTTCGTTGACGACGTCATCGGTTGGGATTTTGTGGATGCTCCGACGTTGCCTGCGGGTGGCGATTATCTCGAGCGTGACAGTGAACCGATGGATGATTTCGGTCACGGAACCTATGTGGCGGGAATCGCTTGCGGTGCGAGCGATAATCTGCTCTGCTACCCTTCGGTGGGTTTCCACTGCAGATTGATGACGCTTCGCGCGGGAAACTCCAACGGCACGCTTGAAGAGGACGACATTGCTGCCGCGTTGCTCTACGGCGCCGCCAACGGTGCGAGCATCATCAATATGAGCTTCGGCGATGTGGTCGCGTCACCGCTCTTACAGGAGGCTTGTCACATTGCCGGTGAATCGGGAGTCGTGCTCGTCGCCTCGGCGGGGAATCGCAATCGCAGTTCCATTCATTACCCGTCGGGCTTTCCCGAAGTTATCTCAGTCGGCGCAACAGACACTCTGGACTTTCCCGCGAGTTTCTCTAACCACGGGCCCTGGGTGGACGTGATGGCGCCGGGCACGGGTATTCTCTCGACCTTGCTGGGCAGTTCGTGCGGCGCGTGGAATTTTAGCACTCAGGGAACGAGCTTTGCCTCGCCAATCGTCGCCGGTATCGCCGGATTAATGCTCTCGGTGAATGACGAACTGACTCCCGATGACGTGCGCTCAATCTTGATCTCGACTTGCGACGACATGCGCCAAGAGGGATGGGACAGTTCGAGTGTCGCGGGCCGCGTTAATGCGCTTCATGCGGTGGAGGCCGCCGCTTTCGGATCAGAGGCAGTGGCGAGAATTCACACGCCGCGAATTGACAGCGGAGTCTCCGGATCGTTCGAGGTCATAGGTGAAGCTTGGGGTTCTGCATTCGAGAGCTACTCGCTTCAATACGGACTTGGCGACAATCCTGCGACGTGGATTTCGGCTGAGACCGGGAGCGATCGGATTATCAGCGGGATGCTTGGCGAGATCACTGCGCCGGCGACCGACACAATCATGACGATTCGTCTCTCAGTTTTCGCGACGACCGGCGCCTATTCGACGGATTTTTCGCACGTCTACGTGCAGAACGATGCGCCGCGGATTGACAGCATTTCGTCGCGTGTTATGCTGGATGCCGACGGCTACGGCCTGCAACTTCGCGCGTGGACCAATCAGGTGGGGCGCGCGACGCTGCTGATGACTAATGCGACCGGCGATTCCATTCGCGAGGATTTCGGTTATGTGTCCGACGATCACGTCGCGATCGTTTCTCAAGAGCGTTACCTCGGAGAATGGGAGGCGGTGATTCGCTTCAGCAATCTGCGTGGAGAGTTTGCAGATAGCGATCCCTTGGAATTTTCCAATTCAGAGAGCGGTATTCTCTCCTATCTATATGCTCGTTCCGCAACAGGCATGCCCTACGGCAAGCCCGGCACGTTTGTCAGCGATTACGACTGCGACGAGTTTCCGGAGATATGGCTTCTGCCGATTGATGTAGATGACGTCGTGGATACGCTGGAACCTTACGAATGGAACGGCGCTCAGTTTGTTGAGACTGAAAATACTTACGGCGCTCATCTTCCCCAATGCTACGGCGACGCGGATGGCGATGGTCTTATGGAAATCGGCGGGCGGCGATTCACGGAAACTCGTGTGTGGGAGCAATCGGAGCCGTGCGGAGCGCTGAATTCTGTGATTTTTGAAAGTCTGCCGACTTGGGAGAATTTCCTGATCGGCGATTTTGTCACAGTGGATAGCGCTTCAGGCCGTCAGGACATTGCCGCACGAGTAGAGATCGGAGACCAACTTCTCATGGCGCTCTATGAAGTGTCGCCCTCTTACGAATTGATGCTTCGCGACACTCTACCCAACTCTTCGGAAGGGCAGAACGACTACGGCCCCCCAAATTTTGAATGTGGAAACTTCGACGGCGATGCGAACGTGGACGTCTTCTTCGGTGACTATGATGGCGATGTGATCTGGTGCGAGTGGCGTGGCGCGGAATTTGTTCAGGTTGCCACTGCGCGAATGCCGGAAGTTGATGCGACTACTCGATTTGCTCTGGAAGATTATGATGGTGACGGCGCCAATGAGCTGATTGCGGCGTCTCGATCGAATGCAGGCTATTCGACGGAGAGTGAGAGATTGCTGCTTGGCTGGGATTACGTGCTATTCGAGTCTCCCGCAAACGACGAGATTGCTGCAACGGACACGATCTACGTGCTTGGAAATGAGAATTTGACCTCGCATCCTTCGTCCATGACACCCGGGGATGTGAATGCCGATGGCCGCGCGGAATTACTGGTGTCCGCCTACCCTGATTTCTACGTCATAGAGTTGGATGAGCAGAGTGGGGAGCTGCGCGCGACGTGGAGCTACTTTCCCTCGGAGTCCGGGGCGATGGTTGTCCATGATTTCAATCGGAACGGCGTGAATGAAGTTCTGATGACGGACGGCGCAGGGCAATTGCTGATTGAGGCGACGACCGTGACGGGCGAGCGTCCCTATCCTCCGTTGCTCAGCGGCGAGCCTTTGGATGAGACAACAGTGTCGCTCACATGGGAGTCCGTTCCCGGTGCGGAAGCCTATCAAGTTTGGCGCGCGCGGCATGGCGAAACTCCGCAGTGGTACGTGACGGTGGATACGGCAGGGTGGCATGAGACCGGGCTCGCCGCCGATTCGATATTTGATTACGCTCTGCTTACCGTGGATGAAGAGTTTCCCAATCCGTTAAGCGTTCTATCAAATATTGTCTCACTTGCCGCAAATCACGCACCCTCTTCCAATGACACGGCGCAAGTTATTTCTCATCGCTCGCTTGCAGTTTCGTTTTCCGAGCGCATGGGACCGTCGGCCTTCGTGCAGGGAAACTATCGAATAGACGACGAGGCTATGCCTGCGACAATTCTGGAAGGTGAAGGCGGGCGCGCTTTCTATTTGAGTTTCGACGACGATCTTTCGGTTGGCACGCACAGCTTGGGCTTGCGCAACATGCGCGACGCGCAGGGCTCTCGCTTGCCCGACGGAGAGAGCGTGGTACATGTCATCGTTGAGCCTCAGGCCGACGAGTTGCCTTACATTGTTTCACACGACCTGCTCGACGGACCGGTTGGAACGCGCGTCCGGATTGAGTTTTCCGAGGATATGGGTTCATCGGCGGATAGCGAAGAGAACTACCGCGTTGTGGATTCGCGAAACGGCGCGCCGAGTCATGTATCGCGCGTGTCAAGCGTATCCATTCGTTCGGTGGAAGTGGAATTGGACTCGCGTTTTCCTGCGGGCGCGACGGGAATACCGGTGCGGATTCAAGCCCGCAATCTGTTTTCACTCGAAGGCGCGCCGCTCGACACGATCGGAGGAAGGGCGGATGTTGTGATCGGCGGGACCGCGTCCGATCTTTCGTCGGTATATGTCTACCCCAATCCATTCAGTGGAGTGGCAGCTTCAGGTCGAGCGGGAGTGGTCTTTGCGGCGCTTCCAGAAAAGGCGACGATTCGCATTTTCTCCTTCAATGGAGCGTTCCTTCGCAAAATCGAGCATGACAACCCGACCGGCGCAGAAGAATGGAATCTGCGCACGGAAGACGGGGATCGCGTGGCAAGCGGCGTTTACTTGTACACGATTGAATCGGAAGGGGAGACCGTGCGCGGGAAACTCGCGGTAGCGAAGTGACGGGACCTTTCAGCATCGGTCTGACGGGCGGAATCGGATCAGGAAAGTCATCCGTTGCGGGAATCCTCCATGATCTTGGCGCCGAGGTCGTATCCGGAGATCAGCTCGGGCGGGAAGTGCTGGAAGAGGATAGGGAACTGCGAGCGGAGCTGATCTCACGCTGGGGAAATCAAATCGTCCGCGAGAATGGTGATTTGAATCGCAGGCGCATCGGAGAGTTGATATTCGCAACTGTAGACGATGCAAAATGGCTAACCGACCGGACATTTCCGGGCATCCATGCGAAGTGGTTGGCGCAATTAGAGCAGACGTCATCCCGCGCAATCGTCTTTGATGCAGCGTTGATTTTTGAGTGGGGCATTGAGCGCGAATTCAATCTCATGCTGACGGTGATTTGCGCGGAAGAGATTGCAATTTCGCGGCTCGGCGGGAGGTTTTCGCGTGAGGAGTTCTTATCTCGGCGCGCGGCGCAGGTAGCGGACGAAGTGAAGATCGTGAAGTCTGATTGTGTGATTGATAACAACGGTACCATTGAAGAACTAAGGAACAAAGTCGTCAGATTATGGGAAACAAGAATCGCTACTCACTTATGAGAAGTTCTGTGTCAATAGCCGGCATTGTCATTCT
>JADLDM010000208.1 GCA_020846695.1 bacterium | reverse complement strand
TTCGATTTTCGATTTGGAGTTTTCGATTTTTCTCCCCGGGGACGCACAGGTTTCGACGGGATGTTTGGATGTCAGTGAGAGCAGGCGGAGGCTGGAGCATCCTCCTAAATCAGGTTCCAACACAATAAGTGCCAATAACACTTACGCTCTGGCTGCTTAGTAAATAACCAGCCTGTCCGATCAGAGGTCGTCCGGCGCCCCTGATTTGGACACCATTTTTGTCGGACTGGCCTGCGGTGTGCCGTGACCGTGGGTGAGATTTAGCGGCTGGCTCCCGATAGATTTGGGGTTGGGACGACCCGGGAGCAAGACACCTATCCAACTCCTAAGCCTGTAGCGCTTGCTGTGGTCCGCTTCTCGGACGCGGGTTCGATTCCCGCCGTCTCCACAAAAAAGCCCCTGCTAACTTCACTGTTAACAGGGGCTTTCGCTTGCTCGAAATTGACTTTTTCGGAGAGTGTGACATAAATGTGCCAAACAGTGACTCCAACCTGTGTATACTTAAGAATCTACATCACACTTTGCTGTCACCACTTGGTGTCCCCTGTTTCCGGATTCCGGTGGTTCGATCTTGATTGACAGCTTGTGGATTTGACCGTGCTTCTGGCCCGGCAGCAGATTCGTGTAACGCTGAGTCTGGACGATGGATGAATGTCCTAACCACTCCTGCACCGTCCTGATGTCAACGCCAGAAGCAAGGGCATTGGTCGCGAAGGTGTGTCGAAACATGTGAAGTCCACTTTGATGGTGGCCCTTTGCAATCCTGACACCCGTCTCTGCTTCAATTCGCGCCAAACAAGCCACCCAGGTGTTTCGATTATGACCGCGATGTCCACCTTTTCGCCCGGTGAACACAAACGGGTTACCTGGCTCTGCCTTTGTCTGCAGCTCCCGCAAAACCTCAACAGATTCTTCACATAGTGGCACGATGCGGTCACGGCGATTCTTTGTCTTGTGAACTTCGGTACTACGGATCTTGATATGCTCGGTGCCCGTGGTAAGGTCCACCTCAGACCAGCGGAGATGTCGTGCCTCGCCATCTCGCATTCCCGTGTAGAGAAGAGTCTTGTAGAACGCGACCGAGTTCTTGTGAGCATACTGAAAGATCAGTCCAAGCTCTTCGGGCGTGAATATCTCAATGGACTGCTTTGATGTCCGGTGCTTTTGGATCTTGTCCGCAGGGTTACGTGAAAGCAATTCTCGTTCAATGGCGAATTGAAAGAAGTTGCGGATGATCCCAAGTTCGTCGTTGCATGTCTTGGGCGCAATCTTCTTCAGCCGATGACCTAAATGCCGTTCAACATCAGTGGCCGATACGCGTGCCAGGTTGACCAGTTCATTATCCTGCAAGAAGAGAAGGAAAGGCTTCAAGAGCTGGAAGATGCGTTTACCATAGCTGTGTGATTTCTTCAGGATGACAGCGCGCTTGAATTCCTCGAAGACTTGGAAGAAATCAACATACGTCTGCGGTAATCCCACCACACCGCGTTCGATGTTCTGTTCAATCTCGACGCGCATCTTCTCTGCCATCTTCCGGTCTGACACTTTCAGAGATCGGCGAATCCGCTCTCCATTCTGAAGGTAATCAATCCACCAAACCTTGGTTTGCTTCGCCTTGCCGGTGACTGGATCCCGAATTGCACGCTTGTATATCTTTGCCATAATGCCCTGAACCTTGCTTTCTATGTCTTGACGTTTGCCTCCTTCGTCTATTACTTACTCCTATTCAAGCCATTCCCTTGATGCCAACAAAAGCCCCGCTTTCATCGGGGCATTTTGCTTAGTCGGAGTGAAGCACGATTGGTCTCTTTATGGCACGTTGCGTCTGTGATTCATATGCGGAGACTTTCAGTTGGGCCCGGCCTTTTGTCGAACGCTTTTCCATCCAGGCGTCAAGTTCGTCAAGGTCGAAGCGGACAGCCCCTCCGAGCTTGATCTTCGGAATGTAGCCGAAGTGCGTCCATTTAAGTATCGTGCTGATTTTCACACGCAAGTAGTCGGCAGCTTGCTGTGGTGTCAAAAGTGTTTTCATTTATGATGTTCCCTTCATGAGGTGTTGTTGTAAATCGGCTTCATGCTTTCCATCTTCTTATTCCTGTAATCTGACTGATGTGGAGTTCGACACAGTGCCGGTCTGCAGCCCGGCACCGCACTTGTGTCAAGTTTCAGTCAGTCATGTCAGCGACTTCTCAGATCCGGACACATCAATACCTTGAAGCAGCGCCGCCTTGGTCTCTTCGACCCACTGAAAGAGAGACTTGGCCTTCGTTACCTCACCCTTGAAGCTGACAGATGCTTCGCCGCTTGCATACCACTGCACGCCATCCGTCCAGATATTTGCCCAGGTCAGATGCCAGGGTTCGTCGAGGTTGAACTTGATTTGCATCTCACAGACAGCCTCGATGAGATAGTCAATCTTTGTAGGCATGCAGTCATCGAATGAAGAGAGCAGCAATGTGCCTTCATCACGACTGCTCATGATGTTGTAATCGTCCCAGTTGCCCTCCTTCGAAACGGAGTTCATGCCAAGTCTCTCTTCTAACCAATCTAGTGCGTCGTCTGGCGCTTCGATGATAGTGCCAAACTCACATCCAATTAATTCCACAATCGAATCTCCTTTGGTGTTGAGTGATCATTAAGTATGCGTCCCCCGGACGCCGACTCTGCTGCTGAGCTCGCTGCCGTGCTGATCGACGCCCAGGGGAAGTTTGCCTGAGCTTAGGCTTCTTCTTCGTTCAGGATGCGGTCGAGTTCGGCCTGGTCCTTCTCCAGGTTCGCCTGGAGCTTCTTCAGACCGGCTTCCAATTCAGCAACAGCCTTCTTGGCGCGAGTCTTCTCGTACTTGTTCTTGGCCGTTTCGACCAGCTTGTGGGCGGCGGTGATCGCAACTTCCTTGGATTCGATGCGATCAGGTGCATGATTGATACGGGCTTGCAACAGACCCAGATGGCGACCGCTCGAGTCCTTGGGCGGAGTGCGACGGGCCGCCTGCTCCACCTTGGCCTGAACTTCGTTGTTGACGCCGTCGTCAAAGCGAGCACGGTCAACGTACTCGAGTCCGGCGACGTTTATCAAAGCGCCAAACTTCTTGGCCGCCTTGCGAAAGGCGTCAAAGTCAGTGGCTCCATTTTCTTCTGCCGCTTTGCGCAGCGGCAGTACTTGTTCGCTATTCATTGATAGCTCCTTATCATGGTCAATGCGTTTGACCGACCGTCCAGCCGTTGTAGATGACGGATGGCGTATGGTTAAGCAAATTGCTCTCTACAGGTACGGTCATCCTATAGGGTGTTTTTGGAAGTACTTGGAAATCTTGCGCAAAGCACCGCCTACACCTTTCTTGCCATGAATGATCTCGTGAAAGGCTGGCTGACTGATTCCCATATTGTCGGCGGCGGCAGGTTCAGACCATCCCGTCGACCACAGCCAAAGCGCGATCGCTTGGCGTTCTGTAAGCACAGCCGATGCTTCGGCCAGAGCTTTGACCAGCTGATCATGACGTGACTCGGACAGGCCGCCAGATTCGGAATTGGGATCCGCATTTGGGCTGGCCAAGGCGCCAAGCATGTCAAAGTCGTCTAGCCTGTCGGCTGCTTCGGTCGGATCCAGTTCTGTTTCGTCAAATCGACCTGACTTGAACTCCGCACGGTCCAACCTGTAGCCGTGTTCACTTTCGTCTTCGTTTGAATCTCCTCCACTTCTGGACAGAAAATCTGTCCAAGTCACCTCACGTGTAATACCTCTGGTCTCAACTTGAAATCTGGCCTGATCTGGCCTTCTCTGTAACATGGCCGCACATCCTCATTGCTGGGGGTTGTGCGACCGGCGCCGGTCGACTTATTATGGCTTAGCTATAGCCAGTTGACCGCTTGCAAGCTGAGCCAAATCTACTTTAACTTAGGTAGAACCTCAGTTGTGCAATTAGCCGTAGAATTAGGCTACAAGTTAGGCTAACAAGAAAAGCCCGGCGATTGCCGGGCTTCGAATTGTAATTACAACACTTAACGCTAATCAGGCGGGAAGAGGCTTTTGAACCACTCAACCTCTTCTTCCAGCAGGCCTTCTGAATCAAGTGGAGACTGTATCGTCTTCTTTTTAAGGCCAATTGAACTAAGGTAGTTCCTGAAGTTCTCTTCTTGAATCGCAGGCGTGCTACTGCCAAGATCCGCTTGGTCCTTGGAAACGAACCCGAGCTCGCGAATCAACTGCTCGTAACCTTGGGCTCGGGTATTGACAAGATCCCAATAGCTAAGAATGACCCGCCTTGCAACAAGCATCCGAAGAAGAGCATCATCAGGGACCTCATTTTCCATGAGCGCACGAAGTGTGATCGCTTTGAGGCCGCCTCTGTTCTTGAACTTGCCGCAGAGTTCCTTGGAAGTAGCAGTGATAATGCCCGTCATTGCGCTCCAGCGCTCCGAATTTCGACGAGCTTTCTGATACTCGGGGAACCACTCTTCTTTCCACGACTTTGACATGTTCTCTGGCAATTGCACTCGATGTTCAGTTGGGTCGCTCAGAAATCCCTGGGGAGTCTTAGCTCGGACTTGTGGCGCATCTGGAAATCTCCGGGCGGGAACGATATCTTGACCCAGTACATGACTCCAGAAGTTTCCATACTTGGTACTTATGCTCCAAAGCCGATCCCTATCCGAACGGCTAAGAAGGTCCGTATCGACTTCCCGCATGCTCTCGATGAACTTACAAGCTTCCTCGATCTCATCTGCTAGTATGGTTCGGTCGGCATTGAGGACGAAATCTAGTGCAGCGGCCTGCGCATCGAGATACTCTTTAGCAGACTCCGCACGAAAAGTAATTGGCCAGAGTTTTCCATCCATGGAGATGCTCCGCAATGTGGTGATTTAGGGCTAAGTTTCAATATAACATTTCCCTTGCAAAGTCTCAATAAGAACATACGGACTCGCTCGTCGTGATAATGTGACAGATTCAGTCAACAATTGCTTCTCCGATTACACATCTTGGTCTTCAGCTTGACCGCTTTATCTGGCATAAGAAATTGAACCAAGGTTCGTCCCGCAGTTGCGGGGCGGCGAAGTTGATCAACCCAATTCAGGAGAAGATTCATGAAGGTCAAGGTATTGTGTCTTGGTCGTGCGGCCAAGGAGATTGAAATCGGTGAAGGCACCACTGTGGAGCAGGCCATCTCGCAGGCCGGTTTCCCGAAGGACTCCAGTTACACGCGTCACGTGAACGGCAGCCCGGCGTTCGACAGTGACGTGCTGCAGGAAGGGTCCGTGTTGACCCTTGTGCCGCAGGTTAAGGGAGGCTGTTAGGAGAATCTGTTGGCGGTTCCTCCTACACCGCTACCAGATATGAGGAGAGCCTCGGTGGAGTGATCTGCCGGGGCTCTTCTTCCTCCGGAGGAAACATCTATGATTCAACAGATTCAAGATCTGGTGCGATTCTACTCGCACAAGTATCACGTTCCCATTACTTGCTTGACGGATTCCTGGCAAGTCGAAGGTTGGGATCACAGTGGCTTGGCTGTCGCGCTGCCAAGCAATTCAAGCACCGCAAAGGCGATTGCGGACATGATTGTGATTCATGATCCGTCTTTCGCCAAACAGTTAGGTGGTGATCTGATCGTGTGCGATGACGTACCGGTTGCGCGGGTAGGCAAGCAGTGGCTCGTGTTACTGATCTGGCCGAAGAACCCGCCTGCGCTGTCGTTCGTGCGCAAGCTGATCGATCAGCACTTGCCAAAGCTGTGTCGGCAGTACCGTCACGAGCAGAAGGATTTGCTGATCGAGAGTGTCGAGTCATGTGTTCAGGATCGCAGACGGGAGCTTCAGGCGAGTCTGCGCGATGACAGCTACGAACTAGAGCGACTCTCGCTTCAGGTCATGCAGTTGTCTCGCAAGCTCGAATCCGACCGTCAGGTGCTCCGGCTGTTTGAACACAGTCCGGAGTGGATACGCCAAAGGGCGAACCACACGTTCGCGGACATGATGAAGCTCGTACCGGTCGTGTATGCGTCGTTTCGTTTCGAGGATGAGTCCGTCATTGGTGTGACACATCCGATTGATATTGAGTACGACGGTTATACCTATCACTTCGACAGTTTCGAAGTGGAAGTCGATCTTCGTCAGGGCAAAGTGTGCATCAGCGGAGGAACAGACTGCAACGGCTACATTCATCCGCATGTCAGCGACGAGAAGAGTAACATCTGCTGGGGGAATGTTGGCCACTTGGTAAGCAGGCTTGCGGGCGAGCTTGATTTGTTCGGATTGTTTCAACTTGTGCATCAGTTTCTGAACACGTACAACAGCAGTGATCCGTTTCAGAAGATCGAGAAGTGGGATCCTAACTGGACCGAAGACAGTGATGACGATGAACCCTATTGCAGCTGGTGTGATGATTATGGCCATGATATTTCAGATTGCGAAAGTTGCTGGTGGTGTGAGCATTGCCAGCAATACGATGATCACGATGAAGAAGATTGTCCTAATTGCCCGAAACCTGAAGATGAGGAGGATGCCGATGCAGAGCTTGCAGAGGACACCGCGACAGCCGGTTGATGCTGGAATCAAGGTGCAGGTTGATGCGAGAGCACTTCAGAAGCTTTGGTTGTGGACGGACTGTGCGAAGGGTGAAGTCAGCTGTCTTGGGTTAGTTGAAGAAATTGCAGACGTGAACACAAGTCTCACAACGGCACTGATCGTGACTGACTTCTTTCTGGTCAAGCAGGAGTGCACTGCCGATGAAACCGACATGGACAGCGCCGATGTCGCAAGACTGCTTGCCGAGCTGGAGTCCAAGGGCATTAACTCTCGCAAGCTCCGCTGTTGGGCACACTCGCACGGAAGCATGGGCGTGTTCTGGAGCGGTCAGGATGAACAATGCATTGCAGGGCTTGCCAACGGTGAATGGATGCTGTCGCTGGTGGTAAACAAGCGGCGAGACTCCATCATGCGCTTGGATCAATACCACCCGGCACATTTGTATCTTCCAGATGTCGCATGGGATGTCGTCTATCCACTGGTCGACGGTCTTGCAGAAGCATGCTTTTCGGAGTTCAAGGCTAAAGTCAAGGAGTCCCAGTATCGAAACGTGCTGAAGATCTCGCGTGAGAAGTCCTTTCTCGGTGAACTGAAGTCTGCCAACGAACGCGGAGCTTTGTCGGATGAAGACCTGATGGAAG
>JADLDM010000141.1 GCA_020846695.1 bacterium | reverse complement strand
CCAAGGAGGCGATTGCGCGGGGTGGGGTGGATAGCATCCTTTCGTTGGAAATGGTCGCCGGCGGGATTATGCAAAAGCTGTAGCTTGTAACTGTCGGTCGGAATTTGTATTTTGCCCTCTGTTTTTCACAAAACCGAGGGCTTTTTCATGTTCAGAATGGCAATGTTCGGGGTAATTTCGGCGATTTTGGTGATGGGCTGTGTTCCTGAGAGGCCGGACAAGGCCAAGAAGGAAGCGACCTCCGAGAAGAAGGAGAAGATGGATCGCAAGGAAATGCCGAAGGATCATCCGCAGATTCAGTCTTCCGGGCCGGGTCTTGACCTGAGTGCTCTGTTGGCGAACTTGCCGGATGGCTGGACTTCTGTGCAGCCTTCATCGAATATGAGAGTTGGTCAGCTCTCCTTGGTGCGCGCGGCAGGCGATGCGGCGGATGGTGAGATTGCGATCTTCCATTTTCCGGGCACAGGCGGCAGCTCGATGGCCAATCTGGAACGCTGGCAGGGGCAGATGACCGGGCCTCATGGCGAGCCGGGCGCACAGGTCGCGAAGACCGATTCGATGAAGTTGGACAACGGGATTATTGTGATCACGACCGACATCACGGGGACTCTGCTTGCCTCGACGATGGGAACGGGGCCGACCAGTGATCAGGGGAACTACCGGATGATTGCTTCTGTGCTGGAAACTCCGGGTGGAAACTTCTTCACGAAGCTGACCGGCCCCAAGGCGACGGTTGCGGCTCATGAGAAGAAATATCGCGAGTTCATCAAGACTGCGAAGCTTGGCTCCGGCGGCACGATGTAGGTTCTCACAACGCAAGAAAATGAAGAGGCCCTCGATTCGCGTCGAGGGCCTTTTGCATGTTAAGCACTGCCTCTCTCAAGCCTACTTTCTCCGTTCACGGGAGCCTGCCCTGTAAGGGTAAGGGTCGGGGATAGGGGTCATGCGATGGGGTCACTCCATGACAGCCTTCACGCGATAGAATGCGTTCATCTGCGAGGGAACTGAAACGGCATCGGTGTAGGTTGTATCCGATGACGAGCCGAGGATTGTGAAGGACGCAAAGTCCGCTGTCAATGAGCGCTCGATCTCGTATCCGCAGACGACGATGGGAACGTTGTTGACGTCGTGTGTGACGGGAGACCAATAGAGCTTCAAGTCCGTCGTCGGAGTGTCCCTGCGAATCACAAGCTGCTCGGGCGCAGAGGGGATGATGGATGAATGCGGATGATACAGGTATCCCATATCCACGACCGTGCCGTCAGGATCAGGCGCAGAAAGCGGATCGCCCGCATCAATACACGGAGAACCGCAGGCCAAGTTGTAGTTTCCTCCAACTTCGTCCACAAATAGGGGATTGTACGCGAAGAGATTGAACGAAGCGTCACAATCATCGCCGTTTGAATTCGTGGTCCAACCAGTCCAGAAATCCGGTGGACATGGGCAAACGACTCCTTGTGAACCACCGGAAAAGCAGCAGTGATGAATACTTGCATTGGGCGAGTATTCAATCTCAAACGTGCCTCCATTGAAATCAGAACGGACGACGCAATTTGAAATGGCAGGCTGCGAAGATTGTACCCACAGCGCGACACTTCCGGTGTTCGAAGCCAGCGTGGAGTGGTTTATACTACCGCCCGAATTGACCATATACACTGCCGCGCCTTCGCCTGCGGTGTTGTTCTCCGCAAAAAGTCCTCGAGTGATGACGGCATCGCATCCCTCTGACATAATCGCCCCGCCGTCACCGCCTGAGCTATTCTGGCTGAACGTGCAATAATCAAAGCTCGGTGTGCCTCCGTCAAGGTAGCACGCGCCGCCGTCGGAGCCTGCAGAGTTGTTGGTGAAAATGCATTCGCTCAACTCTGCATTTGTGGGAGCATTGCAATAGAATGCGCCGACGGTTCCGGTTGCCTGATTATGGTCGAAGGTGCAGCGCGTCAGTGCGGGAGTAGATGCGCTGCACCAGAAGGCTCCGATGGACGCGGCGCGGTTATGGAGGAAATTGCAGTCGGTGAAACTTGCAGTGCTGAAGAGAAACGCGACCGCTCCGGCTTCGCCGTTCGCGCTGTCATGATCAAAGGTCGAGTGGCTTACGCTTCCTCCGACATTGTAGGCATAGAGTCCGCCGCCGCTGCCGCCCGCGTTGTTGCCCGCGACATTACAGCTATCCACGACGATATTTGCATTGTAAAGATACATCGCGCCGCCGTCGTGGAGCGATGTATTTCCAGTGAATGTGCAGTTGCGAACTTCCTGCGGCGAACCGGAAGCGGATTCGACATACAATCCCCCACCGATGTCGTCAGTGGCGTGATTGTTCAGAAAGCTCGTGCGCAGGATAGAATAGGCGCCCTGATCCAAGCGCACGGCTCCACCGGCGCTTTGACACGAGTTGTTCTCGAAGATACAATCTTCTATACGTATGAG
Source organism: bacterium (assembly GCA_020846695.1). Lineage (GTDB taxonomy): Bacteria > Electryoneota > RPQS01 > RPQS01 > RPQS01 > JADLDM01. The sequence continues at coordinate 6,994 of JADLDM010000141.1, read as the reverse complement.
ATGATGAGCGGCCCAGAGCGCGCCGCCGTGAACCTGTGCCGAGCAGTTGCGGATCGTGCAATTGCGTAACGTGATGTCGGAGTAGAGAGCGTAGACGCCGCCGCCGACGCGGTCGTCAGCCGTTGCGCCGTCGGCACGCCCGTTCTCAATTACGCAGTACTGAAGAATGCTGTTGTTGTTCCCCGTGTTCAGGAATCTGATTCCGGCCCACTTATTCGGATTCGCCAGGGTATCGCACGTGAACTTAATCGAATCCTGCGCCGTGCCGACGGCAACGAGCGTTCCTTGCACGTTGAACTTGTAGTCTCCACTGAACCGCACCACCACTCCCGGTTCAATCGTAAGAGTTTGGCCGGATGGAACGGTGATGTCGTTGCAGACGTAGAGAGGAGAAATTGAAGCATTCCATGTTCCGCTGACCGACTCAGAGAAGCATCCGGTCGGATTGAAGTTGTAAGTCCAGTCGTTGTTTGCATGGTCCTTGTTCCAAATCCAATAGGCGCGACCCGGTTCAATTGAGTGCAAGGCTCCCGCCCATGAGCCCGCCCCACTGGGATAGTAAAAAAACGCGCCGCTAATTTGATCAATCACGCGGTCAGAAGTCGTGAGTGTTCCGCCTGTGAATCCTGAGGCAAGCAGGTCAAGTTGGCTGCGATGGAGCGATCGAGAATCGCGCCAGGAAACCGGGTTGCTGCTCCATGCACCCTCCAACATCGTGGTGCTGGCATAGGAGTCACTGTTGTTTACCTCTCCGAACAATACAATGTCTCTGTCGACTCCGGAGTTGTTTTCATACGTGTAGGCCCCTCCAGGAACTGTCCCACAGTTGAATTCAAGTTGATCGTACCAGTCGCAGGAATAGGCCGAGTTGCGATAGGCGAATTGGTTATTGCTCTGCCCCACAATTCGATCAGCAGTGACCGAGGTACCGCATGACAACTGCTCACCGAAAATATCGGACGGGCAGGACGAGTTTACCCCATACGTTGGAACGCCATCCAGTACATTCCAAGTTTGGAATGGTATGCCGAACGGCGTCGCAACCGTACCAACTCCTCCCAAGCAGTTGACTTTAGCGTAGCCCACATGATTCGAAAATGCTGATTCCATGCCGTCATCTGCTGTGATGATATAGAAAGCCTTTGCGTTGACAATTGGGTCAATCGGATCAGAGTAGGTTTCAGTTGCAACGTCGGCTATTGATGTATCAAATGGTCCCGCAGTTGAGTTCGCGCGATAGACATGGTATGAGGTTGCCCCTGCAACCGCAGGCCAGCGCAGAATAAGTAGTTGCGACGTGAAGTCGTAGAAAATCGTTACTTGGGTGGGAGGCAGAGATACGGCCCACGCGCTTCCCACAAACAACGCTAACACAATCCAAATCAAGTGCTTCATTCGGCTCCCCGCGACGCGTATGCAGTTTGATGGAATCATATGTCCACAATATAAGTCCGGTTGGTTGGTGTGTCAATAGCCTGACTCCATCCCGCAAAACTGACCCCCCGAACGGGAACGGAGCCGTCCCACAAATTATGGGGTGGCTTCCCCCAATTGGGGGATTGAAGTATCTTCTCTGGCGAGGTCTTTGTTCTGGAGGAGAGGTGTGATGCCCAAGGGGGTCGGAAAGATCAAGCATAACGGCATGTTCAGATGATTTCTCATGCGCGGACTCGCAATGTCAAAACTACCCGCAAAAAAAAGAGCCGACCCGGATACTTCTGAGTCGGCTTCTTCTTCTAATGCAATGCGAGGGTCAGCGTTCCAAGCGCGCCTGTTCGTCCATGACCTCGCGAAGTTCTGAAGCGAGGGATTGCATAATCGCGGCAGAGAAATCGAAGCGGATTCCGGCGGCCTCAAAAAGGTGAGGCAACGGGCGCGAGCCACCGAGCGCAAGACCGTGTTTGTAGCCGCGAAGAGCCGCAGCGGAGTCTCTGCGGGAGTTGCTCCAGACTTGAAGTGCGCCGAGTTGCGCGATACCGTATTCAATGTAGTAGAAGGGGACTTCAAAGATGTGCAGTTGCGCTTGCCAGCGATAGTCGCGCGCGTCCTCATAACCCTCGAAATTCACTCCCGAGCCGAAGCGATCCACGAGACTGCGCCAATAGGCTTTGCGCTCTTCGCGCGAGTGTCCCCCGTTCGTGTAGACCCAGCGCTGGAAGCTGTCAATTGTTGCAATCCAAGCGAGAAGCGATAGCTTGTTTGCGAGCTCCGAGCGAATGATGCGCGCCTGTTCGGACTTCGAGTAGAACTCATCGAGATAGGGCATGGCAAGCAGCTCCATACTCATGGAAGCGACTTCGCTGATCTCCATGGGCGCGTGTCGGTAAGCGTGAAGCGGTTCATCACGCACGGCAAAATTGTGGAAGGCGTGACCCGCTTCATGCAGCAGAGTCGCCACGTCGTCGTTGGTGCCGACCGCATTCATGAAGATGAAAGGCAGTCGCACTTCGGAGAGATCGCTTTGATAACCGCCGGGCGCTTTGCCTTTGCGGCTCGAGAGATCGAGCAGACCGAGTTCTCTCATGCGGTCGAATTGATCGCCGAGTTCGGAATCGAGGCGATGAAAAATTCGTGAACAGCCGGCGGACAATTCATCGGCTGACTTGAACGGATGCAGCGGAGCGCGGCCCAGCGGATCGCACTCCACGTCCCACGGTCGAAGCACGTCGAGCTTCAGATTCTTCTTGCGCTCCTGGGCTTGCTCACTCACGATGGGAACAATGTGTCTTTCGACGGCATCGGCATAACGGGCGCATTCTTCGGGCGTGTAATCAAAGCGCTCGAGTTCTCGAAATCTGAAGTCGCGATAGTTCTTGAACCCCGCATTGCGCGCGACCTTCTGACGCTTGGCGACCATCTCATCGAAGAGGTCCTCGATCTCTTCTTTGTCGGCGAGTCTGCGCTTTGCGACGAGTTCGTAGGCGTTTTGGCGCACGGTGCGGTCATTTTCTTCAAGCATCGCGAGAGCCTGCGGAATGGTGATCTCGCGGCCCTCCCACTCCACCGTCATCGCCCCGAATATCTTCTGATACTTCTGTGAGAGCTTTTCAAGCTCCGTCTCGATAGGGATATTCGCTTCACGAAAGAGTTCAACCGAATTTAGACAGGAGCGAAGAAAGACCTCGAAGCGAGCCGCCCTGAGTTCCGATGCAAATGGGGATGCGGCGATCTTGCGATTCAAGCGGTCGCGAGCTTCCTTCAGATGCGGCGCGATATCCTCGACATAGCGCGTGAAGGCCGCCTCGGCCTCCGCGTCATCGGTCGCGCAGGTCATGGCGATATAGCGGCGCGATTCCTCTTCGGAGACCAGAGCATTCAGTTCGCTCAAGTCAAGAAGAAACGACTCCAGTTCGGCAGCAGATTGAATTTCTCTCGCCGCCAGTTCGTCGAAATAGGGCGCAACATCGCTCCAATCGTTCACGACAAGGTTTGAAGCGACGAAGCGACGGGGGAACTCGTGAGAAGGGCGAGCCAGTTCAGAGAGACGGTTTTCGGATGCGATCATCAGCTTGGTTTAGGGAAGTGATTTGACAAAAAAGAACTCCACACCGTCGGACAGAGGAGCGGTGACGTATTCAGTTGCGGTAGTGGTTCCGATGGCCGTCGAGTTCAATTCATCGGGAGGCCAAGTTGTTCCACGCCAAATCTCATAGGAGTTCGTATTGGCGGAAGCAGACCAGCGCAGAATCAGATTCGCGCCGTCGGGGAAGATCGTGAGATCAACAATGGGATCCGGAGGAATGAAGCCGCCGGCATCTATGGTGACGGGAAGCGTGAGTTGCGGAGTCAGCGCCGCATTCGACGTGAAGAGCAAATTGGATAAGGTCGGGCCATCGGGCAGACAACAGGATGAAAGTCTAAGTGTGACGACTTGTTGGCCGCCAATGGGAACAGTTCCCGACACAGGTATAGTTTGCACGGACTGCGAGGGGCAGAACTTGATGGCGGTGTTGTCGGCGATGTAAATCGAATTGTAATTAACCGTAATGCCGCGAGTGCGACCGGCATTCTGCATTCCGATGGTGGACGAATTTAGGCGTGATGTCCCCATGCTACCGTACTGGTACGTGACTCGTCCGTTGGACTCAAGAATGACCTCGAAGTTATAGAGGCCGCCTCCCGAGAAACTTGGAACACTTTGGAAGGACACTACCGCGCTATCCGCATTATTTGTCCAGATGCGAACGTTGGATCCGGCAATGGTCGGATTCAAATCATCCCACCATATCGCAAGGAGATTCTCCGGTGTGGTTGAAGCCCCCGGCAAGCTCTGGTTGCTGTATGAATAAGAATTTGAAATGGAAGACGTGAAGGAAATCCAACCGTTCGCCGACACTCGGAATTGAGTGAAGTTTGTGCCATAAAATGGGAACGTGAATCCCAGAGCGTACGGGCCGAGATTGGAATCGTTCGCGGGAAAAGTGAGTTGAGTGCCGGTGGCGCTGATGTCTTTCCAGTTGAACACGGGGCCGTCGGGTTCACGGCTGTCTATCCAGCGCCACGGCCCCAAGGCGGCGCCCATATAAGTCTCTTGAAACAATGCCTCACTGGACGACCAGTTCAGCGCGAGGTCTCCGGGATTGGAGATGATCAAGTTGACGTCGTGCGTGTCACAAAGCGGAACGGTTTCAGAGAATGTGTTTGGCGTCAAGACGATCTCCGCGCGGGGCGCAGGCGAAAGAGCGACATTTAGAACCGTCGGTGTTCCATCCACGACAACGATGTTGTTGATCGTTTGGCTGACGTAGCCCGGGGCGGAGAAGGTGAGGCTGTAGGTACCGGGCACTAAGATGCGATAGTACTCGCCGTGCAGCGCGCTGCTGTAGGTCAGATAAGGAATCGCGGCGAGCATGATACTGGCGCGAATGGGGAGACCCGTTTCCGCATCGGTGACGATGCCTCTGACGCCTTCGCGGGCTTGCAGGAGATACTCGGTCATGCTCTGGCGATTTGTTCTCCAGAGCGAATCGAGCGCACTCTCGGGACCGGACTTGACATCTGATATTTCGAGCGTGATTTCCTTGCAGCCCATCCAGACGTAGTTCCAGTCCTGCATTCCGCCGTTGATGTGATACCAGTCGGCTCCGTTTACTGTGCCGTCCGGCGCAAAATCGCCGTTGTACATCTCGTTGTTGTATAGCGAGTAGGTCAGCGAGAGTTGGTGGAAGAGCGTGTTTTCCGGGGTTGGAGTGAAGACGCTTTGACCGTTGTAACTTCCGTCCCACGGATAGTTTGCTACCAGCGCTCCTCCGTGGTAATTTGCCGCGAGAACGAAGTTACGACCCGCGCTCCAGTTCATGACGTGCTGAGTTTCCACCGCACGGCCTGACGTAGTATTGGTCGAGTCATTAATTCTGTCGGGGAAGTCACGATTGAGGTCTATTCCGCTTGCGTTGGTGCGCTGTCCGAGGGAGCCAACCGCCCGGCCATCGGGATTCATGGCGGGAATGATATAGATTTCATAGTCCTGCAGCATTCCGGTGAGAACGGGATCCACGCCGTAGCCGGTCAGCAGCGTGTCAATGAACTTCATGCAGTTCTCCGTGCCGACGAGTTCGTCGCCGTGCATGGCGGCGATGTATTTCACTTCGATTTCCGCTTCGTCCTGCGTGACATTGTCGGAGATCTTCGCAGCATAGATGGGGCGACCCTGAACGGAGTTGCCGATGCTTTCATACGAGAATAGAGTCGGATAAGCGACAGCGTGAGCCGCAAAAGCCGAAGCGATGTCCGCGTTCAAATGGTAGAAATCGAGAGGAACTTCGGGCACGCGCTCGGGTTCGACCCACGTGACGGAGAAGCCGCGAGCACGGAGTTCGTCGTAATCTTCAGGCAAGAGATAGACGCGAGCCGTGCTGCCCTTAACGTTGTCTATCAGACCGCCCATATCGTCAATCGTGCGCAGATCGAGTTTGGTGGTGATGACGACTTCCGCGGGGCGCGAGTTCAGCATGTTGCGCTTGCGAAAGGCGGCGCCGGCAAGCGAGGATACGATGAGGAGTGCGCAGAGAACAAATGTCAAGCGGCGCATAAGTGCTCCAAGATGAAAATAATCGGGTCGGGATGGATAGGCATCAGCTCAAAGTGACGAGTTGCGGAGAAAATCGAAAAATGAAAATCGAAAATTGAAAACAAAGAAATTCAGAGTCCGGCAGGGAAGCGCTTGAGAGCGGGCGGACACGTGGGCCCGCCCCTACGCCTGCAGATGTGCGCGGACGCCGGCTTCCGGGTGGATTTGAATCCATTCACTCCATGAGCCGGGGTAGAGATGCAAATTCGTGAAGCCTGCCGAATGCAGTCCATGCAACAAGACGCAGGCTGTTACGCCCGAGCCGCAGTAGGCGGTAATCGGCTCGTCGGGACGAAGGTTCATCTGTCGTGCAATTGCCGCGATTTCCTCGACGGATTTCATGTGTCGGGGATCGCCGCACATGAACTCGGTCAGAGGTAAGCTGAGGGCGCCTTCAATGTGTCCCGCTCGCTGATCAATTCCTTCCTGCTCGCCGCAGAAGCGCTCCGCCGAGCGCGCATCGAGGACGGGTTCGCCGCGCGCGAGCCGTGTCTTCAACTCGGCTGAGTCTACCATCAGATTAGGACGAAGCGACGGTTTGAATTCGAGTGGAGCAAGTAAACGGCCAATTCCACTCTCGATCTCGCGGCCTTCGGCTTTCCATTTCAGAAATCCGCCGTCCAGCAGAGAGCAGTCGTCGAAACCAAGCCATCTCAATTGCCACCAGAGCTTGGGCGCGAGAGTCCCACCTGTGTCATCCGAACAGATGACATGCTTGCCGGGGCCGATTCCTTTTTGCCCCAACAATTCGGCACATCCGGCGGGATCAGGGAGCGGGTGTCTGCCGCGTTTGGGATCGGAAATGTCCGACAACTCACGATCAAGGTCTACGTAGATTGCACAGGGGATGTGTCCCGCCTGGAAGTTTCGATATGCCGCATCGGGGTCGTTGTGAACCCAACGGATTTCAGCTACTACGAGGTT
>JADLDM010000140.1 GCA_020846695.1 bacterium | reverse complement strand
CTGCGGCGATTTATGGTAAAATGACTCCCCAGGAGCTCCTGTGGGCCGTAACACTCGATGCCGCGCGCGTTCTCAAAATGGATAGTGAAGTCGGCTCGCTTGAGATAGGTAAGCGTGCCGACATTGCGCTGTGGGGTCTTCCCGGAATCTCGTCATTGCCCTACTTCTTCGGAAACGTCGTGGCCGATGAGGTCTTTATCGGCGGCGACCTCGTGTTTGAGAACCCAGTATCCGTGCGCAGATACTAATACGGAGACCCGTGTGAACTCACTGTGCGCAACACTCTACGGTTCGACAAATTGGGAACGCTGGCAGATTCTCCGGCTGCCCGGTGACGAAGTCCATGCATTGAGCGAACTCTTCCGCGCGCTCACGACGCAGGGAAAAGAACTAACGCCACCGCAATTTCCCGCAACCAAACTGCTGTTCGATGCGAGCGTGGGAGCGGCGCTACTTATCGAACCCGAGCCGGTTTCCCCTGCGCTGCTCGGTGTGCAAGGCGATCGCCATACGGTGGGACTGTGCCGAAATCTGAACGCGCTGACTGATTTGGATAAGCTCCTGACGCTTGGCGCGAATTTTCAAAAGGGCAACGGCGGCGCATTGTCCGCAGCCATGAACGGCGCGATGAAAACTTTTGAAACCGCGTGCCGCAACAGAGTGCTTGAAGCCGTCCAATCAGATCCGCGATTCGATCGCGAAGGCGCGGATTTCTTCGATACTCTCGAATTTCGACTGCGCACGCTCTTCCGACCCGACTACATCGAAATCGCGCCGATCTCACCTTCAACTTATTGGATGGATCGCCCCGACGGATGGTCGTGGATCTATGCCAGCCGCAATGACTTTCAATGGCCCGTCACACTCTCTTCGGGAACTGAGGACGAAGTCATGCGAGGAGGCGCAGTCAAGTTCATCTCGCTTGTTTCCGTGCGCGACGGACTTGAACTCGTTCCGATGCGTGACGGAAATGCGCTGACCTGCGGGCTCCTGATTCCGCTCCTGTTCCGAGGAAAGCGATTGGGACTCGTCAAGCTCTTCTTCGCGCGCAACATCATTCCCGCACAGGCGGAAACCACCGCGCTTGCAATTCTGCAAAACGGACTCTCACTGATCTTCGACCGCACGGCGGAATATCTGCGCACGCAACGCATGGCGATGGTGGACGGTCTCACGAATCTGTTCAATCACCGCTTCTTTCTCACGCAGCTGCGCACGGAACACCAGCGCTCCGTGCGCTACGGTGGAGTGATGACGCTCTTGATGATAGATGTAGACGGATTCAAGAACTACAACGACACCTATGGCCATCTCGCGGGCAATCGCGTGCTTGCGTGGGTGGCAGCGCAAATCCGTCGAAACGTGCGCGATATTGACGTCGTCGCGCGCTACGGAGGGGAGGAGTTTGCTTTGATTCTCCCTGAGGTGCGCGCGGAACAGGGACTCGCCATCGCGGAAAAAATCCGCAAGGCGATTTCTACGACCGACATCACGACCGATGAGGGTGAGCATCTTGCTCCCATCACGATTTCCTGCGGCGTGACCGACAGTCAAGGCTGCAAAGGCCCAGAGGAGATGATTGACCGCGCGGATCGCGCACTCTACTGGGTGAAGCGCAACGGTCGGAACCTCGTGCGGCTCGCGGCGGTTGAAGGATGAGGGAAGACACCCTGCGTATTCTTCACATCGCATCCGAAGTTGCTCCGTTCTCTAAGACCGGCGGTTTGGCCGACGTGGCGTCCGCGCTCCCGAAATCGCTGGCCGCAATGGGACACGACGTCACCGTCGTTTCGCCATACTATACGTCGCTGCGAGGACTGGATGCAACAGTGCCCGTCCTCACTCTGCGTGAGACTCTCAATCATCACGAATTCATCTTCGAGTTCTTTGAGTATCGCGCGGACTCTCTCTGTCCGCGCTTTGTCTTTGTCAAGTGCGACGAACTCTACGGCAGGACTTCGTACTACTCGGATCCGAAAACCGGACAGGATTACATTGACAACGATCGCAGGTTCGCCTGTCTGTCGCTCGCGGCGCTTGCCTATGTGAAACATCGTGGCGACGCGCCTGACATCGTGCATGGCCACGACTGGCAATCCGCCCCGCTTGCGCTCTTCCTGAAGTCACCGCGTTTCAAAGGTTTCTTTGAGACCACTCGCTTCGTCTTCACGATTCACAACATGGCGTTTCAAGGAGACTTTGATTCAGGTTCAACCGTGTGGGTGGATCACGCGAAAGATCACTTCCATCCGGGCGGACCGGTGGAGTTCCACGGACGTTTCAACTTCATGAAGATGGCGCTGGAGTTCGCCGATGCGATCAACACCGTGAGTCCGACTTACGCGCACGAACTGCGCTCCGTGGACTCCGCTGGATTCGGACTCACTCCCGTGCTCGCAACGCGGCACAAGCACTTCTGGGGAATTCTCAACGGCCTGGATACAGAAGTGTGGAATCCCGAGACCGACGTACAACTCGCTGCGCAATACTCTGCGCCTACTCTCGCGCTGAGGAGCAGAAACAAGCGGGAACTCTGCGCGCGTATCGGATTTCATTATGACCGTCACATTCCGCTTTGCGCCGTGGTTTCGCGGCTCTCCGATCAGAAGGGAATACACCTTCTGACGTCAATCATCGGGCAGATCATCAGTTCGCCCGCACAGCTGCTCGTGCTTGGCAACGGCGATCAAGGATACGAGCGGCAGTTACGAGATTTCGAACGCGCCTATCCGATGCGCGTGCGACTTTCGACGGAGTATAACGATCCGCTCGCTCATCTGATCTACGGCGGCGCGGATGTCTTTCTCATGCCGTCGCTGTTTGAGCCGTGCGGTCTGAGCCAGATGATGGCGATGCGTTACGGCTTGCCGCCGGTGGCGCGCGCAACGGGCGGTTTGGTGGACACGATCATCAATGCGGACCGCAACCCCGGTGCGGGAACCGGATTCCTTTTCAATGAGTACACACCCGAAGCGTTTTGGCATTCGCTTCATCACGCGCTTGCGTTGTGGCGAAAGGAAAATCGCTGGCGCGCAATTCAGCGCAACGCGATGGCGCAGGATTTCTCATGGCACCGATCCGCGCGCGTCTATCTTGACATGTATTATCGCGCGATTGAGAAATCCCTCGTGAGGAGCGACGCGTGAAAGTTGCACTCGCACTTGGATTGATCGTATGCACTGCGCTCGCCCAGCAAGTGACGCAAATTCTGCCGAACGACGAAGTCTCTTTGCGCAGCCCGAAAGCGATTTCGGTCGGAGTCGGCAGGATTGTTTACATCGCCGATTCTGGGCACCACCGCGTGATCGCGGTTGATTCAACGGGAAAGCTTGTCGCGGAATCGGGACACGGAGGTTCGTCCGGCTCGCAAATGCTTTGGCCCGTTGACGTGTCTGCATCCGCGGGCGCGAACGTGTACGTTGCGGACGCAGGCAACAAGCGTATCCTGAAGTTTTCGCGATTTCTCGAGTGGCAGGGTGAGTTCGAAATTCTGTCCAGCGACGGACAAGCTCTGGAACCGCGCCTCGTCGCGGCGTCTCAGCAGGGAGACGTCTTCGTCTACGAGTCGGATGAAGGTCAGCTCCTGCGTTACGATCCGTTGTTTACGCTTCAGAACCGTCTCGGCGCCGCCAGCGGACGCGATTTTATGCAGGCGCCGATCAGTCTGACTCAATCGGATGCGCTGGGAGTCTTGTGGCTTGACCGCGGCGGTGATCAGGTTCACGCGAGTGATCGCTTTCTGAGTTCGCAGCGCAGTTTTCCATCGAGTGTCTCCGGTGCGAGGGGCATCGCGGCGCTGGATTCCGTCTTCTGGCTGTTGAACGATCAACGGCTCGTCAGTGCAAACAAAGGGTCTGAAGTGGCTTCAAGAGACTTGAACGAGATTGAAGTTTTGAAAGACGCAAGCGATATCGTTTGTTCGCCGGTTGATGCTCGGACACTCTATGTGTTGGATCGGCGCGGCGCGAGGCTGTTCCGCATTTTGTTTGCTGAATGACGTGCGACGAGAAACAAAGCGGTTTATTCGATTTCGGCAAACAGGCGCTTTAATCGTCTGTTTGTTTTTTGGATTCGTCGGCCTCGCCTGCGGCGGCGAGCCGATGCGTCGCGGTTCAGCGCAATTCACCTACACGGCTGTCGGCGATACGCTGTTCACGCTGCCGCAAAGTTGGATTGAAGCCGACAGCGTTGTGATTCGAAAGAACCATGCGCAACTGCAGCCGTACTTGCACTATCGCATATTCGAACCGGGCAATCGCATCTGGCTGTTCACCCCGCTCGGGCCGGGTGACACGCTCGCAATTGATTACGCGTATCGCCCTTATCCGTTATTGCGAACCTATCAGCGGCGCAGTTTGCGCAGTCTGGGCAGAATCGGACAGAGCGGTGATTCTGCAGTGGCAATCATTCCCACCGAAAGTCTCGAAGCGAGCGAAAGCTCGTGGACCTCATTGCGCAAGAGTGGTTCACTTGTGCGCAGCATCCAGATCGGCACGGGGCAGGACGCTGCGTTCGAATCCGCGCTAAATCTGCAGGTTGAGGGAACCGTATCGAAAAACGTTGAAGTCGCGGCCGTGCTCACGGATCAGAACATTCCGATTCAACCCGAAGGCACCAGCGAGTCTATTCGCGAACTTGACAAAGTATTCGTCACGGTGAAGTCACCGAAAATATCGGCGACCGTCGGCGATTATGCGCTGAAATTTTCGGGTGGAAGATACGACAACTACGAGCGGAAACTTACGGGGCTTCTTGCCGCGGCAAAGGTCGGAGGATTAACCAGTGAAATCTCGGCGGCGGCAAGCCGCGGAGAATTTCATACGTTGTCTCTCGGCGGCGAAGAGGGAGTGCAGGGACCCTACGCGCTTAGTGGAAAGAACGGGGAAAGCTCGATTGTCATCCTTGCCGGCACGGAAACACTATGGCTCGACGGCGCGGTGATGCGACGAGGTGAAGGAAACGACTACGTTATTGACTACTCGTCAGGCGAGATTACATTTACGTCGAAGCGGCTGATCAGCTCAGAGTCGCGCATCGTGATTGACTTCCAATACGCGAACGAGAGTTACGAGCGTCAGTATCTTGCTTCGCGTCTCTCCTTTGCGCAAGGCGATTCTCCATTCGCAATGCGAGTCAGCTATTTGTCTGAGCGCGATGATCGCTCCCTGCCGCTTGGCCTTTCCTACACCGATGAGGACGAGTCGGTTTTGCGTGATGCGGGTGACGACCGCGAACTCGCCGTTTCGGCCTCGGCGGATTCTATCGGCCCATACGGCGGCGACTACACGCGACGCGATACGACGATTGAAAGCACACAGCATTCAATCTTTGTCTACGTTCCACCGATTTCGTCCGACAGTTTGGGCGGCGAGTGGCGTGTGTTCTTTGATGACTTCGCACAGGGCTTCGGCGACTACGCCGCCGATGCGGATTCACTCGGTCGAGTTTTCTTTCGATGGGTTGGCGTGAATCAGGGGCGATACCTTCCGTCCAAGCGATTGGACTTGGCGACGTCGAGCGAGATCGTGGATTTGGGATTCGATATTCGCAAGCAGGGTAAGCTGCATCTGTCCGGCGAAGCTGCGTTCAGCAACTTCGATGCAAACACTTTCTCGAAACTGGACGACGCCGATAATCAGGGAGCGGCGGGTTCCATGCGCGCAGGGTGGGAGGCAAACAACGCGAAAGTAATTGGCGTCGCAATGCGCCGCATCTCCCTCGACCTTGAGGGCAGGGTGCGCGGCGAGGACTTCCGGGAAATTGCGCGTTCGTCGGAAATTGAATTTGACCGAGATTGGGGAACCAGCGGCGGGAGCTTGGGCGAAGAGTGGATTGGAGAGTCCCGGCTTGCAATTTCACCGAGCAAAGCGCTGACGCTTTCTTCAGGCGTAGGTTTGCTCGATCGAACCGACGTTTCCGAGAGTCAGCGATGGAGCGCGCAGCTTTCCTATCGAGACGAGAGTAAAAAAGAGTTCGCAGTCTCGCACCTGAACATTGCCGGCAAGGATTCCGCTCAGTCCCGTTCGAGCGATTGGATCAGGCAACACGCGAATGGAACAGTCCCCGTGTGGATGCTGACGCCGCGTTTCCGCGTGGATCGCGAGGAGAGAAAGATTGACACGAGATTCGGAAAGAGCGGCTTCCGTTTTACGGATGCCGCGGTCGGAACGGGAGCGCTGCTCTCCGAGACGTGGCGCAGTGACTTAGAGGTGGGAGCGCGACGTGACGATACGCGGGAAAGCGACGCGCGGTTTGAGAAGAGCAGCGAGGCGAAAAGTGCGTCAGGGGAACTCCAATGGACTCCCGCCGAGCTTGGGCGAGGCGGCGTGCGCTTCACGCATCGCGAGAAGACATATTCCGACGCCGATTCGCAGGGCGTAACCTCCGACGCCGGACGACTGGATTTGTTTCTCGCACCGCAGCACGATCTCTACGAATTGAATCTTCTGTATGACGCTCTTTCATCAAAGACAGAGCGGCAGATTCAGGTGTTCCTGCCCACCGATCCGGGACTGGGAAATTACCGCTTGGAGAACGGCGTCTATCTGCCTGATGATCAGGGCGATTACATTCTTGTGAGTCGGAACACCGGTGAATATGAGCCGTCATCGGAAGTGCGCGCCAACGCGACGCTTTGGCTCAGGCCGGACGAGTCGCGCGGCAAAGAGAATTTCTGGTGGAATCATCTCGCCTTCGAGACGGAAGCCACGATTGAGGAGCGCACGCGTCTCCCCATGACCGCTGGGCTTCTCCTGCTCAATCCATCGAAACTTCGTGGAGCGGAAACTCTTGAAGGCAAGCTGTCTATTCGCGAAGACGTGCATGTCAATCGCCTTTCGCGCCGAGCGTCCTTCCGACTAAGGGTGAAGTCGAGTTCATCCGTGGTCACACGCTTTGCGAATGGAAGCCAGGATCGCCGCGATGAGGAAATTGGTTTGCGCGCTCGTCTCAAGTTCACTGCGACTCTGCGAGGTGAAACTGAGGCGACACAGAGCATCGAGCGCGACGTTTACGAGGGAGTGTCCATTTCAAGTCAGGACTT
>JADLDM010000139.1 GCA_020846695.1 bacterium | reverse complement strand
GAACTGGGACGACCGGTTGCTTGCGGGAAGATATAGCTTGTAAAGCGATTCGCGTAGGCGCCAAACCGCAAGTTCAAGTAATCACTCTTTTGCACGAGGTCAGCTTCCAGCCCCCAACCGAATTCGGCAGGCAAGGATGTGTTGCCGATTTCGTAGGAGTAGGCGGCAAGGTGCGGTCCTTCGCTAAAGAGCTCTTCAGTTTGCGGAGCACGAAAGCTACGGGAAAGCTGGCAACCGACCGACCAGAGAGTTGAGAGAACACGATCTGCACGCACTGCACCACTGAATCCTGAAAAGCCGCGAGCCTGAATGATACCGATGACCCTGCTCGTATCCGAGAAGTCCGGCTCGACGCGCGTCATATCCCCTCTCACCGCCCCACTGAGACTCCATGCTGCCGCCGTGCGCTCGGCGCTGAGAGCGACACCGCCTTCATATTGCCTGCTGTCGGGAGTGAAGCTGAAAGCGGCCGTTTCATAATCACGCAAGGTCGCGTCGGCGGAAAGCCGAATTTCCTTGAGCCCGAAGCGAGAACCAAACTTCGCATCAAGGCTGAGGTGATCTTCGAGCAATCCGAATTCCACACCCAGTGATCCGCCGGCTTCAAATTCCTGTTGATGTACTCGTGTGAACGAGTAAGCAGCACTCAGTTCCTTGCAGGCAGCTCGATTAACACGCCATGCAAGGTTGGACGATCCGACCTCGCGCAGGAGCTTGAGCGAAACACCATTTGGATGCGCGCCGAGGAAGCCGCCGGGCAGGCCGTAGGTGGTTGCAAAGCGACTGAATACCACGTCCGCATTTCCCCACTGATCAACCAGCCTCAATCCGAACGACCCGCTGACAAGTTCCGATTGAGTATTCTCGAGCGTGCCATAAGGAGTGCAGACGTCACCGGATCGCTTGAGGCTCATGTCACCGTGAGCGCTAATTTCCTTGAGCGGAATCGTCAGCGCCACACTGGAGCCCGCGCTGCTTGATGCGGAACTTCCGTGCATGAGCGCTCGCCCGGACAAACGATGCGGCTCGGCTTCCTGAGTCAAGTTGCGGAGAATATTTACGACTCCGCCCATGACGCTTGATCCGTAGTGATAGGCGGACGGACCGCGGACAATGGTCACGGATTGAGCAAGGAGAGGATCTATGGCGACTGCATGATCGCTGGAAGACGCAGACAGATCACCCGTGGGCCGACCATCTTCGAGAATTGTGAGCCGTGCGCCACCCATGCCGCGCGAGACGGGGCGCGCAGGCGCGGGTCCCATTGTTCTCACGGCGATGCCGACCGTGGACTCGAGCGGCTCTGCGATGGTGGCGCCAAGCTTCTCCTGCAGAGTGCGCCCAGACAGTGTAGTGGACAGTGTCAGCTGAGCGCCGGGTCGCTTCGCTTCGCTGATAACTTCGGGAATCTTCAGATGATCCGGCAGAAGCGCGAATTCTATCGTTAACGTATCCCGAGCCGCCAATGTGACGCTTCGCGAGAGATCGTGATAGCCGATCCTGGAGACACGAAGAGTGAGATCGCCTTCGGGCAAGCGCAGAATGTGAAACGTTCCGTCTGAATGTGCAACCACGCCGCGCTCAAGTCCGACGATAAGAACTTGTGCGAAGCCGAGTGGCTCACCGTTCTCACCGTCGCGAATGACTCCGTTGATCTGTGCGGCCTGCAGGCTTCCGGCCTGCCAGAGACTGAGAAGCAGTGCAATGGCAGGCCGGATGCCGCGATGAGTACGGAACGTCATTGAGCGACCGTCAACGGTATCAACGCAGACGTGTAATCATCATGTCCTTCATGAAGGATAACGACGCGCAGTGTGGTGCTTCCCGATGACACTCCCGCAATCTCGAAAGCCCACTCCAAGGACTCCGAAATCTCATGGCCAAGCTCTGTCGTCGCAATCGCTTGATCCGAAATCCGGATTTCTAATTCATGCTCGTCCTCGTCGAGCGGGCCGGCGTGATCATGCTCGGGTCGGAACACGTCGCCGTCTTCATCAAGAAACCACACCTCAATGTATCCAAGGGTGTCACCAGTGGTAACGGACAGTGCGCCGGAGACGGACGAAGAGTCAACGCGCACCAGCGTGTCGCCGCCCATGATCAAGAGACAACCGAAGGCCTCGGCGTGTTCCGAATCGTCACCCGCCGGATTATCCTCATCATCGCTGCAGCCGTTCAAGAACGCGACAGCGAACGCAAGCGCAAACAGCGGAACAAATATCCGCTTGAGAAAGATCGAAAACATGGAAACTCCTGTTTGAGAATTGATGCAACAAGACATCTGCCGCAACTCGCGGCATGGCTCTTAAGATGTGTGCAGCAAATCTACAGGAGGCGACCTCGCGGCTTCTCGATTAGGAACGACCGGACGTGGGGTTGTGTAGAACTCACGCCCAAGAACCTGCTCATACTGGACAGTCGTGAACTCGAAGTTCTCTGTGGTTCCGACTTTGGCTAACAACTGACAGGCCTGACATGGCGCATCGCACTCAGGCTTATCGTAAGAGTGAATGTGCCCCGCGTCTCCCGTGCAGCAGCACTCGGGCAGGCGGTCATGGTGGCAATGGCTGAAAGGATAGGACGCAAGCAGGCCGGCCCCCAAGAACAAGAGGGCAATTACTTCGGTCAGTAGCCTGTGCGATCGTTTTCTGGCCATTGAGTGTTTGGAAATCAGGAAAAGACTCGTTCTTAACGGCGGCTCGGGATGAGTAGTGCTCTGACAATCGAATAACGTCATTTTCGCGTGATTCTGCAAGCCGAAGCCTTTGCTAAGTTCAAGAGGACGCAAAACAGTAGTTTAGCTGTCAGCTACGAGGTTGTGCCCTCTCTTGAGTTCTGCAACTCCCCCTTGGCCGATTCATCAGATATTCCATCACCCGCAAAGGCGCAACCCGCCGACAAACCTCAAATACGCCGACATCTTCCGGGATTTCCTCTCCTTGACGCCGGTATCGGTGCATCAGGTAACCGTGCTATTCTCCGATCGCGGCACGCCTCATCGCTTGGGCACAAACTACCATCAGATACATGTGAATTCTCCGCGCGTGGGCGGCGTCAACTCTCCCGTCCGCGCGTTCAGGAGCGTCGGTGGCGGACCTCCGGTTATCGCGCTCGCGGCGGGAGCCAAGCTGGTGGACGTTGACGGAAATGAGTATATTGATTACATTGAAAACTGGGACCGATGATTTTGGGTCGCGGCTATTTGAGAGTCTTGGAGGCTGTGAAGCGGGCGCTCGAAACGGGGTTCAGCTACGGTGCGCTGTCAACTCCGGAGAATGCGCCGGAGAAGGAAATCTGCATCGAGTTCTACCGAGAGTGAAGATGCTTTTCCTGAATATCGGGACGGACGTGCGAGCGCGAAGCACGCAGATCGCGCACGTTTCAAAATATCTTCCACGGAATGCTCGATCGCGTGTTCCTCTGCCGCCGTCGGGTTACGAACGCCGGATTGTTTCCTTTGAGCACAATGGATAGTCGCTCGGACAAACGAAGCGGCACAGGAGGCTCCTCCATATTCATAATTTGAGTAAACAGCGATGAGCGGTTGGCTGCAAAAAGCAATGAGAAATCCGAAACTGCCGTTCCGTCGGCATTTTGCGGCTTTTGCTTTGATCTCCGTCTTCGCAATCGCTCAACTCTCTTGGTGGACGAAATTCCAGTTTGACGAAGGAAAGCGAGTCTCTGTGATTCAACAGAGCTACTGGGCGCAGCAGGTCAAGCTGGCAACCGAATACCGCGAGCTTCATCCGGGGAATTTTGAAGAGTGGCTCGCGACAAGCTTTCCCGATCTCGAAATTCGCGGCGACGGGAATCTGGCTGTGAAAAGCGAAGCGCGCTCGAGATTGGATGAGATTGCGGGCGCGCGAATGCGGATGTTTATTGCGGAAGGATCGTTCTTCGGATTGATTGTGCTACTCGGCGTACTCTACATGTTTCGTACGCTGCGCGAAGAGATTGACACCGAGCATCGTCAGTCGGTCTTTCTGGCTGCTACTTCACACGAATTGAAAACGCCGATCACTTGCCTTCGCTTGTATCTGGACACGCTCCGCCAACGGGAACTCCCGGAAGTCAAACGCGCGGAAATACTCGAAACGATGTCGGCGGACCTCGATCGCTTGAATGACTTGATAGAGCGGCTGCTTCAAGCGCAGCGCGTGCTGACGCCGGGCGTGAGCCTTCCGCTCGAACGTCTGGATGTCAGCGAGGAGACGGCGCGGGCCATGAAAGAACTTGAACATCGCGTGCAGTTTTCCGGCAAACATCGTTTGAACGTGGATACTGAAAATGGATTGATCGCGCTCGCGGATCCGCGCCGCTGGCAACTCGTCGTAAAGAATCTCGTAGACAACGCCATGAAATACTCCCCGCAAGGCGGCCAGATAAACGTCTATCTCGCGGCAAACGGAGGAGAGATTGAACTGTCCGTCACCGACGAGGGAGTGGGATTCACCGCGGATGAAGGAGTGCGGCTCTTCGAGAGATTCTATCGCGCGGGGAAGGAGGAGACAAGACGCGCTCCCGGAGTGGGATTGGGACTCTACCTCGTAAGAGAAATTGTTCATTCGCTCGGCGGTAACGTCAGCGCGCACAGTCAAGGAACCGGACGAGGGGCGAGATTCTCGGTGCGGATACCGCGTGTGGAGAGGAGCGACAAT
>JADLDM010000138.1 GCA_020846695.1 bacterium | reverse complement strand
CGGATTGCCACCTTGCCGACTTCAATGGTGCAGGCAATCCCGATCACGGTGACGCGGGGTTCTCGCAGACCTGCAATCTGTGTCACAACACTTCGAACTGGGATGCGAACTTCGATCACTCGACGACCTCGTTTCCATTGACGGGCGCACATTTGGGTCGCTCGTGCAATGAGTGCCACACTGGCGGACCTTTCAGCAGTCCGTCGAGCGCGTGCGTGACCTGTCATCAAGCGGACTTCAACGGCGCCGCCAATCCAAACCATGTGTCGGGAGGCTATCCGACAACCTGCCAACAGTGCCACAACACCACTGATTGGGATGACGCGAGCTTTGATCATTCGCTTTCTGACTTCCCCTTGACCGGTGCACACGTCGCTGCGAGTTGCACCCAATGTCATACGGGCGGGCAATATTCCGGTACGCCCACGGATTGCTTCTTCTGCCATCAGACCGATTACAACAGCGCGCTACCGGATCACAACGACGGCTATCCGCAGAGCTGTGAGGACTGCCACACAACCCAAAACTGGAATTCCAACTTCAGTCACGACACCCAGTATTTCCCGATCTACACCGGTCGTCATCGCGAAGCATGGAACCTTTGCAACGAATGCCACACAGCTTCAGGCGTGTTCACGTCGTTTAGCTGTATAGCCTGTCACGAGCATTCGAATCAAAATGACGTGGACGATGAACATGACGGTGAACAAGGTTACACGTACACGCCGACATCCTGCTATGAGTGTCACCCGGACGGCCGTGCCGAAGACATCATTATGCCCGGCGGCGCGGATACGCCTATAAACGAATTCCACCGAAACGGCGGCGGCAAACCGTGAAGCGACTGGCGTTCATTCTCCTGATTCTCCTCGTGTTCGTGACCGTTCGCGCGGCGGGAGTTCACACGTCCGTCAAGTACGTTTCGGCAGGCGCTATATATCTTGACGCAGGACGCGCATCCGGCATTTCCAAAGGGGATACAGTCGAAATCCTGCGCGACGACAAGTTGATCACGCTACTGACAATAGCGTATGTGGCGGACAACTCCTCGTCCTGCAATATAGGAGAAGGCGCAGCTTCGATCCAAACCGGTGATCATGCTCTGGTACGTGGGACGGGTGTCACTTCGGGCGCCGGGGTCGAAACAGAACCCACCGAGCTTGAGATGGAAGCGGAATCACAGCCCGTCAGCAAGCGCAAAGAGCCGACTCGCAAAGTCAATCGTCTTGCGGGCCGCATCGGTTTCGAGTATCTGGTTCAGGATGATCGCGAGGAGTATGATTACGACTATGCGCAGCCATCACTGAATGTCCGTCTAAAGATTTCGGAGATTCATGGATCCTACTACTCCGCTTCACTTCGGATGCGAACGCGCAAGACCATTCGCAATCGCGAGTCATTCTCAACTCCGAAATCCGAGACAAGTCATCGCATCTACGAGGCAGCTCTTCGCTATGAGAAACCGGACTCGCCGATTGAATACGGGGTCGGGAGGATAGTCGCACAGGAGCTGCGTGGCATCGGCTACTTGGATGGAGCGTACGCGAAGTACAAGGGCGGCGGACGGCTTGCAGTTGGCGTTTTCGGGGGGACGGAGCCGGATCTGGAGAACACCGATTTCCAGACCGAGGTCACAAAGGGCGGCGTCTATGCGGCGTACGACCATAGGACCTCCGAAGGATCACGCACCTCCGCGACGCTTGCTTTGGCGGGAAGTTATCAGGACGGACAAGTTGACCGCGAGTTTGTCTATCAGCAATTGAACTATTATTACGGCTCGCGTCTGAGTCTATACGAGAGCACGGAGATCAACATCTATCGTGACTGGTTGAAGGACAAAGAGAGCGCGAGCATGGCCCTTGCGGGCTCGCAGGTCAATGCGCGCTATTCACCCGCGCGGTTGATCGCGTTTTCTCTCGGATACGATAATCGCAGGAATTTCTACACCTATGACGCGCGTTCAGTGCCGGACAGTCTGTTCGATGATGCGCTTCGAGAGGGATGGCGCGGCAGCGTGGATTTTCGCTTCACGCGGCAAATATCTTCTGAGTTGGGCGGCAGCCTGCGCACAACCGAAGGCAGGTCCGTCAACGCGACTTCTTCGTGGCTCAGGGTCAATATGTCCGACGTTTTGAACTCCGCTGTCAGCGTCACGGCGTTGGCGCGTGCCTATTCCACCGAATATAGTGACGGCGTGCAACCCTCTCTCACGGTATCGAAATCGCTTTTCCGTGTACTCTCGACATCCTTGCAGTTCGGCGCAAACAGCTACACGCTGAGTTCGACGGACACGAAGATCAACCAGAACTGGTCGAGGCTGGCGCTTGACCTGTCGCTTGGACGGCGCTACTACGCATCGCTCGATGCACAAGCCGCTCGCGGGTCCCACCAGAACTCAAACACCATCTCCCTTGCCTTGGGGCTTCGGCTATAGATGTAGTAGGTTGTGTAGATGAAAGTGCAAGCCCTTAGGTGGAACCTAAGGGCTTGCACTTTGAAGTGACACATATCTGAAGAGCTAAATTCTCGCCGAGTGCTGCCTGTTCGGGTCTTCGCTATTCGTGCTAAGACAGGATCGGGGGAGGGCGCGAAAGTGGACTGTCCGCCCTCAGGGGTAAAGCCGACTGACTCCCGACTGATAAATCGCCTCGATACTTACACCTCTCAACAGGTGGCAAACTTGTAAGCAACAAAGACCTCGCTATCTGCGAGGTCTTTGTCCATGGCCCGAGTTCTATCCAAGTTTCATTCTGAGCGGAAGTCTGATTCGCTATCGAGCGCTGAAGTTCGGACGTGTTGTGGTCAGCACTTGATTTCGGCGTTCTTCCTGGCGTAGAACCACCAGTTTACGATCAGACATGTGACGTAGTAAACAGCAAATCCGTGGAGCGCGTACTCAGGATGTCCGTTTTGTATCTGAGTGCCGAAAACTTTCGGAATGATGAACGCGCCATAAGCCGCGATGGCGGACGTCCAACCCAACACCGGCCCTGCGAGCTTCGCGTCAAAAATGATCGGAATCATCCGAAACGTGGAGCCATTGCCGATACCCGTAGTTACAAACAGGAGCAGGAACAGAAGCAAGAACGGCATGAAGTATACTTCAGGCGTCGAAGAATTGCTCGCTGCCTTGAGTCTGTGCCGCGCCAAGCGAATACCAACTTACGGTCAACCGGTTATAGTCATTGGCTCGCCTCGACTGGAAGGTCGGGGCGGCTCTCAAAGTGCTTCATCAAGGTCGGCGCCTGCTCGCGCATCATCTTCTGAACGACGAAGTGCATCCAAATCAGACATGCAAACGATAGCGCGGCGAGAAATATCCACGATGTCGTCCATATACCCGTCCACTTGAGCATGTAGCCAAATAGTATTGGGCAGAAGAAGCCACCCAATCCGCCGACCACTCCGACGACTCCACCGACAACTCCGATCTGTTCTGGATAATAATCCGGGATGTGACGATATACTGCTGCCATTCCCATCCCCATCATAAAACCAACGAGAAGAAGTATGAACGTGAAGACCCACACGTTTGCTTGAAAAAACAGATGTGTGATTCCGCGAGCCAATAGCTGCTTCTTCACAACTTGGTCTCCAATATTGACCACAGGTTCGTGCCAGAACTCGCTCGATGGAAACACCAACACTGTGTTGTCACGATGTGCCTGCCATGAGGTCGGCTCAGAGCGAATCGCATATTCACGCTGATCCACACGAATCAGGGTGTCATTCACGAATGTGACGGTTCCGGCACGAGCACTGACAACACCCGGACCCGGTGACTCAATATCCATTCGCGGTACGCACAACAAAGCGCAACCCGCCAGACAGCT
Organism: bacterium; assembly: GCA_020846695.1. Classification (GTDB taxonomy): domain Bacteria; phylum Electryoneota; class RPQS01; order RPQS01; family RPQS01; genus JADLDM01. The sequence goes on along the minus strand of JADLDM010000138.1, from coordinate 9,819 downwards.
TCCCAACACCCAGTACATTACACGCCGTGCGCCGAACTTATCTGATATCACTCCACCCAGCGCTCGAGTGACTCCAGATGGTAAACTGAAGATCGCGGCCATCATACCGGCCGTAGCAACGCTCATTGAATAGACGTTGACGTAGTAAGGAATCAACCATTGCGCAAGCGCCACAAAGGCGCCAAACACCAAGAAGTAATAAAGCCCGAATCGCCAAACCCGTATATACTTCAGCGGTTCTAGTCGCTGCTTTATTGACAAGCTGGAGGATGAGTGCGCGGTTCGTTTTTCAAAGGTAAGGGAGTAGAAAATTGCTGCCATGATAACGAGTGCAAGCGCGTAAATTTTCGGCAGTGTGCGCCATGCGTCCAGATTCGTGCCTCCGTCAGTAAGGTATCGCAACAGCGTCGGCGCTCCCAAACTTGTTAGCGCGGCACCCGCGTTGCCCACTCCAAAAATTCCCAGCGCTGTTCCCTGTCGCCCTTTCGGAAACCAAACAGATGTGTAAGCAATTCCAACTGCAAATGACGCACCCGACAGTCCAAAACCCAAACTTGCGACGAGAAACTGATAGTATTCATTGGCCATACTGGTCAAGTACATCGGGACGGCAGAAACCAGCATTAGAATCGTGTACACACGACGACCGCCGTATTTGTCTGTCAAGACTCCAACAGGCAAACGCATCACAGCACCAGTGAGTACCGGAATTCCAATCAGCCAACCCATCTGCGCCTTGTCCCACGTGAACACATCGTTGTCAACTAAGAAAGTGATCAAGACTCCGTTCATCATCCAACCGGCGAAGCAGACGGTGAAGGCGACTGTATTAAGGATCAAGACTTGAAGCGCTTTCCGGCGGTCTTCCATGACTTTGCTCCGTTCAGTTGCTGTTATGATTCGCGGCTGACGCGCGTGTACGTTGCGCGAGGCCAAAAAGAAGATGGCTCAGACCCCATAGTCCTGCGGCCGTCGCGAGCGCGAGCATAAATACGTGCAGTTTGTACGCGGCGAGATTGTGCAGGAATAGTCTCCACGGATTTCCATGCACTTCGTTGAGTGGGTGTGTGCCGTCGAGATACTCTTGTGCGTCGGGAATGCCGTCAACGTCGAGATCGCTGGCAAAACCGTAAGCATCGGCGAGCTGCTCCGGGTGAGCGCGCAATTCCAGAAACCTTGTCTTTCCGATCTGATATATGATCTTGTTGCCGAACTCGTTCAAGATGGGACTCTCGACCAGAACTCCGGCAGCAAAAGCGCCTCGCGCAGCGTTTAGTCTGTTCAACTCATCCGGTGTCAAACTCCCGATCTGTCCGCGTCCCGCACCTTCCGGACCGTCACCGCTGGCGTGGCACATCGCGCAGTTAATTGGCTGACCGCCATGCTCTTGCGAAAACCGCTGAAACTCCGGATATGCGGAAGCTGCACTCCAGCCGGTCAGTAGGACTAACAAAAGTGAGATTTGTCTCATTTGCCTACCCTTTCACTGCGTGGTAGATCTGCTCGCCAAACAGCGTCATGATGATCATATAGCCCGCCACTGCAGAAGCAATCCAGCGCATCGTCTTGTGACTCGAGTTCCTGAATATCCACGGTGCGGCAAACAGTCCAAGGGTGGCAATCGTCATCACGACGATGATCACCCAGAACGGCAACATCTCCATAGGATAATAAACAAAGAAGAAGTACCACTCCGGCTTAATCCCGTCCGGAGTCGAACCGAGCGCGTTGTAGGGTTCGAGGAGTGGATATGGAAACAGTGAGTCGAACGGCAAACACAGCGCGAGGACAAATAGAATCAGAAATGCGATTCCCCATTCTTTGAAATCCTTCAGGATGAAGAAGGGAAAGAACTTCTCCTTGCGTTTGGGCTTGTCTTCCACTCCCTGGCTCATACCGTGAAGTTGCACCGATAACAGATGCAATCCGAGTATTCCGCTCACAATCAGCGGCAAGATCACGACATGCAGAGCGAAGAAGCGGCTGAGCGTAGCCTGTCCGATAGCCGGCGCGCCTTGAATCGTCACGCGTACTTCCTCCGCGAGATGTGAAAGCGCGTCCGGAAGGTATTGCCCAACCTGATCTATCGAGGCAAGTCCGACCTTTGTGGCGTTTACGGCGATCTGATTCCATGGCAATAGATAGCCCGTAAATCCGAACGCGAAGGTCACCATCACCAGCAGCACTCCGGCGATCCAGGTCATTTCGCGCGGCTTCGCGAAAGCCTTCATAGCCAGCGCCGTCAGCATGTGCGCAATGACACAGAAGATCATGAACGACGCCGACCATGCGTGCATGTTGCGAATCAGCGCGCCCATCGTCACGAAATGCGTAATGTACTCGACGGATTCATGCGCCTCGCTCACCGTCGGTTCATAGTAGAACAACAGCATCATTCCCGTCAGTACTTGAATCCCGAAGAAGAACAGCGCCAGACCGCCGAGATAGTAACCCCATGACATGCGATGAACAGGCACTTCTTTCTCTGTGACCATGTCCTTCATGTTCAACTTGTAGAGCGGCAAGCGCGATGTAATAAAATCGAAGACCGATTGAGCAGGTGAGTTGCGCATCACGCCTCCAGTGTCAATGACTTGACGATGTAAAGCGAGCATGTGTCCGCAATCGCCACATCAATGCGACCTGTCCTTGAACCGCGGGCGCTCTCCGTTGCCACCTCGGATCCATTCTGATCACGCACAACCCATGCGATCTTGTCAAGCGGCGCCTTCGCGGGAGCGCCTGGATTCGGCATGCCTGTCTTGATGTCAAAGTAAGATACATGACAGGGACAGAGAATGCGGCCGCTTGCGTCAACCTGATTCCCAACCGTGCATCCAAGATGCGTGCATTTCGCGGACAACAGCATCGGCCAGCCATCCTCACCCTTAAACGCAAGCCCAGGACGCATGGCATAGTCAATGAAATACTTTCCGGCCTGACCGTTTAATTCTGAAAGTCTGGCGACGAATATCTCCTCGGCGCGCATTCGCTCCAATTCGAGCTCTTTCTCTTCGGCAGTCAATTGCAGCCGGCGTAAGCGAGTCTCCAGTAGGTTCGCTTCCTCATCCTTATGCATACCGGGCATCTGAAAAAATCTTCCCAGCTTGTCCAACACTCCGACGGACAAGAGCACGCCGGCAGTGCCGAGGCCGAACGCCGCCTTCAAAAAATGCCTTCGCGATTCCTGAGTGACGCGTGCCGTCACGGCCTGCTCGTGGCGGCGCGGATTGCTCCACACAACTTTCTGAGGTGAACGGAACAGATAGTGTATCGGCACCGACACCATGTGGATCAGTCGCGTGAACGGCAAGATGAGGAGAATTAGCCACGCTCCCGTCATATGCAATTGAATCGGCAGCGGCATATCACGCACGACGGACACATCCGGACTCAGCGTTACTAAACTCCACACATAAGGCGTCAGCGTGCCTGTTGACCAACTCGCTCCCCAACGATACCCACCCGCAACCATTAACCCCAGCGCAACTTGAGCAATAAGCAACGATGTGACAACGAAGTCCGCGAGCTTGGTCGTCTTCTGCAATTTCCCCGTAGTGAGTCGGCGGAAGAACAGCACGCCAAGTCCAATCAAGCAAAGCAGCGTCGCCGCAATACCGAGAACCTCCACGGATACGAGGAGCCATGGCACGGACATCAAGCTTTGCCACATCCCGGGAATCAGGAATGCAACAAGGTGCCCGGCAAAGATCAGTAAGATTCCAAAATGCCATGGTAATGAGCCCCAACGTAGCTGCTTGCCCTCGAGGAACTGCGATGAGAGCGACGTCACTCCGTAGGGATCCTTGCGCAATCGCCACACGACTCCAACAATACATATCAAGATTGCCATGTATGGCAACCCGACGAACGCGAATAACTCAAGCATAGGCTACCTCCGATGTCTCGATCGCGGCGACCGCTTCATTGATTGCTTCAAGCAGGTGCCCGTACGCATTCTGTTTTGAGTTCAGCAATTCTGCCATCTTGGAGAGAGCCGGGATCAGGATGAACTGACCGATTTCTTTGCGCTCCTGAGCGGGCGCATGTGGCAAGAACCTTGTTACAGTTGCCATGTGATCGGCAATCTCGCTTTGTGCATCAAATCCTGCGTCACGATACATGTCGAGCAGCCCAACCATCAGATGCGAGCGCTTGAAGCTCTCTACACCAAAGAGATGAACGCTAAGCGCAGGCGAGATTAGTGGCGAGAGATCAAAGGTGCGTGTATAAAGCTCCTCCTGCTCAGCGAGTGTCAATTCGCGTGTCGCCTCATGGAATGCACTCAGCATCTTTCGAGAGCTTCTCGGCAGAGGCGACGCATCAAGCCGTGCGACTAAGCAGGCACACTCGACCTCTGGATGGCTCAGCAACTCGGCGAGCGTGAAACAAATTTTCTCGTACTGTGAATGCGTCACTTGACTCATTTTGCCTCCGATCTGCTGCCGAAACCGCAGCTTCCCTTGCAGTCCTGAACGTCGCAGGACGTGCCAATTGCTTCCTCGCGCTGAATCGGAGGAAGCACATATCGCTTGTGAACCGTCGGTACCGCCGTCAGCAAATAGATTTCTTCCGCCTCTTCCGGTGTAGTTCCTGCTTCACGCAGAATTCGCTTCACCTTGTCTTCCTGTAAGTCCCCGACCTGCTGCATCCGCTTGTAATAACGCACAGCCATCAGTTTGCGTAGTGAAGAAGTGACGACCGATTCGTTCCCTGCGCTGAACATCCGCGCCATGTATTGAATGGACAGACGCGACTTGTCGAGCGATGAGAAGAAACTCTCCTCCGCATGATCATACGGTTGATCGCCGTCCTTGCCCATCACGGGTAAGAGCGGCGGCACATAGAACAGCATCGGCATCGTGCGATATTCGATATGCAGCGGCAGGGCCAGCTTCCACTTCACAACATACTTGTAGACCGGCGACTTCCGAGCTGCTTCCAGAAACTCGTCGCTGATGCCGTTTGCCTTGGCCGAGGCGATAACGTTCTCATCATTCGGATCGCAGATTATGTCGCGCTGCGCCTCAACGAGAAGTGGATCCGCCGTACTCATTGCAGACGTAATCCGATCGGCGTCATAGAGTAACACTCCGAGATAGCGAATGCGCCCAACGCACGAATGAAAACATGCCGGAGCCTGTCCAGTTTCAAGTCTCGGATAACAGAGAATGCACTTCTCTGACTTGCCCGTCACCCAGTTGTAATAGATCTTCTTATAAGGACACGCCGAGACGCACGCGCGCCAGCCGCGACAGACATCCTGATTTATGAGAACGATGCCGTCTTCGCCGCGTTTATAGAGCGCGCCCGAAGGGCAAGAAGCCACGCAACTCGGATTCGCGCAGTGATTGCAAATGCGCGGCAAGTACATGAAAGCAACACGCTGAATCTCGAAGAGCTGTTGGCGTTCTTCTTCACTCAGAGCATCATAATTCACATCGTTCGCGGCGTATTTCGGAGAGCCTGAAAGATCGTCGTCCCAATTCGGCCCTCGCTCGATCTTCAACTCCTCACCTGTAATCTGAGAAATGGGAATCGCCGTCGGCTGATCGTCGCCTTCCGGCGCATCGAACAGATTCTCATACTCATAGGTCCACGGCTCGTAGTAATCCTCAAGTCCCGGCTGATTCGGATTATAAAACAGCTTCAGCAGTCCGCCGAGCTTTGATTGGGATTTCAGTTCAAGCTGCTTGCCATTTCGTAATTTCCAACCTCCCTGATAGCGATCCTGATCTTCCCAACGATGCGGGAAGCCCGTGCCGGGTTTGGTCTCGACGTTGTTCCACCACATATACTCCGCGCCGGGACGATCCGTCCACACGTTTTTGCAAGCGACGCTGCATGTGTGACACCCGATGCATTTATCGAGGTGAAAGACCATGGAGACTTGTGCGCGTATGTCCATTTGGTCACCTCCTACCAGACGATTTTTTCAAGTTTCTTCACGGCCACAAAGGTATCGCGGTTCACGCCCGGAGGCCCCCAATAATTGAATGCGTAGGTAAATTGCCCATAGCCACCGATCATGAAGAGCGGTTTGAGTCGCGCGCGCGTGAGACTATTGTGTCCGCCCGCGCGCCGATTCCCACGCTCGGGAGACTTCGGCACCCCAAGTGTACGCTCCGGAGAGTGATAGATGAAACACATCCCTCGAGGAATGCGGGCGCTCACATTTGCGCAGGTACACACAACGCCGTGATCGTTGAATATCTCAACCCAGTCGTTATCTTCAATCCCTAAGAGTAACGCGTCTTTGTCATTGATCCAGATCGGATCGTGGCCCCTACTCAACGTGCGCATTCTGAGCGTATCACCATAGGTCGAATGTATAGACCACTTACCGTGCGGCGTCAGATAATTGAGCACCAGAGTTCCGCCTGTGGGCTTGGACATTTCAAGATCGCCAAGAACCTCGCGCGCAGGACGTGGCTTATAAGTCGGCAAATGCTCACCGTAGGCAATGTACGATTCGTGATCAAGATAGTAGTGCTGTCTTCCACTTAGTGTCCGCCACGGTATTAAGCCTTCCACATTCTGGCAATACGCCGAATACGTTCTGTTGTCGCTCGTAACCCCCGTCCAGAACGGAGTCGTGAGAATCCGGCGAGGCTGCGTGGCGATGTCGTCGAATGTGATGCGAACTGAGCGTGTCTTCTCCGCTGCGTGCGAGTGATCCACTCCCGTCTTAATCGCCTCCGATTTGAAAGCGCGAAATGCCAACTCTCCGTTCGTCTCTGGAGCAAAATGCAAGATCGCCTCGCATACAAGCAGATCTTCACGTAGCGAGGGATACTCGCCGCCGCCCCACTTCTCCGTCGGATTATTCTCCATGTAGGCGTCGTAGTGATCGGCCACTTCAAATTGCAGACCGTGCATGCCCAGACCACTGCGAAAATTCGGCCCAAGACTAATGAAACGGTTGTACACGTTTTTGTAGTCGCGCTTCACCACTCTCATCACAGGCATTGTTTTGCCGGGAATCGCCTCACATTCACCCTTTGACCAATCCTTCACGGACGGCTGCGCGATCTCTGCGGGTGTGTCATGCGCAAGCGGCGCCGTCACGAAATCTTCTACCGGATTCGGAAGATAGCGCTCCGCAAGTTTCGACGTTACACGAGCAACCTCTCGAAAAATGTCCCAATCGCTCTTCGACTCCCAGCACGGCGGCACCGCAGCCTGCAGCGGATGAATGAAGCTGTGCATGTCGGTCGAATTGAGATCGTTCTTCTCATAATAGGTTGCCGCCGGCAGCACGATATCCGAATAGAGCGCAGAAGTGTCCATGCGGTAGTTGAGATCAACAATCAAATCGAGTTTGCCGGTCTCAATCTTGTCATGCCACGTCACCTCCTCGACCAACTCCTTGGCCTGCTCTTTTGCAATTAAATTCGTATGCGTGCCAAGATAGTGCTTTAGGAAATATTCGTGGCCCTTCGCCGATGACATCAAGGCATTGCCGCGCCAGATATAGAACACACGCGGAAAGCTCGCCGGAGAATCAGGATCTTCCACCGCAAACTTCAGCTTCTTCTTCTTGAGCCTCTCTACAACCTTTGCGATCATACTCTGTTCGTCTGTCGCTCCTTCAGCGCGTGCTTCCTTCGCGACGTCAAGCGAGGAGCAAGTGAACTGCGGATACGACGGCAGCCATCCTGCTCGAACGGCCTGAATCTGACGGTCCATCGTATGCCCGCGAGCCATGCTGTGACTTCGATCCGCTACCGGGCAAATCTCCTCAAACTTGCGGTCGTAACGCCACTGATCGGAGTTTACATAGTGAAACGAAGGCGTATTCTGCAGGCGCGGAGGAGCAGACCAGTCGGTGCCGAACGCGATTGGCGCCCAGGACGTTTGTGGAACGAGCTTCTCCTGGCCAACATAGTGATTAAGACCGGCGCCGTTCTTGCCAACCGCACCCACCAGCATCAGGCTCGAAATGATCGAGCGATAGATCAAATTGTTGTGATACCAGTGATTCGCACCGGCTCCTATGATCACGCTGCATTTGCCGCCGCTCTTTTCGGCCGTCGTGGCCCACTCGCGAGCAAAGCGCAGCGCAACGTCACTGGAAACCCCTGTAAACTTCTCCTGCCATGCCGGGGAATACGCATGATCAGGCTCGTCATAGGGATTGGGTTGCGAGGGATTTCGCACGACTCCGTAGCGCGCAATCAACAACTCGAATGCCGTCGTCACGAAAACCTCGCCGTCAACCGTCTGGAGTTTGCGCACCGGTACAGTCGCTTTCACCCATGAGTCGCCACCCTCAGATGTGAATTCGGGCAGACAAACCGTTACGTTGCGATCCTTGTCTGCATCAAGCATCAGCAGCGGATCAATCGTCGCTCCGTCGCGCTCATCTTCAAGTTTGAGATTCCATTGCCCCTTCTTCTCCTGCCAGCGATGACCCATCGTGCCCTGCGGCAAACGCAAGTTGCCTTGCGCATCGAGCATCAGAAACTTCCAATCTGCGTTCGCGGTATCTTTGGTTTCGGCAAGGCGCGATGCACGTAGATATTGACCTGCTGCATAGGTTCCGTCCGATTGCTTCTTCAATTCAACCAGAATCGGGCCGTCCGTGAAGCGCTTCTGATATTCCACAAATGACGGAACCTGCCGCTCAACATAGTTTTCGCGCAAAATTGTGTGGCCAACCGACATCCAGAATGCCGCGTCCTGCCCCTGATGAATCGGCACCCACTCATCGGAGACCTTTGAAACCATTGAAAAGTCTGGTGAGAAGACGACCACCTTTGCGCCGCGATGGCGAGCCTCCACCAGAAAATGCGCGTCGGGCGTACGCGTCATCAACACATTCGAGCCGACCACCGCGATGAAATTCGAGTGGAACCAATCCGCGCTCTCTGCCACGTCCGTTTGTTCTCCCCAAACTTCCGGCGAAGCCGGCGGCAAATCGCAATACCAATCATAAAATGACAACGCGACTCCGCCCATTAACTGCATAAAGCGCGCGCCCGCCGCATAGCTGACCATGGACATTGCGGGAATCGGCGAGAAACCAATCAGGCGATCCGGCCCGTGTTTCATCACAGTGTGAATATTCGCCGCAGCGAGAATCTCAAGCGCTTCATCCCACGAAAATCTGCGAAACCCGCCTTTGCCGCGAGCCTGCTGATAGCGCGCTCGCTTCTCCGGCGATGAGACAATCGAATTCCATGCCGCCACCGGATCATCTGGGAAATTCTGCCTCGCTTCGCGCCAAAGATCAATCAGCGCGCCTCGCACATAGGGATACTTGACGCGAATTGGACTGTAGATATACCATGAGTAGGAAATCCCGCGCTGACAGCCGCGCGGCTCATACGGCGGAATGTCCTTGTCAATGATAGGATAGTCCAGCGCTTGCATCTCCCACGTCACGATGCCGTTCTTCACGTAGATATTCCAGCTGCAGCCGCCCGTACAGTTGACGCCGTGCGTGCTGCGGATGATCTTGTCGTAAGACCAGCGGTTGCGGTAGAAATCCTCCCACTCGCGCTGCTTGGGGTCAAAGAGATCGGTTATCCAGCTCATGCATTACCTCTCGTGCGCACCGCGGCGCGATACGAATTGTTTCGATAAAGGCCAACTATGCCAAACAGCGCTACGATGCCAATAATTGTTCCTATCAGCGACACGTTGTCCTCCATACTCGAGGAAGGCTGCAAGTCCTCTGACGACAGGTATTCCGCGAGATGCACCGCCTCCTGCGCGGTGATCGGACTGTTCTTGTACGTCCCGTTCATCACCAGGAATTGCGCCTGCTGTATGGCCGAAGTCATCGCTACTTTGCCCATCCGATCTCGAAGCAAT
>JADLDM010000137.1 GCA_020846695.1 bacterium | reverse complement strand
TCGGCGGAAGCAAGCTTTGCTTCAATGTCGCGTCGCTCTTCGGGAAGAAAACCCGCGCGATATGAGCTCACCTTTCGCGCGAGATCAGGGCGGGATTCGTTCAAAGAGCGATAGAGAACTTCCGTGGCGACGCGAGCCTTTGTGAAGACGATCGTCTTGAGGCCGCTATCCAACGCATGAGTCAGAAGCTTCAACACCGTCGTGGTGGTGGACTGATCCGGAGCGTTGACCAGCAGGAAGTCGCGTTCCGCTTGGGGAGCGCCGGATTCCGTGACGACCTGAAGACTGCGACCAATCAGTTCATTAGCAAACTCCGCAGGATTACCAATGGTGGCGGAAAGGCAAATGAACTGCGGCCTGCATCCATAATAATGAAGCAGCCGCGACATGCGGCGCAAGACCTGAAGAAAGTGAGAGCCGAAGACGCCGCGATAGGCGTGAAGCTCATCAATCACAATGTAGCGAAGCCGCTTAAGGAATGTTTCCCATCCCTGATGATAGGCCAGCATTCCCTGATGCAGCATATCGGGATTTGTGATCAGGAGATTCGGCGGGCGCTTCTTGATCTTCGCGCGCTCCTTTGCCGGCGTATCCCCGTCGAAGATAGAAACACTGAAGGGGAGTTGATCTCCGAGCAGTCGCTGCCATTCCGTGAGCTTCCGAAGTTGATCGCGCTCCAACGCTTTCAGAGGAAACATCACCAATGCGGAAGCATCGGGCTCGCTGTAGATACGTTCGAGAATCGGAAGCACGTAAGCCAGCGATTTTCCGCTCGCGGTTGGCGTTACAACAACGACATCAGCGCCGGATCTGACTATCTCAAGGCTCTCTCCCTGATGCGAATAGAGTCCATGAACACCAAGCGAGCAGAGCGAATCAGAAATACAGAGCGGAAGACTTCGCTCCGGTTGACGCATCCGCGCCGGAATTGAAGGGAACGTGGATTCAAAAACCAGCGCGTCTCGCAACAGCGGATCGCCGCTAACGCTCCTTCGAAAGGCCGCCAGACTCACTTTCGCCGGCCTCCCAGTCCTTCACGTGCTTCTCCTTGCGAGTGTACGCGTTGGGCTTTGGCTCGCTCTTGGGCGGCTTCTGCGGAAGTGGAAGTCGCGGAGCGGGCTCGCCCGGTTTGTATCTCGGTTTTCTTGACAATCACAACCACCCTTGGCTCGAATAGAAATTCCACGCGTCTCGCACGACATCTCGCAGCGATTGCTCGCACTCGAAACCCCAAGTAGCAAGAATCTTTTCACCGCTGCATGACCAACCCGATGCAAGCATCTCCGTGACCTTTTCGCTGTTCAGGAGCACCGGGCGATTTGTCATGCACATCCAGGCGCTGCCGCAGATTCCCACAGCACGCGCGGCAAGCTCAGGAATGTAAACGGATCGCAACCTCTTCCCTGCGAGTGCGCCGATCTCATTTGCGACGGCTCTCCAACTGTATGCCGTAGGCAAGGTCGCGAAGTAGATTTCATTCACACCCGATTGCGTATCAACTGCGGCGCACAGCGCCCGACTCAAATCGTGAACACCGATCAGACTATATTCGCGAGCTGCGCTACCTGCAGAGGTGTAGACTCCGAAGCGATTGGCCATGCTGAAGAGCGGAAGAAACTGCTCGTCGCGAGGCCCCATCACCGCCGGAGGACGAATCGTAATCCACCGCGTGCTTCTGCACTCCTCCGCCACGGCGCGCTCGCCTTCAAGCTTGCTGACGCCGTAGGAAGAAATCGGTTTAGGCACATCCAGTTCGCTCAACGGCTGTCCACTTGCTGAGGGTCCCGCAGCCGCAAGCGAAGAGCAGAAGACAAACCGCGCAATGCCCGCTTGTTCCGCGCAGCGCGCAAATTCACGCGTGGCGTGAGCATTCACGCGTAAGTATTCGGCACGTGATTTCGCCTTGGTCAGACCCGCGCAATGAACGACACAGCTCACCCCATGCAGAGCAGCAGGGAGCGTCTCCGATTTTGTGACGTCTCCGACAGCAATCTGGAAGTTGTTCGCATCAAGCCACTTTCGGCGCTGCGCATCGCGAACAAGCAGACGCACGGTCTTGCCGGAGGAGAGCAGTCGTTCCGCGACATGACTCCCCACGAATCCGGTTGCGCCCGTGACAAGAACAATCTCGTTCATTTTAGGAGGGCGCGCAATAGATCGTCCGGCATGCGCATGGGGCGACCGGACTTGTTCACGAAACAGTGAATTGTATAGCCTTCCACAAGCAAATTCTCACAGTCCACGCGGCGTATCTCATAATCAAATCTAATACGAGCGGGACCGGGCGCCGAAAATACCGAGGTGATCTCAAGTTCATCCTCATATCGCGCGCCTTTGACGTAGCGGCAGTGCGATTCAACGACGGGCAGAATGATTCCGTCTGCTTCCATTTCGCGGTAGGACTTCCACAAAGAGCGAATTAGGTCGGAGCGACCGACCTCAAAGTAGTAGAGATAGTTTGCGTAATACACCCAGCCCATCGCGTCCGTCTCTCCATAACGAACGCGAAGTCTCGAAGTCTGCCGATGTCGAACTGCGTCAAGCTTCGAGAAAATACCCGATGCGCTCATACTTGCGATGTCGCGCCTCCATCAACTGATCACTGGGCTCACGGAGCAGCTCCGGCAGTGTGTCCAACAGCCTGAGCTTGATACTCTGTGCGGTCTCATCGAAGTTTTCGTGCGCGCCGCCTTTCGGTTCAGGAATAATTCCGTCAATAATGCCGAGTTCAAGCAAGTCATCCGCGGTCAGTTTCAAGGACTCCGCTGCTTGTGGAGCTTGCGCTGCGTCGCGATACAAAATCGAGGCGCAGCCTTCCGGCGAAATCACGGAGTAAATGGAATACTCAAGCATGAAGATTCTGTCAGCGATCGAAAGCGCGAGCGCTCCTCCCGAGCCGCCTTCTCCAATCACAATGGTGAGAATCGGCACTTTCAGGCGCGCCATTTCGTACAGACTGCGCGCTATCGCCTCTGCTTGCCCTCGCTCTTCGGCGCCTAAACCCGGATACGCGCCCGGCGTGTCCACAAATGTGACCACGGGAAGCTTGAATTTTTCGGCAAGCCCCAACAAGCGTATTGACTTGCGATATCCCTCCGGATTTGCCATTCCAAAATTGCGATAGATATTCTCCTTCGTGCCTCTCCCCTTCTGATGTCCAATGACCAGCATCTTCAGATTGTCCATCTCGGCAATTCCTGAGACAATCGCGTGATCATCGCCGAAGGCGCGGTCGCCATGCAGTTCAAGAAATCCCGAGAAGAGACGTTCGATGTAGTCGAGTGTATAGGGACGACGCGGATGACGAGCGAGCTGCACCTTCTGCCAACGGGAAAGCTGCGAATACACTTCCTCGCGCATGCGGTGAGCCTTCTTCTGCATACGATCAATTTCTACTCCGAGATTCTTCATCCCCGAGCTTTCGGCAAGAGTTCGCATTTCCGCGATCTTGTGTTCAAGTTCGACGATTGGCTTCTCGAAATCCAGCACAAAACCCGAGGCGAATCCGCTCTTAACGGTTCCGGCAGTGCCGTTGCTATGCGCGGCGCCGCTCTTCACGGCCTCATGAGTGGCAGTCTTGCTCATCGCTTGACCTCCTTACTATCACAACTCGGACTTGAATCCGATCAGTGTCCAATTATACGGTCGAGCATCGCTCGAAGTCTGATTCCCGCGATTACGAAAACGGACAGAATTCCAGACCAACCCCTCGGTCGGTGTTTTCTCCAATAAATCTCCATTGCCCGAAAGAACTCGCGTCGCGCCAGCCGCGGTTCCTTGGCCATACTCGCGCCTCCGATATGAGTCATATGCGCAGATGGCACGTACCAAATTTCCCGTCCTGCTTTCGCCAGGCGATAACAGAGGTCAATATCCTCGCCGAAGAGAAAATAGTCTTCGTCGAATCCGCCAACTCGCATGAAATCTTCGCGGCGGATCATCATACAGGCGCCGAGAATCGAATCCACCATCATCTCACGCTCAAATCCCGCCCAGGGCATCGTGTAACCTGAAAGCGCTCGATTATGCGGGAAGAGCTTCTCAAGATGAAACAGCCTACCTAAGGCGTTCAGCGGGGTCGGGAGACCTCGCCGCGCCGCAGGATCGAATAACCCGTGCTCATCACGAATCGCAGGACCGCAACAGGCTGCTTCCAAGCGAAATCTGAGGAAATTGAGCAGATATTGCGTCGAAAGTGCAGGGAGCTGCGCATCTGGATTGACAAACAACAGGAACTCGGACTCGCTAAGCCGCGCGCCCACGTTGCACGCAGCGCCGAATCCGAGATTTCGCTCGTTGCGGATTTTGCGGAGCCGGGAATCGTCGTCGGGAAGTTCTGTAAGTGTCTCATCGCGCGAAGCGTTATCCACGACTACCACGAGACTGACTTCTTCAGATTGGAGAAGCGGCTCGAGGCATCTCTCAATCGTGGCGGCCGATTCAAAGGTCACCACGACAGCGGTGACGCAGCCGCGCGCTTCGCTCACAGCCTGCCGAAGATTGAATTGATTCGCAGCTTCCACACCATCCACACAGCCTCGCGAACAAGTGCTTTGGACATCTTCGACTTGCCGACGCGGCGATCTTCAAAGATGATGGGAATCTCGATGTACTTGAATCCCTTCTTCCACGCCTTGAAGTTCATCTCAATCTGGAAACTGTAGCCGTTGGAATGAATGCGATCAAGATCAATCGCTTTCAATGTTGACGTGCGGAAACACTTGAAGCCGCCCGTAGGGTCTTTGATGGGCATACCGGTTATGACACGCGTGTAGTAAGATGCGAAGTAACTCAACATCAGACGCGAAAGCGGCCAGTTGACCACCGAGATTCCGTTCACGTAGCGTGAGCCGAGCACAAAGTCGTGGTCCTTAATCCTCTCAAGGAATTTCGGCAGAACTTTCGGATCGTGCGAAAAGTCGGCGTCCATCTCGAACACGGCATCGTAGCCCCTCTCAATTGCATACTTGAACCCGGCCACGTAGGCGGTTCCCAAGCCGAGCTTCCCTGATCGCTCAAGTATGTGCAATCCGGCAAGCGATTCCTGAAGCTCCTTCACGATGGCGGCTGTTCCATCAGGTGAGTTGTCGTCAACGATCAGAACTTCGAGACCACAGTTCAACTCGAAGACCGCGCGAATGATCGCTTCGATTCCCTCTCGTTCGTTGTAAGTCGGTATGATGACGAGCGCTTTCACAAACGGCAACCCGCTTCCTTAAAGTCCCGCAGTTTCATCTTCAATTCAGGTCTCTTCAGAGCGATAATTTGCGCGGCAAGGATGATTGCGTTGCGCGCGCCTGCTTTTCCGATGGCTACGGTTGCCACGGGAACACCAGCAGGCATTTGAACGGTTGAGAGCAATGCATCCAGCCCGCCAAGCGTTGAACCGGACGCGGGAACGCCGATCACAGGAAGGGTTGTTTGCGCTGCACACGCGCCGGCAAGGTGCGCCGCCATGCCCGCGCAAGCAACGACGACCGATGTGCCGTCATTCTCGGCGACGCGCAAGCGCGCGTGCAATTGTTCCGGGTTCCTGTGCGCAGAGAGGATCGCAAGCTCGAAAGTCAGCCCGAAGAATCCCGCGTACTTCGCGGTATCGTCGAACAGCTCCCGATCACTCTCGGATCCCAAGATTATCAAGATGTCATTTGCCATTTTGCATTGAGCTTCAGAGAGCTTGTGCATTCTGGAGAAAGACCATCCCGGCAGAAAGCAGAGGATGGTCCTTCTTGTGAAAACGAAAGTTCGCGAGGAATCAGCGAGTGAAGTCTACAGGCTTTGTCAGCGGGTCAAAGTAGAATCGAAATCCCGCCTGCGCGAATCCGCCGGAGAGATTCACCTCCATTGCGCGTGTTCCCCCGAGCACAGGTACGGATGTGCGATTGCCGGGGCTGCTTTCATAGGAGAAATTAGCCGCGTTGGCCCAGCGGCCGCCGCCGGTCAGGAAGAGACCGACGCGCTTGGAAAGGCCGAGCTCAAGTCCCACCGTTCCAATCAAACCGAAGGCGCGACCCACGGCATCATAGTAGAAGCGGCCGTTGAACTCGTCCTGAATCTGCATCTCGCAATTGTAATATGCGACTCCAAGACCAAGAGCAAGTTGAAGACGCTTCGCCAAGTCAGTCGTCACTCCCGCCTTTGCGTAGAACTCATTGGCGTGCATCAGAAGCTGGCCGGTCGCGGCCGAATCGCCACTCTTGAACTCAACAAGATTCTCAACGTCGAAAAGCGGGTTATAACCGATCTCCCAAATCTGATGCTTTCCGGGACGATAAATGAGCGCGAGATTGCCCATGATACCGCCGTCTTCGCGCGTGGCAACGCCGCCGTCCACGTTCTGCAACAAATAATCCACACCCAATTCGACGTCACCCATGTCGTAAATTCCGTAGCCGCCGCCCAATTGAATTCCGAACTTGTTCGGACTGTCCTCCGCCTGCGCCGTTTGTGTCACCGACAAACAAAGCAAGGCTGCCATAATCAAAGATCCCATTAGTCGGTACATACTCTGCCTCCGAATGAATAAAGAATGCTTAGTTCCTCGTCGCACCGGTATCACGCGCGGCAAGACGGTTTTGAATATCTTGTAATCGCCGACGAGCGCCTGCATCGTTCGGCGTAGTGGCCAACCAACTTTCCAATACTTGCACGGCCTGCTCAAGCCTGCCGAGAGCTTCCAAAGACTGCAACATGCCGCCGATCGCCTGACCGTTTCTTGGATCCTGCTTCAGGCATCGGTCGAAGTAGTCCGCAGCAAGTTCAAAGGCTCCGGCCTGATACATCGAAGAGCCTGCTGTGAACAGCTGATCGCTCGATGGAGAAGCTCCGAGCGCATCGCGCACCATATCCGCAGCCTTCGCAGTGTCCTTGAAGGAGCCTGCATAGGAAGCGGCAATCTTCAACCGCGAATCCGTTGAAAGATCATTGCGTTGCAACGCCCACTCAAGCCGCTTGCGCATCTCCTCCGGCTCGCCCAAATCGTCGTACATGCGCCCAAGCTGAAGAGAGAGTTCGACGTTGCCGATGGGACGGACGCTTTCAGGAATCTCCCGCTCCATCATCTTCATCAGCACGAGTGCTTTCTCGCGATTGGACAGGCGGTCGAAGTTTGCCACCTGATCCTCAAGCGACGTGTAGCCGGACGGAGTGGTGCCCGGTTGATCCGGCTGCGAGCGATAGTAGTAAGCAAGCTGTAAGAACGCCGAGCGATAGTTCTGCAAGAGCTTCCATACGTTGTCATCAAAATGCACGCCGGGATCGGCAATCCCCCTGAAATGTCCGGGGAATGTGTGCATAACGTGTTCAAGCAAGCGCTGCGCGCCTATCTGACGGCCCGGCTTCGTGTCCACCCTGAAGACCAATCCCTCCATCGTCAGGAAGTCGCGCAGTCCAACCATGTTCGAGTTCGCAACAGTCACAGCGAAATAAACCGGTCGCGGGTTGGGAGTCTTCGTGCGATCGAAGTTCGTACGCAAGATGTCAAGGATCATCCAATCCTGAACGCGCAGAAAATTGGGCGTGCGGTCCTCACCCGGCTTATAACGAACATACATGGCGCCCGGGACAGTCCACTTCATCGGACCATCCGGCGTCTCCAATGTGACTTCACGTTTCTCGGGCGGCCAGTAGCGCGAAATGAGCGCCTGCTCATCCTGTCCATCAACGTAGCGGTCAACGTAGGCGTCGTTGAATGAGATCGGCACCTTTGGTTCCCGATCGCGCAACTGCTTTACGTACCATCCGGTGTTCAGGAGCGACAGATTACAAACGCGCACGTCCTTGCGCACGCCCGCTACTTCCTGAAGATACCACACGGGGAAGGTATCGTTATCGCCGTTAGTGAAGAGCAATCCGTTCTGTTCGCAGGACATCAACATGTTGTAGCTGTAATCCCAAGCCACCATGTTGTCGCTGCGATCGTTCATCGAGTAGTTCTTCGCGAGCAGCATGACCGGACTGAGCAGAATTAGAAGCCCGACGACTCCCGCCGTCATCGCCTGCGAACCTTTGAGTTTGTTAGATACCCACTCGATCACAGACGCCGCTCCGAGGCCGATCCAGATTGCAAACGCGAAGAACGCGCCCACGTAGGAGTAATCACGCTCACGAGGCTGCGGATCGTCTTGATTCAGGTAAACGATGACCGCGTAGCCCGTCATGAAGAAGATGGTCGCGACGACCAGCCATCCCGACTTGTCCTTGCCAAACTGCTGAAAAAAACCTATCAACCCCAGTAGCAAAGGAGCGCAAGTCAGAATCGCGAACCAGCGAATCAATCCCTCCGGCTTGTCCGTCAGCATCGAAACGAATGAATAGTTCGGCTCCACTCCGGCATCTTGAAACTCGCGATGCGGAGCGCCTTCCCGACCTACGAACTGCCAGAGAAGGTAGCGATTGAACATCTTGTTAACCTGATAGGACCAGAAATAGTCCCACTCACTGGAATACGCAGGATTGCGCTTCCACACTCTGGGAAACATGTCGCGATCGCCGTACTGCTCGCGATTCAGGTAGCTCAGGAAACGCGCCGGAGAATCCGGGTCGTTCTCGTCAATCGGCGGATTCAAGCCGGAACGGACGTAGATCATCGTGTAGGTTGAATACCCGACAATGATCAGAAGCAGGCCCGCCATCCCCGTGCCGATGATCCCGTGTCGGTTCTTCACCGCCCACCAGAAGACCATACCCAGAAGAGCCGTCACAATGAAAGGAACCCACAAGCTATTGAGCTTCTCGCCCAATCCCGGCAGCCACTTCACGACCCCGGGATAAACCAGAATGAAAACGACGCCGGTAGCCGCAGCCATTCCGAGAAAACTCATTGTCTAGAACTTGCGACGACGGAAATACATCACCAAAGCAATCGCCGGTATGGCCAGAATCATCAATAAGTGAACACCGGTCGCCAAACCAATGACATAGGCGATCAGCAGAAGCCAGCGCTCATTGCCCGGTTCATCCGCATGTTCATGCCAAACCAGAATCAGCCATACGACAAGATGAGTCAGAAGCTGGCTCATCGCATAAACTTCAGACTCCACGGCGTTGAACCACATCGAGTAGGAAAACGCCAGCGTTAAAGAACCGACCATCGCGCCACCGTAAGTAATCAGCTTGTAGGTCGCCGTTTCTTCAACTCCGCGAACATGGCGAATCAGTCGAACGATGATCAGATACGCAAGCAAAATCGCGAAAGCGCTCACAAGCACGGACATCCAGGTAATCCGCACCGCAATATCTGAAGAAAACGGCAGCAGTGCGAAGAAGCGCCCGATGATCAGAAACAGAGGAGAACCCGGCGGATGGGGAACCGACAGAGTATGCGAACAGGCCGAAAACTCGCCGCAATCCCAGAAGGAAACAGTATCCGCCATCGTCACCGCGTAGACAATCAACGATGCCAGAAATACTGCTGATGCGCACCAGCGGTGCGTGTCGAATTTCACGATATGGGGTGTAGTTGGCTGAAGGTCTTCTGTTTCTTCACAAAGTAACGCCAGACAAGGCTCAATGGCGCGATCACGTGCTCAAGCTCGCGGTCAGAAACCGTACGCATGGCCTGAACCCGCCTGCGCTTGATAATCAATCGCGGCACGTTCCACAAAAAATGCAGGTGTGCCGCGAGGATCGCTGCGGATCTCTTCGGCTCTCCACGCAAAGGCGAGGAAAGTATCGCAGTCCAGTCAAGGAACCAACGGACGGGAAGCCTGAAAGCAAGATTCCTCAGTTCGTAGTTCTTGAACAGCATCGCAAGGCTGTTGCGATGATTCAAATACATCTTTCGAAAGCGATCTGCCGAAAGGGCCGCGCCCGCCCAGTGATAGACCGTCCCTCGCGGCGCGACCATGACTCTCTGACCGGTTAGCCAGAGCCGCCAGCAGAAATCCAATTCCTCCATATGCATGAAGAAGTCTTCGTCAAGCCCACCCGCTTTAATGAAGCTCTCTTTCCGCACGACTAATGCTGCGCCCGTTGCCCAGAATACCTCTACCGGATCGTCGTACTGACCTTTGTCGGTCTCAATCGAATCGAATATCCGTCCCCTAACATACGGGAATCCGTAGGCGTCAAGGAATCCGCCCGAACCACCGCTGTACTCGAATCTATCGTGATGCTGATAGGCTTTGAGCTTGGGCTGCACGGCTGCGACCTGCGGCAGGCTCTCCAGCATCTCGATCGCCTGTTCGAGCCAATTCGGCTCGACTTCCACATCGAAATTCAAAAGGACACAATACTCCCCGCTGGCCTGCGGTACGGTCCGATTATAAGCTCCGCTGTAGCCCCGATTCTCCCCCAATTCAATGATCTGAACGTCTGGCCAACTCTCCCGGAGGTAGGCCAGACTGCCGTCCGTGGACAGGTTATCCGCAACAACAATTTCAATGGGCGAATAGGTTGTCTTCCGCAGGCTCTCTAAGCAACGCGGGAGAAACTCCAAGCCATTGTAATTCAGGATAATAATGGATACGAGTGGCGCGGGGGTCGTCGTGGCTCCAGAGGATGGGAAATGCAAGAAAATACGGAATATCCGAGGGAATGTCAAGCTGATAGATGACGTCAGGCAAGCGGAGACTCAGATGTGCTCGGCGTCAGAGTCTTTCATCCAGCCGTCGCGTCCGTCCGGGAGACCCACTCTGAGCCAACCCGAAAGCGTCTCATACACACGAACCTTGCTCCCGGAATGGAGCGAGAAAAGCTGCGTGGATGAGTCCGATGGACCGGAGTAGATGTCCGTCTTCTCTGCCATGACGATAGCACGTGTTTGTGCCTCATAAGAGGAACGCCACACATACCATAAACAGAGAAGCACCAGAAGAATGCCAGTTGCGACAGACGCGCGCTTGAGACTCTTGCGCAAACGCGAAGGGCCAACCAACCACAGAGCAACCGAGGCTGCCGCAATCAAACTGAACCAAATCACAGAGACAGCGATCTGCCTCGCTGAATGCGCATCGCGCGCACCGTCCGCGACTTCCCAAATACCAAGCCGCAAGGTCGGATCAATCCGATCCACCGTTCCCAGATTCGCAAGTCTGAGATTGTGAATCACGTCTTCGTCGGTGGGAAGAAATCTCAAGGCGCGCTCATAGTGCAATATCGCCGACGCAGTCTCGCCCAAGCGGAAGTAAGCGTTTCCAATGTTGTATTCCAAGGCCCCGCTGCTCTCACCGCCGAGCGTCAGCTGCTCCCACTGTTGCAAAGCGCTCTTCCAGTCGCCGCTCTGAAAAGCTGCCAATCCCGCCTGAAACTCGTTCTGTGTCTGAGCCGCCCCGACGGTCATCCACAAGAGAGTGGACATGATCAACAAGAATCTTCTCATTGCCCCGCCTCCAACTGCTCCAGCGCTTGTTTGAGGGCCGCAAGCTTGGTCCGAAGCTCTTCCCCCGCGCCGGCGCCGGCGTAACGTACTCTATCTGAAGATTCAAGAATTTCCCGCATAGTTGCCCAGTGTGACTCTGAATGGCCTCGAACGCGCCACTCTGTTTGCCACTGTTCAGTCGTCGCGCCACCGGCGGCTAAACCCGTCCACTCCGCAAGTACATGACCGACAGCAATGATTGCGTGGCGCGATGCGTCCAGTTGATTACCGGCATCCGTCAGCTTCACCGCTTCTGCAAGCTCTGTCTGAGCTCTGCGCAGAGCGCGACGACGACGGCCGCTCAGACTCCGGCCTTGCGTCTCCTGTTTCCTTCTAACGACCACTACGGCAGCGAGCGCCGCCCAAGGCGCGCCGCAGCCAAACCAGAACCACAACTCCTGGTGCGGGAGACTCGCTGAGGATGACCGCTCACCAATCTCCGTTTTCACGAAGGCGATATCTTGCCCCACGGTCTCCACATTTCGTTTCGCAGCATAGGGAACCGCGCCGTCCGCAGGACGTGTACCGTCTCCGCGGGAAACATCCAGGACAAACGGCCCCGCGCTTTGCTCGACGTAGCGCTTCTTCTCAGGATCAAAATACGAGAAACGCACTTCGGGAATCGCTTGACGTCCCGGCGCGCGCGGAATCAGCACATACTCGAAGCTCTTCGATCCCGTGACTCGTTCAGGTCCGCGCTTGATGTTCTCGCCGGTCTTCGGATCATAGCTCTCGAAATCGGACGGAACGGAGACCTGAGGCGCAGGCAAAGTCTTGATGTTCCCTTCGCCGCGCACTTGAACAAGAAGCGTCACGGCCTCGTGAGCCTGACACTGCGCTCGATCCAGTTTTGCGGAAAGGTTGTACTCGCCGACCGCGCCGGTGAAGCTCGACGGCTGCTGGTCTTGAGGTAGCGGACGAATCTTCAGCGTGAGCGCGCGCGTGCTAACCTCTACTTCATCCATGCGTGTACCAAAATTGAAGAAGGGGTCGCCGAAAAAAGGATCGTTTGACCTGCCCTTTCTTTTCTCACGACGCTCCACGCGAACCGTGGCGCGCAGCGGCTCCACCGTCAGGTCGCCTGCGGTCGTCGCAAACAACGCGACCTTTCTGAACACGCCCGAGCGATAACTTCGATTCTCGATGACCTCGTCGCGAAGAACCATCTGTTGCGGCAGATCTATGTCCTCGCTCCAGAAGCCCTTAGCTTGCGGAAGCTCCTTGATCTCCGGCGGAGCGATTCGCGCGGCGAAAAATAGCTTATAGGTCAGGACGATTTGCTCACCAACATAGGCGTCAGTCTTGTCCGCGTAGACCCGGATGAAAACTTCTTCACCCGCCGACGAGTTCTGTTTTGAGTTGGGCGCGGCGATAGTAATCGCGAGCGCTTCCGTTGCGTAACTGCGGCCCTTGTAGACGACTTGCGCCGAACCGATCTTGGCCGGGCCCTGTTTGACTCCGCGCATGACATAGGAAAAGCTTGCCTGTGAAGACATCTTCCCGTTCACGATGCTCACGTTCGTTGCGCTGGAGGGACCACCCACGACTTCGATATTCTCAAGCGGCTCCAGACGGGGCGAAGAGATGCCCGTTGAGGCGCCTGAAAAAATGAATTCAACTTCGAATGGCTCACCCGCCGGTACAATCGTGCGGGACGGCTTCACGGTGAAGCTGTGTTGCCCCCATGCCGCCTGCGCCGTCAGCACGATCAAAAGGAGAAGACGACTCACCAATCGCGCTCCCGCTTTTTGCGAGCCGTCGCCTTCATCTTGCGCACCTGCTCCAGAGTATTCTGCTCGTCCTGCAGCAGCGCATTCAAGAGTTGCTCGGCCTCCTCTTTCGTCATTTGCTGAGGCTGACCCTGCTGCTTCTGCGGCTGCTGCTGGTTTTCCTCGCCCTGCTGCTGATCCTGATTCTGCTGCTGCTGTTCCTGCTGCTGCTGATCCTGGTCTTGTTGTTTCTGCTGACCGTTCTGTTGTTGTGTTGAATCCTGCTTCTGCTCGCCCTGATTCTGCTGCTCCTGCTGTTGTTGCTGCTGCTGTTGCTGACGCATCCTCAACGCAAGCTCAAGATTCTGCTTGGCGTCTAAGTCGTCAGGATTTCGCCGCAGCGCCTCGATATAGGCGGGAATTGCGCGGTCAGGCTTTTGCGCTTGAAGTTCGCTCGTGCCGAGATTATAGAGCGTTTGACTTTGGCGCTCCAAAGACGAATTGGAATCCAATGCCGCGCCAAACAATTGTGAAGACTTCTCATACTCGCCCGCACCGTAAATCACGTTCCCCATATTGTAGAGCACGAGCGACGTGTCCGCATGATCCTCCAGCGCGCGAAGATAGTGGTACTGCGC
>JADLDM010000136.1 GCA_020846695.1 bacterium | reverse complement strand
CCGCTCCGAAGAAGGCCACGAAGAAAGCCGCCCCGAAGAAGGCTGTCAAGAAGGCCGCAAAGCGCAAACCGAACGCCGCTTTCATGGCCCCGATGCAGCCGTCCGCGATTCTCGGCGACGTGATCGGCGCGAAGGCGATGCCGCGCACCGAAGTCACCAAGAAGATCTGGGATTACATCAAGAAGAACAATCTTCAGGACAAGGCGAATCGTCGCATGATCAATGCCGACGACAAGCTGGCGAAGCTGTTCGGCAAGAAGCAGGTTTCGATGTTTGAGATGACCAAGCTGGTCTCCAAGCATCTTTCCGCCGCGAAGTAACGCTCAAAAGCACGGTTTGTTCAAGGGGTGGTCCGCTGGGGCCACCCCTTCTTGTTTTGGTAGTGACGTGGATGGCGTTTACAATAAAGCCCTGGCTCATCACCGGGGCTTTGTCGTATCGGGGATTCGTGCAGGGCTTATGGCGTGAGGGTTTGGCGGGGTCTTTGGCCCTTGCTGGAGAGGGCGTAGGAAAGGGCCTCGATTTCGATCGCCATGTTTTCGTTGCGGACTGCGACGTGTTTGGGGACAAAGATGGAGACGGGAGCAAAATTCAAGACGGCTCGAATCCCCGCATCCACCAGAAAGTCCACAACTTTTTGCGCGGCATTTGAGGGCACCGCGACGACGGCAATTTTGATGTTCTCGCGTTCGATGAGTTCCTTGGCATGAGCGAAGTCTTCGATTTTGAGATCGCCGACCATCTTCCCATGCTTTTCCTTGTCGCTGTCGAGCACGAGCTTGAAGATGAAGCCCTGTTCGGCGAACTGTTTGAAGTGCACGAGTGCAGTTCCGATATTTCCGACCCCGACCAGACACACGTTCCACGTGCGGTGGAGCCCGAGAATTCGGCTGATGGCTCGGTGCAGGTCCACGACGCTATATCCGAGCCCTCTTCTTCCGAAGGCTCCGAAGACGGAGAGGTCTTTTCGGACTTGCGCGGCGGTTAGGCCGTTCAGCCGTCCGATTTCTTCGGAAGAGATTGTGGTTTTGTCGGTCGCAAGCGCATTTTGCAGCGTGCGGTAATATTTCGACAATCGCTTGACCGTCGCATCAGATACTTTGTTGGAAGTCTTCTGCCTTTTGACTTTCGCGCTTTTCTTTTTGGAGTTGCGGCGCGAGCCATCGGCGATTTTCTTGGCGGGTATTTCGTCGGTCATAACCTACCTCACATTGCTCCCTTTCCGGAAATGACTGCCGCGATGGTGCGCAGCAAGATGCGAATGTCGAGCCAGAGTGTCCAGTTCTCGACGTAATAGAGATCGTATTCGGTTCGTTCTTCGATGCCGGTCGAGCTTCCGCGAAAGCCGTGTATGACGGCCCAGCCGGTGAGTCCCGACTTAACACGGTGGCGATCGAGATAGCTGGGGACGGACTCCGCGAATTGGTTGACGAATTCGGGTCGTTCGGGTCGCGGACCGACCAGCGACATTTCCCCCTTCAGGACGCTCCAGAATTGCGGCAGTTCATCGAGTGACCAGCGGCGCAGGAATTTCCCGAACGTGGTGACGCGCGGATCATTTCTTACGGCCCACACGGCGCCGGTTTTGTCCTCGGCGTTTTCGAGCATGGAGCGAAACTTGAGCATGTTGAATTCGCGTCCGTCCATCCCAACTCTGCGTTGTTTATAGAAGACGGGTTTCCCGTCAAAGACACGGACGGCGAGTGCAATCAGCGCGTAGAGCCAACTGAAAAGGAGCAGAACCAGCGCGGAGACTCCGAAATCCATCAGGCGTTTGATGATGTAACCTACGCCGGACATCGGCAGGGTCTTGAGTTTCAGGACGGGTTTGCCGCCCAGTTCGGTGACTTGCACGCGGCTTCTTGAGACGTCTACTGCGGGCGGAACGTAGAGCAATTCAAGCGGCGTGCCTTCCGCCGCGCGCGCGATGTCGCCGAGTTGCGCTTCTTCGTCCGATGAAGGCGCAAGCATGATAGCATCGAGTTCGTGTTCGGACCATAGTTGACGCAGAGCCGATACGTCGCCCAGACTCGTGCCGTTCTGAACGGGACTTGCTCCGACAAAGCCGATTAGTTCGAAGCCCTGCGTGCTTCCCTTCATGAGGCTGTTCCATAGTCTGACCGCTTCGGCTCCCGTGCCCCAAACGGCCACGCGCTGCACGCCGACTCCGCGTTTGAACAGATTCTTTCGCCAGCGCTGGTAGATCACGCGCGACATGATCAGCATGGGGATCATCAACACAAGCGTGAGCAGAAAGACCAGGCGTGAGTAGGAGAACTGGCGATAAAAGAAGATGCCGGCCATGACGAGTCCCATAGCCAACACGGAGCTGCGCATGATTCTGCCGATGTCGAGATCGAGTGGAACCGCACTTTGGGTCGAGTAGTGGCGGTAGGACCAACTCAAGATGACATAGACCACACCAAGAATGATTGCGAAGCCGAAATATTCGATCGCTGCGGGATTCCAGCTTGGGTGCAGCATTCGCGCGACCGGTGTGGAGAAGCGCAAGTAGAAGGAGATCATCGCGGCAATGACGATCGCGGCAATATCCAGCAGGCTTCCTCCGGCGGGCAGCCAGAAGGAGGTCAGCAGTGAGCGCCGCCGGGTGCCTGCGTGATTTGCACTCTGATTGCGTGTCATCGCTTGTGGCTCGATAGCTTACTACTCCAGCGGGAGATCGCCTTCGACTTCTTCATCTTCGTTCACGACTTTTGCGACGTCGGCGACGCGATCTCCTTCATCAAGTTTGATCAGGCGCACGCCTTGTGTGACGCGACCCATCGAGCGGATCGTGTTCACGCTTTGACGAATCACGACGCCTTGCTCGGTAACGATAATCAGGTCGTCTGATTCGGCGACTTCCTTCATGGCCAACATGCGGCCGGTTTTGTCGGTGGTTTTCAACGCAAGTACGCCGCCCGCTCCGCGCTTGGTCAGGCGATAGTCAGAGACGTCGCTGCGTTTGCCGTAGCCTTTTTCGGTGACGGTGACGATGCTGGAATCTCCTCGAACCACGATCATACCGACGGCGTCAACGCCGGGTTTCAGCAGGACGCCGCGAACACCGGTCGCGGAGCGTCCCATGGCGCGCACATCGGTTTCACTGAAGCGCACGGCCTTGCCTTCTGCGGTTCCGATGATGACTTCTCCATCTCCGTCGGTGAGTTGCGCACCAAGAAGTTCGTCGCCTTCGGCGATATTGATGGCAATGATTCCGGTCGAACGCGGATTTGAAAAATCTGAAAGGGAGGTTTTCTTGACGGTTCCGCGCTTGGTGCACATCAGGACATAGCGGTCCTCGGCAAATTCACTGACCGTGACGTAGGCGCGGACTTTTTCATCTGCGCTACGTTCAATCAGATTGACAAGCGCCTTGCCTCTTGTTCCACGACCCATTTGCGGAATCTGATAGACTTTGAGCCAGTAGCATTTCCCGCGATCCGTGAAGAATAGGATGTAGTCGTGCGTCGAGGCAATGAAGAGCTGCTCGACCCAATCGTCTTCCTTGGTCGTCGCTCCTTGTGACCCTCTTCCGCCGCGGCCCTGCTTACGGAATCCGGAAACGGGGAAGCGTTTGATGTAGCCTGAATGCGAAATGGTGACGACCATTTCTTCGGGCGCGATCATATCTTCGATTGTGACTTCGGCTTCGTCGTCCACGATTTCCGTGCGGCGTTTGTCGCCGTACTTCTCGCGGAGTTCGAGCAGTTCTTTGCGAACGAATTCCAAGCGGAGTCTGCGGTTTTCGTCGCGTGCCAGGGGTTCAAGTTCGGCGATACGCGCTTTCACTTCGCGGATTTCGTCCAAAAGCTTCTGGCGCTCGAGTCCGGTCAGACGGGCAAGGCGCATATCGAGAATTGCCTTGGTCTGCTTTTCCGAAAGTCCAAACGTCGCGCGCAATTCGGCTGCGGCGGTTTCAGGAGAACTCGCGGCGCGAATGATATTGATCACTTCATCAATGTGATCCACGGCAATCTGCAAGCCTTCCAAAATGTGCAGGCGGTTGCGCGCTTCCTCGAGTTCAAAGCGCACACGCCGCAGCGTGACTTCGTTGCGGTGCTCAAGGAACTCCGCGATGATGTCGCGCAATTTCAGCACGCGCGGCACGCCGTGAACCAGAGCCAGCATGATGACGCCGAAACTCTCCTGCATCGGAGTGTGCTTATACAGGGAGGCCATCACGACTTCGGGCACGGCTTCGCGCTTGAGCTCAATCACAAGCCGCATTCCCTCGCGGTCGGATTCGTCGCGAATATCCGCGATGCCTTCAATCTTTTTGTCGTTGACCAATTCGACGATGCGTTCAATCAGGCGCGTCTTGTTGACCTGATAGGGAATTTCAGTGACGACGATTTTGGTGCGCTGGTTCGCTTTTTCGGGCTGTTCGATGTTAGCCTTTGCGCGCACGATAATTCTGCCGCGACCGGTGTTGTAGGCGTCGTAAATTCCCTGTCGTCCGAAGATAATTCCCCCTGTGGGAAAGTCAGGTGCAAGCACAAATTTCGTCAAGTCGTTCGTGGTCAGTGATTCGTCATCAATCAGCGCGACGCACGCGTCAATCACTTCGCCGAGGTTGTGCGGCGGAATGCGCGTGGCCATGCCGACGGCGATTCCGTCTGAACCGTTGACCAAGAGATTGGGAAAACGCGCGGGCAGAACTGAAGGGATTTGGATTGAGTCGTCGTAGTTGGGGACAAAATTGACCGTATCCTTCTCGATATCGGCAAGCATTTCTTCCGCGATGCGGTTCATGCGCGCTTCGGTGTAACGCATGGCAGCTGCGCCGTCACCGTCCACCGAGCCGAAGTTGCCCTGACCATCCACGAGCGGATAGCGCAGCGAAAAATCCTGTACCATGCGCACGAGTGTGTCGTAGATCGCCTGATCGCCGTGGGGGTGATACTTTCCCATGACGTCGCCGACGATACGCGCGCATTTCTTGTAGGGCCGTCCCGCGCCGAGACCGAGTTCCATCATGCCGTAGAGAATTCTCCTGTGCACGGGTTTCAAGCCGTCGCGCACATCGGGCAGCGCGCGCGACACGATGACGGACATGGAGTAGTTGATGTACGAAGACTTCATTTCGTCTTCGACATTCACGGGAATGATCCGGCTTTCGCCGTTTCCGTTACCGTTTAAGGGCAGGTCGAGTGTTTCTTTGTCGGACATTTATCAATTCAATGTTTCGTGATCATGCTTTCGGATCGAGGTATTTGTACCAGTCGAATCCTTTTCCGGTAACGGCTTTGGCGGCCCAGATAATTTGGCCGGTGTGATAGGAGAAGTGTTCGACGACGTGATAGATGTCATCGAGCAGGCGGACTTCTTTATCTTGGATGACACGCGTTGTAAGCAGGGCTTCGCGTGCGATTATATCGAGCGCGGCGCAGGCTTCGTCCACGCATCTACTCAGCGCGGCGAGTAAGTTCTCTTTGCTCCTGCCTTCTTTTTCGGCGAACTCAGATGGGCGGTTACGCGTATCGGGAACTTGACCGACGCCGGAGATGATATGCTGGCGGACGTTTCCTTCGAGATGAAGCAGCAGATTGCCGATTGAGTTGGACGCGTCGTTGGAGCGATGCCAGATTTGCTCGTCTGAGAGTTTGCCGACGGCCTCTTCAATCTTGATCAGGAATTCCTTCAAGAAGGTCTGACTGGCTCGTATGAAGGTCTCGTTGACCCCGCCTTCATATTTCATCCTTCATCCTTGCTCAGTATTCAAACGCGTCTTTTTCCTGCTTGCCTCCGGCAGGTTCAAAGCGGAAGTTTGAGTAGATTTCCTTGCCGTCCACATAAGTGTAGACACCGATGGAGGATTTGTTGCCGGGCAGCACTTCGACCAGGCGGTTATAGGCAACTTCGGCGGCACGGATCATATTCGCGTATCCCTTGTTCTCGAAGAGATTTCTGAGGTGCGCGAGAATCTGCTGTTTGTTTTTCGATTCGGCAATGGCGCGCTCGAAGACATCCCAGTTGACGTCTTCGACGGGCTGCCAGCCGCGTTTCGGTTTGATATCGGACATAAACTGCGTGTTGGCCTGATTAATTCTTGGGTTGTTCGGCTTCTTTGGCGGCCTTCTTGGCTTCTTTCTCCGCGCGCTTCGCTTCTTTCTCTTTCAGCTTGATCTCTTTCTTATCCATCTTGTGCTCTTTGCGGTCACGCGAGAGTTCTTTCGTGCGCAGGGCGTGATCCTTCTGATCAATCTTGTTCTGCTTGAGTTCCATCTTTGCGGCCTTCAGGCGGCCGTTGAGTTCCGCGATTTCCTGCTTGAGTTCAAATTCGCGGCGTTCGAGCGCGGAACCTTCTTCGCGGAGCGCGCGACGGCGAGCTTCCAGCGAATCCGCATCGGCGGCGAGCGCTTCCTTCCTGGTTTCAATTTGGGAAGTGTCCTGCGCGAAGTTCTGCGCGGCGCCTGAAAGCAGCAGGGCTGCAAATGCAATGAAGAGTAGTTTTTTCATCATAGCCATCCTGTTGATTTGTTTGAGTGGTTATGTTCTGCCCGGATCGGGGAAATCCCGCGTCAATCCGGAACGAAAATCTGTTACCATCATGAAAACTTTGCGGTGCAGCTCTTCGACTTCGCCGGAACGTTTTGCGATGTCACCGAATGCGTCTTCCATTTCGTGGAGCGATTTAAACTCCATGGTGATGTGAAACTCTCCCAATTCGGCGGGGCCGAAGCCAAGTTTGCGCCGCGTCAATCGCCATGAACTCATCTGTCCCATCTTGACGAGGTGCTCCATATACGCGCGCAGGTTCTCGACAAATTCGAGGTCGCGCCGCGACTCCTTGAGGTTGCACCAGACGTGGTAGAGGTTCATGGGCAAGGGGGTTCTATTCGCCTTTGTGTTCCACAACAATCATTTCAATGGAATTCTCTCCGAGTTCTTCACCTGCTACCGAAATTTGTGAGAGATCTTCGTCTACAAAATCTGCGT
The DNA here is from genome assembly GCA_020846695.1 of bacterium. GTDB lineage: Bacteria > Electryoneota > RPQS01 > RPQS01 > RPQS01 > JADLDM01. The sequence goes on along the minus strand of JADLDM010000136.1, from coordinate 7,361 downwards.
ATGTCTTCCCTGTCTTATCTCTCCATGCTGTTCTTCCATTCACAGAAGCCCCAGCAATCACACAACCCGCTTTTGATGGTGTTGAAAACGGATAGTCTCTTGTAAATTGCAAGAGGTCCCCAGTAGTCCCAACCAACACTCCCTCGGCGAGGAGAACCTTTCTGATATTTCGATAGTTTTCTTGCAGTGAGTCCGTCTCGTGCCTTCTTGCCTGGGACCCAGCTAAGACAACAATCTTGCCTTTTTCGAGTATTGCTCGTGCGGTCACATTAGCGTACGTCATCAAAAATTCTGTGGGGCTTCCCTTCTGCCGCTGAAGATCGCCGGGTGTCCGGAAAGAATCCGGCGAAGGGGGGTCGAGTTGTTTTGTGTTCCCCGTTGGTTCACTTGGTGCATCATTGGTCCCGTAGTCAACAAGGAAATCCAATCCTAGCGTCGGCAGAATTAGAAGAATTTGGTCATAAGTATAGAGAACTTGATTCTCGTCCGCTTTTGGTAGCTTCGTGTTTTCGACAGTGGCTTGTTCAAGTTCGCATTGTCCGAGGTCGCGCGCCCGCTCATACAACAATCTCTCAAGGTACACAATGTGCGCGGAAGTCAAACTCTCGGATTTGCTGGTATACACCACAGCAATCTCCCAGAAATCTTTGCCAGCATCATGTTGCTTCAGCCTCCTTACAAGGTTGTTGCTTGAGCCAACGTAGACTTTGGGACGTGCACCGGAGGCAGACTGCCCTATAAGCATATAGACTCCAGAAGTACTATCGCCTATTTCTTCAGCGAAACGCTGCCAACCAACACGGCTTATCCAGATTAGATTGCCGTCCCAGAAGAACGGAATCTCTATGATTCTAATCTCGGTTGGGTCGTCTGTTGGAAAGAACATTTTGATGGTTCTTGCTCTGCGATCAATCATTGATCTCCTCCATTGGCCCATAGAGTTTCTTGAGATTGCACCAGACGTGGTAGAGGTTCATGCCGGGCCTAATTCGCGCCTCACGCTTCTGTGCAGTTCGGGAATGTCGGTTGACACCACTTTCCACACCTCTTCATAGTCAATACGCTTGTAGTCATGAACGATGCGGTTTCGCATTCCGACGACTTTGGGCCAAGGAACCTCAGCGAGCCTCTCCTTCGTTTCATCACTAAGCTTACGCGCTGCCTCGCCGATCACGGCAAAGTGCAATACTACAATATCGTGAACGTCGTCGGACTCGAGGAATTGTTCAAGCGTCTGGTTGCGTGTCTTAGCAAGAATTCTCTCGCAAGACGTTGCAATGTCGTGCAGGTACGCAAGATCACGCCACATACACGGGGCGCGCTGTAGAGAGAATATGCTCTCTTCTGTAAGGATTCTTGCTGCGCTCGATGGTCTTTCGCAGGACCAAATCCACGTCCCGTCCGAAGATGATTTTCAGTTCATCTTCCATTTCGACGAGATTGTACATGCTCCACTGTCCATCCGGTGCGAAGGTAACGAGTACGTCAATATCGCTGTCGGGTCCGAAGTCATCGCGGAGAACGGAGCCGAAGAGCGCGAACTCGGATATCTTCCACTTTTCGCAGAAGCTCTTGAGCTTGTTGGGATCAACCAGATCTGACAGGACGATTTCTTTCATACTCTACTTGCTCATCTTCGCCATGACGATTCCGCCGACGGCCCAGCGGAGGGCGGAATCCACGATGTTGACGAGGACATAGGTTGTGGAGAAGCTCCACCACATCCATTGTTCAAGCTGCACCAAGGCCATGCCGACGGTTCCGGCGATTAGGACGAAGAGGACTTTGCCTCCGAAAGAGAGTCCGGGCACGGTTTGCAAAAGCCAGAGCATGACAAAGGACATCAGGACAAGCGCGAGAAAATCGAGAATCATCGGCGCGCCCATCGAACTCATGCCTTCACGGCGCACGGAGACGAAGATGTTGGGGCCTTGCGCGGATTTCGCCCACATTTCTTCCATGGCTTTGTCGCGCTGTTCGGATGTGAGCCCTTCGTTCATTGAGCCTGCCACCGGTGCGATGTAGATTCCCGAATGCGGCGCTTCTTCGGCGATGACTTCCATGACTTTGTCCTCATCGCGGAAGCTGTTGTAAGTTGCGTCATGCCATCCGAAGAACATGTGCGACGCGGCCCCCCAAATAAACATGGCGATACCGGAGAGAACTCCCGCAATCCAAAATTTCGCGTTCATGATCTGCTCCCGATGATTGAGTGACTATTATGTGAAGTCTGCGATCTACCAGTTCATGCGCTTGCGCAAGAACGTAATCTGCGCGGTGTGGTGTCTGCAATGCCAGCCCGCGTAGCTAAGTTGCCAGTCGAGCGTTTCGGGCCCGCGCTCCGAGTGAGTGTAGGTTCTCTTGAAATCCGCAGCGGACATGTTTTCGAGAATGTTTGCCCAGCGCGCATGAAGTCCGTCGAAGATTTGAAGCGACGGTTCAATCGGCAGTTGGTTGTCCGACAGCTTCATCCAATCGTTTTCGTCGTAGCCGAAGGCGATGGGATTGTGGTCGGTCATGGCGGATTTCAGGCGCGTGTAGAACATCACGCTGGCGTCGGAGAGATGATGCACGATCTGACGCACGGTCCAGCCGCCTTCGCGATAGGGCGTATTCAACTGTGCGTCACTCAGTCCATGAACGGCGGTGCGAATTTCTAGCGGCAGCTCGCGGACGGCGGCAATTGAAGCGGCTCGCTCCTGCGGCGTCAAGGGCTTTTCGTAATCAAACTCACCGATGGGAAATCTCTGGGCGTCGCTCATCTGCTACCACCCCATTCTTTCGCGCAATCTTGTAATATGCGCGGTGTGATGTCTGCCGTGCCACGAATACAAACCGAGCAGCCAATTCAGATCAAGCTCTTGTCCGGGCCGCTCAGGATGCGTGAGTTCGCTTGCATATTGCGTGTCCGAAAGGTTGGACAGGATGTGCGTCAACTTCTCGTGCAGCGCTTCGAGAAATTTCAAAGAGACTTCCGGTGCGAGCGTTGCGTCCGGCGTGTTGACCCAATCGGTTTGATTGTAGGCTTTGATGGCATGAGTGCCCTCGGTCAGCGCGAACTTTGTGCGCACCAGCGCATTCATGTGCGAGTCGGCGATGTGATGCACAAGCTGGCGCACGGTCCAACCGCCTTCTCGATAGGGTGTATCAAGCTGCGCTTCGGAAAGTCCTGCTATCGCCGCGCGGAGTTCGCCGGGCAGCTTGCGCAATTGCTCGATCAGCAGGGCGCGCTCGGCAGCATTCTTCGGGCGCGCGCCGTCGTACTTGCCAATCGGGTATTTGAGTTTTTCGATATCCATCTATTTCTTTGTTTTCTTTTTCTGCGCGATGGCCTCGGCTACTGCTGGCGGCAGATCCGTTCTGCACGCGCAGTGTTTGAGGTGCTCCATGTGCCACTCAACGCGCTGTTCAAGTGTCGCATTCTTTGGCATCTTATGCGCAAGGTGCCATTCACGATTCAGTTTCGAGGGCATGGTTTGCTCTTTAGCTATTCTCACCCCACCAGCTCAGGCTTTCATCGTATCGCCATTGGAGATTGAAGTGGCCGCCTTCAAATTCGCGGTATTCGTGCGGGACGCCGGACTCGGTCAGGCGCTTAGAGAGAATCTTTGCGCCCCATTGCAGATGAAATTCATCCTGTTGCCCGCATTCGATGTAGAGCCCGGAGAGACTTCTTAGATTCGCGAGAATCTGCGGGTTGCGAACCATCTGCGCGGGATCGTGTGTCTTCCAGCGCGCCCAAACGTCCTCGCGGATTTCGCCGGTGTCGAGATCAAAGGGGTAATCAAAGCCCCACGGAGAATCGGGATTAGGAGAATAGCAGGCGGCCATTGCGGTGATGTCAATCGCCTCGTGATGGATTTTCTTCTGCGGATTTCCGTAGAACGCAACCATCTCAAGCGGAGATGAGTATTTCTTCAGCTCGCGCGCGGCGATGGGGAATGCGGGAAGATATCCATATTCAAAATAGCAATCGCCGGAATGCACGAGTGACCAACCGAATAGGTCGGGATGCCGCGCGGCAAGCACGAAAGCGCCGTAGCCACCTGAAGATTTTCCGGTCAAGACAGTCCTATCGGCGTCTATCCCCGCGTTGAACTCTTTTCGCATCCACTGAATCAACTCGCCGGTCATGTAATCTTCGTAATCCCCGGTTGCGGGGGAGTTGAGGTATTGCGAGCCGCCGAGTCTCGTGAAAGCGTCGGGCATTAAGACAACGGACGGTGGAATCTTCTTTTCTAAGATCAGACGTTCGATTCTCTGCGGCAGCGTTTCGCCCCACGCGCTCCAATTCAGATGCGAAAGTGAGCCGCCGGTGAAACCCGACAGCACGACAATCAGCGGATATTCGCGCGACTTGATCCAACCTTCGGGAAGATAGACCGGAGTCTCGCGCACCGCAGGGTCGCCGAGCGGATTTCCTTCCAGACAACGTGACTGGAACTCTTCGATGATAAGTTGTCCACGCAAGCCCATGCTATTTCACCAGCACGATTTTCTCGGTTCTCGTTGCGGCGGCTGATTGAAGCGATACAAAGTAGATTCCGCTTGCCAACTCGCTTGCATTCCACGATTGCACGTGTTCGCCCGCGGGTTTCATCTCGTTTGCAAGAGTTGCGATCGCTCTGCCGTTCACATCAAAGATACGAAGTTCTACATCCGACGCACGCGGAAGTGTGTAGCTGATGCGGAATTCCGCATTGCCCGGATTCGGATAGACGGAGAGGGATAGCTCTTCGGGTAACTCTGGATTTGGATTTGCAGCGGAAGCTTCAGCCGTTCCGCTCACAACAAGTTCGAGCAGTTGCCCGCGATCATTTTGAATGCGCAAGGCGCGTGTGACGGTGCCCGTGTCGGTAGGAGCATAAGTCACGGTCAGCGCGAGTGTATCGCCCGGAAGCAGAAGCACATTGACAGGACAACAGGAGACAGAAAACGGCGACGACGTGGGAATATTAGTCAGCGTGACGTTGTTTGTCCCGGCGTTGCGCACAACGGTGGTCAGCTGTTGTGTGGAGCCGACCGTTGTCGCAAACTCGAGCGTATCAGGATCCGTGTAGATGACGGTTCCGGTATCCGGCATGAAGAGTTGCGAGCGCCACACGGCCCCGCGGAAATCCGCATAGAATCCGGCAGCAATGATATTGACATAGGCGCCGCTTTCGCGAGTCATGGCAAGTTCAGTGAACTCACAATCGGTTTCAAGCGCAAGTTCCCAGCTTTCTCCGCCGTCGTTCGTGCGCCAAATTTGTCCGCGCGGCTGAGAAGCGTCTCCGCCTGCGACATAGCCAAGCGTGTCATTCACCATCAGCGCGGTTCGCATGGGAACGGGTGCGCTCATTGTACGCGGCGACCAGGTCTGTCCCAAATCGGTTGTGTAGCGTGCGAAGCCGATCTGTGTTGGGTCGCCCGGGCCGCAGACAATGGCGCGTGTGCTTTGCGGGGCGAAGGAGATGTCCGCGTCGCCATGCAGTTCATCCGCCGGCGGCAGAATCTGCCAGGAGTAGCCTCGGTCGAGGGAGAGCCACTGATTTGAGCCTACGGCAAAGATGATATTCCCAATCTGCGCCACCTCTTTGACCCATGTTCCGCCAAAGCTATAGTCTAGCGTGTCCCATGAGGTCGAGGTTTGAATGGAGTCGTTGCGAAAAATCTCCGCATCAAGTCCTGCGAGAGCGACCCCTGTTCCCGTGTCAGGCAAAATCAGTGTGGTGAGCCAGCGATTTGCGATGAGCTGTGTGTCGGGCCACATGTAGTGTCCGGGTCCCAGCGCGCGGATCAAGCGCACAATCCCCTCTTCCAGACTTGCATTGAAGATTGCGAGATAGATGCTGTCGCGCGTTTGTTCAGATGTTGCTGCAGGGTGAATCGCCAGATGATTCAGATAGTAGGGCTCACGGAGCGGCGCAAACGCGGGTGAGGGCTGCGGCGGCGGAGACGGATCGAGGTTTGTCCATGTGCGCCCGGCATCCAGCGTGCGGAAAACGGTGTGCAGTGTGCCGAGGAATCCGCGTCCGTTGTAGGTGAACTCCATTGCGACGGGTAAGGCTCCCCATTCGCTGGGATTGGAGATACTTGCGTCGTAAAGGGTCTGCTGATAGATCCACTCATCGTCCAGCGTGCGCGAGCCTTCGCGGGGGACATGGAACTCGGGCAGGGTCGCGGGCTTCTGGGGAATATGCGGGCGCGTCGCTGAGGTTGCAGCGAGAGTGACGAGACTCAGTGCAAGCAGGACGAAACGCCCCATCGTTCTCCTCGCGTTAGAGTTTGTAGCGGGGTTTGGGCGGGCAGGCGCGCAGGTAGACGTAGATGGCTGCGGCCAACATGCCGAGGTTCTGCAGAATCTTGGACCAGCCGACCTTGTTGGCGAGCGCGGCGGATTCGGGCGATGCACCCCAGCATCCGCAGTCAATGTTCAGCCCACGCAGGACGGCTTGCAGAATGAGAATTGTGAAGATGCCAAGCAGGACGCAAAGGATCAGCGCGCCGGCTCTGCGGAATCTTCCCATGAACAGGGTGATGGCCGCCACCACTTCGAGGGGGGGGAGGATAATGGCGGCGAGGAAAACGTAGTCCTGTCCGATGACGGGCAGGACAACTTTGTAGTTGGTGATGGCCTTTGCAAAGGTTGTGGGGTCGAGCATTTTGGGCCATGCGGCATAGAGAAACAGTGCCGCAAGCAGGAGCCTGAAGGCCCAGTCCATTCCGGTGAGAATCTGCTCTTTTGCACTCCTTTGCATCATCTGAGACTATAATGATTTTTTTTCACAAAGTCAAGGCAAACTCCTCACAAATTCAAGGAGTTACGGGGCAGAAATTGGTTTTTTTGAACTTCCTCTCTTGGCTTGCACCCGCGAGGTGCAAACCACCCTTGGTAAGGCCACGATCTCGATCAAGTATTTGCGAGAGAGCGTGCTTCTCAAGCACAAACAAAGCGAGCTTACCCCGCCGGTAAGCCCACTGAAAATGCGAACGAAATGTGAGAGTTACTTGGTCTCTGTCGGCGGGGTTTCGACCTTTTCGATCATGTCGGTTTCCTTGGACCACTCGGCCCAGCCGCCGGGATAGACTGCGATGCGGCGATAGCCTTCGGCAAGCGCGAACTCTGCGAGATCGTGCGAGAGGTGGCAGTCGCCGCCGTCGCAATAGAGTACCAGAAGTCCTTCTTTGGGCAGCGCGTAAAGTTTGTCCACTTCCTTATCAATATGATCGAAAGAGATATTGAGCGCGCCGGGGATGTGGCCCGCATTGAAGAGCGTTGAGTCGCGGGCATCCACGAAGTGCACGTTGTTCTTCGCGCGCTTCATGTAAAGCACCATCGCTGAGGCAAGATTGATTTCGTAGGGCTTGTCCGCCGCAGT
>JADLDM010000135.1 GCA_020846695.1 bacterium | reverse complement strand
TCGGTCGCCTTCTCGTCGCGATCATAAGAGAGTGACACACACTTCTCGTAATAAGCAATCGCCTGCTCGTCCGAACCTCGATGTGCCTGCACCGTCGCCAGTGCTCGATAGGCCGCTGCGGCCTGCTGGGCATCTGTGAGTTCGCCCTCAGTGGCGGCCAGCGCCTTTTCCGCATCGTCAAATTTTCCCTGTGCGATCAGTGATTTGGCCCTCCAAACCTTTGCCTCTTCAACATGCCTGCTATTCGGAAAGATCGTCACAAGTTCGCTAAATTTCCGCTCTGCTCGCGAGAACTCCTGCATTCTGAAATAGGAGATTCCCATGATCAGCAAAGCGTCGTCAACCCATCTGCTCTTCGGATAAAATTCCAGTAATTTCGAACACGATTCTATCACCGCTTGATAACCCTGAGCTCCCACGGCGGAAGATCCGCTGCGCGGAGGTTGAACCCCTTGCCGCGGACTCTGCACGGGCTGGGTCGCCTGCTGCTGCCTCGTTGCAAGCTCGGTCTGTCGTTCTGCAGCGCGAAATTCCTTCTTGATATTGTAAAAGGTGTTATAATAGGAGCAGCCTGTGAGCAGCAGTCCCGCCGCGCACGATAGAAGGATGAGTCTGAGTACTGCTTTCATCTCTCGTTTCTCGCCATGCTTTCCTTCCGCCACAACTCATGAAGTCGCGGCACAGCTTCTCCCGCAGGTTCGCGCATAATCAAATTCGCATATCTTGAGAACGGCGTCTCGTCCGGATTCACTTCCACCGTGTAAGCTCCGTGCTCCGCCGCGATCATCGGCAGGGATGCCGCAGGATAGACCACCGTGGAAGTTCCTATTGAGATAAACATGTCACAAGTCTCCGCTGCATGAATCGCTCTCATAATGGCATCCTCCGGTAGCATCTCGCCAAACCACACCACTCCCGGGCGAAGTCTTCCTCCGCAAGAACAGAGGGGAACCTTCCCTTCCCATCGAGTCGGCTGTTCCCGCATTTCCTGATCGCAACTCAAGCAACGATTAATCGTGATATTTCCGTGCAGCTCAACGACATCCATGCTTCCTGCCGCACGATGAAGCCCGTCCACATTTTGCGTGATTACGGTAAACTCTTCGCACTCACTCTCCCATTCTGCAAGAGCGGCATGCGCCGGATTTGGCTTCGCCTTCGACAGCACTTCCCGCCTGTAGTTGTACCACTCCCAAACAATGTCCGGGTTCGCCAAAAAACCGTCCATGCTTGCAAGTTCCTCGGCCCGAAATTTCTGCCAAATCCCGCCCTGCCCGCGAAAGGTCGAAAGTCCTGATTCCGCCGAGACACCCGCTCCCGTCAGCACGGCGATCCGATGTGCTTTGGCGAAGGCCGCGACAAGGGGCGCATCATTGGTGAAACCACTCACTTGACTTTGATTCAGGTCTTGTTTATATTACCCGATTGAAGGGCCAAATGCCGGGTCTTTGCCCGTTTTTTGGCACTGTCCGACAACAATTTCAAGAAGATAAGGGATTTTTTCGCGGAATGCCACAGCACAAACAATGTGAAAAGCGGATGCGCACGTCGGCCAAGGCTCGCATCAGAAACCGCCGGGACCGCTCTATGGTCCGCACGGCAGAGAAGCGAGTTTTGGACGCTACCGAAGCCGCAACCGCCGGACTCAAACTGCGCGATGCATACCGCGTACTTGATCAGATGGCTGCCAAGGGGATCGTCCACGAGCGGACGGCCGCGAGGCACAAGGCTCGCCTTGCTCGCCATCTGACCACCCTTTCGGCTTAGTTAGTTGTCTCCGGCACGGTTTTCTGAAAGGAAATCGTGCTTTTCAAGCACCCCCCGCCGAGCCGGTGTTTTTTGGGCAATCGTCCCCCTCCTGCCCAAGAGATTGCACCGGCTCTTTTTTGTCCCTTCGAGCCAATCCCCCCGGTCTTCCGGGGGGAATTAAAGGGGGGTCAAACTGCTTGGTACCTAACCCTCAGATCGTTTCCCCCTTTCCTCCCTCCGCACTCCTCCCCAAATCATCTATTCCTGCTATCTTGGCTGGCTGTAGTTCGGCGCTTCCTTAACGATTGAGACATCATGCGGATGGCTCTCGCGAACTCCGGCAGTGGTGGCCTCGATGAACCTCGTCTGGGTCTGCATCGCTTGAATGTCTTTCGCTCCGCAGTAACCCATCGAAGCCCGCAAACCTCCCACAAGTTGGAAGACCGTATCGGCTAACTTGCCCTTATACGGAACTTTACCCTCTATTCCCTCAGGCACAAACTTCCCGCTTGCCTCCTCCGCTGATTGGAAATACCGGTCCGCCGAACCCTTCTTCATCGCGCCCATCGAACCCATCCCCCTGAACAGCTTGTAGCTCCGGCCTTCTACCAATACGGACTCGCCGGGACTCTCTTCCGTTCCCGCGAACAGCCCGCCGATCATTACCGAAGACGAGCCCGCCGCTATCGCTTTGGCAATGTCGCCTGAGTAGCGTATTCCTCCATCTGCAATCACCGGAACCCCTATCTGAGCCATCGCCTCGACCACCCACATCAGCGCCGTGATCTGTGGCACTCCAACACCAGCCACCACGCGCGTTGTGCAAATCGAGCCCGGCCCCACTCCCACCTTCACCGCATCCGCACCGGCGTCGGCCAGAGCCATCGCTCCTTCCGCCGTCACAATATTCCCCGCAATAATCTGAGTGTTCGGAAACATCTTCTTGAGCCGCGCCACTGAAGCAATCACATTCCTCGAGTGACCGTGCGCGGAATCCACGACGAGAGCATCCACACCCGCTTTCACGAGAAGTTCAGAGCGCACGTCCGCATCGACGCCCACTCCCACCGCGGCGGCAACTCTAAGCCGTCCCGTTTCATCCTTGCAGGCGTTGGGGTACATGCTCTTCTTCTGAATATCCTTTACGGTCACCAAACCCCGGAGGTTTCCCTTGTCATCCACAAGCAATAGCTTCTCAATCCGGTGTTTCTGCAGCATCCGTTCTGCTGTACCCAAATCCGTCTGCAGTGGCGCCGTGATGAGTCGCTCACGTGGAGTCATCAATTCAGTGACCGGCTTTCGCGGATCCGCTTCAAATCTCATATCGCGGTCCGTCACAATTCCGATCAGCAGATTTCCATCCACAATCGGAATTCCGCTCACTCCCTTCGCTTTCTTCAGGGCAAGCGCATCTTCGAGCGTCGCACTCGGTGGGAGCGTATAGGGCTCCGCGATGATCGCCGATTCGCTGCGCTTGACTCTGTCCACTTCCGCAGCTTGATTTCCCGGAGTCATATTCTTGTGAATCACTCCGATTCCGCCTTCGCGCGCTAGTGCAATACACAAGTCCGCTTCCGAAACCGTATCCATTGCGGCCGACACCAGCGGCACATTCAATCTGATTTTCCGTGAGAACATCGTCGAGACGTCCACTTCCGACGGCAGCACTTCCGATGCCGCCGGTATCAACAGCACGTCGTCATACGTCAATCCCACGCCAATAATTCTGCTACTCATAATCTTCTATCGTTAAGTTTGATTACGTCCCGTCGTAGGGACACGATACATCGTGTCCGTCCAATCATACTAGCGGCGGCCTCTGGCCGTCTCAATCTCATTAGTCCCCCTGCCTTGCGGGGGGGGGGGTGTGTTCTACTCCTGCCGTTGCGGGTCTCGAGACCCACAATGTCTCTCTCCCCTTTCTGTCATCCTATGTAAGGATCTTCTTAACGAGATGACTCGCCCCAACGCGTCGTCATTCTGCTTGCCCTCGTAAGGGAACGCAGTGAAGAATTTCTCTGCCTCTCCCTTTTCGATTTTCGATTTGGAGTTTTCGATTTCATCTGACCACCACAATCTTCTTCGCTTCCCGAAAGCGATTCGCCTCCAGCGTCACCCAATAGCTCCCGCTCGCGAGATCACTTGCACTTATCCCAATCCGATGCTCCCCCGCCTGCATCACACCTAACTTCTCGCTTCGCACCACTCTCCCCAACACATCATGCACTACCATCTCCACCGGCGACGTCTGCCCAAGCGCAAACGAAAGTGTTGTATATGAATTGAACGGATTGGGGAAGGCGTTGGTCGCATCTACTATAAGAGCAGACGGTATTTGCGGTTGAGCAGATGATGACAATAAATGAAATGTCTGCCAGCTGTCACACCACACTATTGTGTCTGGCGCACCCGACATTGCACCTACATTCCAGAGATACGAATGTGATGCGGAATCCGAGAAAACCGAATCAACAGCGAGGACGCTTTCTGATGCCTGCTGCGGCGGAAAAACGGTCGTATCAAGTCCATTCGAAAGGGTGAGAAGATAGCTTACCGTATCAAATGGATCGGGGTCAAATGAGGGTGTCCAAGAAAATGTCACGGGGGAAGGCAACGTGTCCCCATTTAGCGGTGTGATTGCCACAGGCATTGAAGGCACCGAAGCAATGTGCCCATCTTGGCTGATGCGGCAGGCACTAAATCTAAACATGTTGAAAGGGCCTTGAGGCAAGAAGCCGGTACCCGCGACCATAAACGTCGAGTCTGGCAATTGAATAACGTCTGACAGGGTTTGGTGAAACGGGCTATCCGGAATGAGCACAGATCTTATGTTGGCGGTTTTGGTAGCAGAAATCACCAACATATCATCAGGGAACACATTGAGCTGATTCTTGCCGGACACGACGAGATTGCCTTCACACGTAATTACAATGGCGGCAGGGCGCTGATTGTCCTCAATATGAATCACACGCGCCCAAAGAGAATCTCCTCGCTCACTCAAGGCTCCTATCACAGCATCATCACCGTAGTCCTGTCCTCCCAATTGCCAATCATATACAGTTGCACAGTAGTAGAAGGTTCCGTCAGAATCCTGCACCACCCTGTTGACGGAGTGTCGAAAGGATGGGTGGCCCACTCTGCGCCACCATACTATGCTTCGATCCGAGTCAAGTCTGACGAAGTACATTCCATCGAAGCCCTCCCCAGCCACCAGTATACCTCCGTTCCGCGCAGGTGTGACTGATCGAGCATGGAAGTCACCCGAATTGACAAATGATATATTCGTGGAGTCAACAATGTTTCCGAGTGTGTCAAGCCAAACAACCCAGTAGTGTGGTAGGTAAACCTCACCATTCCAAACCGTTGCAGTTCCAACGGTCACAACCTCATGGTCCAATGTCACGCAACCTGCACGGATATCCTGCGTGGAGAGGACTCCTGGCGATACAAACCGATTCTGCCAGATCCACTCACCACTGGTGGAAATGCGCGCCACAAAAAAAGAATCAAGCGTAGAGCGTACGGATCCAAACAGGTAGACTTCAGAATCAGAGACATAAGCAGCGTCCCACGTAACAAGCCCCGTTCCTTCTGTTTCCAATAGAATCGAGTCAAGCGGCGCGCCTTCATATGAGATCCATCGTAGAAGGACGTCAGTGTGGCCATCGACTCCGTGACTTCCAATTAGGAGGAGTTGATTGCCGATATCGAAGAGTCTTTGGCATCCACTTCCGCCAGCTGTTGGGTAGACCCTTGTCCAAAGCGTATCCATATCCTGTGCATATGCTCCCACCCCCAAAAACAAAAATGCGAACCCAGCCAAGGTGAGCAAGTCGTGCATGTTTCGTCTAATTTTCGCCCGGAAACCCTTCATAATCAGGATCCTAATTACTTCGAGAGGCATTCCTTCCTCTCAGAACACTACACTTACGCCTAAGTCAATGTATCTTATAGCCAAACTACATCTTGACTTTTCGCACATTCGTGCGTATATTGTACCACGTTGCTTCTGGCCCCCTTTCTCCGTTCGCGGGGAAAGGGCTGGGGATAGGGGTATGCCTTTCGACTCTCCCTTTTCGATTTGGAGTTTTCGATTTTCGATTTTCACCCTCTCGCGTGGTTCTCTTCCAAGATCCCCAAGCACAGCCTCGCCGCCATCACAAGGTCCTTCACGTAAAGATGCTCTGACGTCGTGTGCTCGCCCTTCATCCCGCAACCGATCACAACAGCAGGCAGCCCCTTCGCATTATAGACATTCGCATTCGTCCCGCCGCCAATCGCCAACGGCTCCATCGTCATCCCCAACTTCTTTCCTGCTTCCGCAACAACCTTATAAGGCAGTGAGTCCAGCGGAATATCCATCGCCGTAAACTCTCTCGTGATCTTCTCGCGGAACACCACTCGCTTCTTCTCGCCGTCAATCACTCGCTCGTATTTCGCCACCGCATCGTTGAAGGCTTTGCTCATCGCAGCAGTTTGCGCTTCGAGCTTTTCAACCGAGTGACTTCTCACCTCAGCCCGCGACGTTAGCTTGTCGCACACAATATTCGTCGCGCGTCCCGCTTCAATCGTTCCGATATTCGCCGTCGTCTCTTCGTCTAATCTTCCGAGCTTCATCTTCGACACCGCTTCGGCAAACACCTCAATCGCCGAGATCCCCTTTTCAGGACACATTCCCGCGTGCGCCGCAATCCCGTCAATCTCGTAGAGCATCCGGTTCGCGCTCGGCGCCTTGTAGATAATCTGATTCATCTCCTCGCCGTCCAGCACGATCGCGTATTTCGCGGTCACACTGGACAAGTCCACGTGATTGCATCCGAGCAGTCCAATCTCCTCTGCCACGTCAAAGATCACTTCGATCGGCCCGTGCGGCATATCGCTCTCATCAACACATTGTAGCATCTCTAAGATTGCCGACACTCCGCCCTTGTCGTCCGCACCCAACACCGTCGTCCCATCCGAGCGCACCACTCCGTCTTTCAAGGTCGGCGTCACACCAATCCCCGGCATTACCGTGTCCATGTGCGAAGAAAACAGCACCGCGCCAGACTTGGAATTTCTCGCCGGTACGCGAATATGCAGATTCCCACAATTTCCGCCGATCTTTGAACCCGCTTCATCGCGCCATATCTTCCAGCCCTTCGTCTTCAAATGGTTTTCGATGAACTCCGCAACCTTTGCTTCCTGCTTCGAGGGGCTGTCAATCTGCACCAGCTTCATGAACAGATCAACCACTCGCGCTTCACTCACATTCGGCAATGACATGGTAATACCTATTGGATTTGACAATAAACAAACTCTGAATCGAACTTCACGGCCCGCGCATGCAAGAGTTCTCCCACTCGTGCCCGCTCTACGGGTATCGCGATGTCCGCATAATTTCTCGAATGACCCAACATCTCCCCCTCCCTTACGCGATTCTCCACAATCACCTCCTGTACACTCCCCACCAATCGCGCATGAAACTCCCGTCTTAGTTGCGCAGAAAGGGCTCGAAGCTCATCCGCCCGCTCTTTGCACTCATGCTCGGGAAGCACATCAGGCAATCGCGTCGCCGCAGTTCCCGGCCTTGCACTGAACGGAAACACGTGCAAATACGTCACACCTGAATCTCTTAGAAACTCCGCGGTCTCTTCAAATTGCTCACGAGTCTCTCCCGGAAAACCCGTGATAATATCCACTCCGATTCCCCAGTCGCTCCGCAGTTTTTGCGCCGTGTTCAGAATCCTCGCTAGATCAGAAACTTTGTAACGCCTGTTCATCCGATGCAGCAGCGGATCAGAACACGATTGAAACGGCACATGCAGATGCTCACAAATCACGTCAGACTCTGCAATCACTGCCAGAAGCTCATCACTCACTGCCCACGGCTCGACGCTGCTCACTCGCAGCCGCTTGAGCCCACGCAGATTCGACGCTCGCATTAACAACTCAACCAGAGAATCACGAGTTCCCCAGTCAAAGCCATACGTTCCGAGAGCAACACCGGTCAACACAACCTCATGATACCCGGACTCCGCAACACGCTCGATCTCGCCGATCACAGACTCAATCGGCCTGCTTCTCCCCTGACCTCTTAATCGCGGCACAATACAATAGGTGCACGTCTGTGAGCATCCGTCCTGAATTTTCACAAAGGCGCGTGTTCTGCCTGAGAGTCCCGCCACCGATTGCGGCTCCGACCATACTTTCGCGTGCTTAGCTCCCGCGACTTGCAGGCTCTCTCCTGATCCCAGGATCTCAAGCAGTGCCGACTTCTCAAGATTCCCCGCAACCGAATGCGCTCCGCTCCTCAGAAGTGAGTGCGGCGCGCGCTCGGCCTGACATCCAATCGCCACAACTCTCGCATCCGTATTGGCACGAAGGGCCGTGCGGATTGCCGCACGGCCCTTCTTCTCTGCAGTTTCGGTCACCGCACAGGTGTTTACAATCGCAAGATTCGCAGAGGCTGCATCATCCGTCGCCTCATACCCCGCAGCACGAAGCTGCGTGAGCATCATCTCGCTGTCGTATTGATTGAGCTTGCACCCCAGCGTCGTGATATGCACGCGCCGGACTTCGGCATCAGGCATCACACTCCTGTGTCGTTGTCTCCGGTTTCCTTCGGCTCTTCCTTCTTCACTTCAGCCGCATCATCCGAGCCGACGATGTATTGATCGCGTGTCGCCTGATCAATCTCTTCCTCGCCCGCGCCTTCAGGAGCCTGAGCGGCAAGAATAATCTTCTTGTTCTCGCGATCAAATTCGATCACTTCAAGAGCAATTTCCTCGCCGACGCTCACGGCTTGCTTCGCACCCTTGGTCAATCGCTTAAGCTGACTTGCGGGAACAAAGCCCTCTACTTCACGCGGCAATTCGACGATCACACCCTTGTCCATCACGCGCACAACTTTGCCGGTTGTCTGCTGACCAACCGAATAAAGCGACTCGAACTCATCCCACGGATTGCTTTGCGCCTGCTTGAGTCCCAAGGCAATGCGGCGCTCGCTGCGGTCAAATCCAAGCACCACCACTTCAACCTCTTCACTCTTCTGCAAAATCTCTCCGGGATGGCGCACGCGCTTGGTCCACGACAGATCTGAGATGTGCACCAACCCGTCAATTCCATCCTCAAGCTCACCAAACGCTCCGAACGGAACAAGATCACGCACCTTGCCGGTGTGACGCGATCCCGGCGCATACTTAATTTCAAGATTCTCCCACGGGTCAGGATCAACCTG
>JADLDM010000134.1 GCA_020846695.1 bacterium | reverse complement strand
GTAGTCGCTTCAAGGACGATCGTGACATTTGGAGTTCGTCGGAAGTCAGGTTGTTCTATGTGCTCGGGAGTAACTTTGCGACGGATATTGTTGAGGCTGAATATTGGCTTGATACGGACCCCGGCGCAGGAGGCGGCACAGCGTTGACGATCACGCAAGGAGCAAACCCTGTTGCGATTGCAAGTCTGCCTTTTGAATCCGTGCCGATTGGTTTGCATTCGCTCGGTATTCGCTTCAAGGACGATCGTGACATTTGGAGCAGTTCGGAAGTCAGGTTGTTCTATGTGATCGGGAATAACTCCGCGACGGATATTGTCGAGGCTGAATATTGGCTTGACACGGACCCCGGCGCAGGTGGCGGCACAGCATTGACGATCACGCAAGGAGCAAACCCTGTAGCGATTGCAAGTCTGCCTTTTGAATCCGCGCCGATTGGTTTGCATTCGCTCGGTATTCGCTTCAAAGATGATCGTGAGATTTGGAGTAGTTCGGAAGTCAGGTTGTTCTATGTCGTCAATCCGATCTACATGGCGGCAGGACATATTATCACGGGCGCGGAATATTTCATCAACTACGATCCGGGTGAAGGCTACGGGGCGCCGATTGCATTGCCGACCGACGGGAATTGGGACAGCGCATTTGAGACGATCACGGACAGCGTCTCGAATATCCCCGGAGGAAAGCACTGGTTGGGCGTGAGGTTTCTGGATGATCGCGGAATCTGGAGCAACGTGCTGATTGACTCCTTCACCGTCACGCCGATTCTCACTATCACCGTCAATTCGTCGCACTTACCCGTTCTCTATTGGGAATCGGCGGACAATGCAACAGAGTTTCAGATATTCCGGGCGACGAATTTGAGCGGACCCTTTACACAGATTGCGGTCACGACCGACAGCACTTTCACCGACAATGAGAATCCCGCGGCAGGCGAAAAGCGTTACTATCAGATCACGGAGACCGTCGCTCCGGGCATGGCAGGATTCAGATTGCCGAATCGTAGCGTCCGCAGCACGTCAAAACGTGCCACAAACTGACACATTCTTCACGGATGCAGGCGCGCTCGCCGGTCCTGAAACAAAGCAGTTCTACATCATTCAGGTCAACGAGCCGTAGCGCCGAACAACAGATCACATGAAAAGCCCTGCAAGAGATTCTCTTGCAGGGCTTTTTGCGCCCACCGAGACTCGAAACGGCGATGAGCTGATCCAACCCATTCGTTGTTTTGCGGAGCGATTTGGTTCTCTGGTTTAAGTCAGATCAAGGGGCCTGTGATTGCTCACAGACCCCTCGATTGCGGACGGCGAATCTCGATTTTCTTGCGTCTCAGGCGAAGCGGCACGCGTAGAACAGGCTACGCAAGAACCCCTCGCTCTGTCTAACGAGTCTTCACCTTATAGAATTTCTTGGTCAGAGCAGGAACTCCGACGCTGATTGTGTAAGTCGTGTCTGAGGTAACCGAGATCGGAAACTCAGACAGCGAATCCGGATGTTCTGATTCGAAGACCTCGTATTCGGCCGCGCCTTCAACTGGGCTCCAGCTCAGTTTCCAAGTATCCTCAATAGTCCGATAGATCACCAGATCATCCGGAGCATCAACGATGTCACAACACATCTCGGCTATCACTCTAATGCTCTTTGTGAATTCCGGTTGTCCGTCTCCGTCTTCATCATCTCCGATCATCAGATCGTAGGAGCCGAAGTAGTCCATTTGCGACATTTGCAGTTGGATCGGGAGCACTCCGGATTGTCCCATCGGAACGCTGACGCTACCAACGATTGTTGAGCCTGCCGGCAAGCCGTTGATCATGAGGTTGGGATTCTGCGGATCGGCTGACATGACTTCAAGTGTGTAGCTGAAGACTCCGTCACTGTCGGCGTCATTGGTTATCGGAATCAAGATAGTCGTATCCATCTCGACAGGAATTTCGTAAGCCGTCACGGCTGTTGAGTCTCCCAGACACCACTTTCGACGGCCCCATATGGAACCTTTGCAACAGAATTCATTGAGCGTGGTCGTATTCTGAATGTTGACTTGATAACAGGAAACGTCATTCGGACCAAGTCCGGGCGGCGCGGTGATCGTCAACGGAATTGTAACGCAACCCGGTCCAGCGATTGTTACCGGAGAATTCCATTGCGGCGGCCAGTTGAACCCGGTTGGCGGCGCGAAGGGGCATTGCCAGGTATAGGGAGTCACTCCCGATGCGTTCCACGTGTATTGATAGGTATTGGTTGTGTAGTTGCAAATCGTGACACCGGCCAAGGCCGTGTTGCTGCTTCCGCAAAGCGAGACATCCCAAGGAATGTGACACACCTCTTTGCACTTGCCGATTTCGCCTGCAAGGAACATTGCCAAGACTTCGTCCTGCCGCAAGGCTCTGCGATAGAGTTCGACTTCATCGGCGCAACCTTCCAACTGACCAAATCCGGAAAGCTGCGTGGCTCCGATGCCGAAGTAGGAAGGACTCAAGAGGCTGCCCATGTTTGTCATGATGGGTCCAGCCGCCAAGATTCCGTCCACGTACAACCGCAGTTCATCCTGTCCGGGGTTTCCGTCCGTGAATACCATTGCGACATGATACCAGTGGTTCATCAGAATTGTACCGGGTCTACATGCTGTTACGGGAGGATTCGGCGATGCATCATTCACTCGGCAGCACAGTTGCATGTCTTCAACGTAGATCTGGAATCCGGCCTGATCATTTTCTTTGCCGACGACGCTGGCGGGCATGGGCGAGCCCAGATCCTGCTTGAACCAGCAATCCAAAGTGAATGATCCGTTGAAGACGTTGTTTAAGGAGTGATTGGATGAGATTACGGAGTTGAAGCCGTTGAAACAGAGAGCATTTCCGACCATGCCTGCAACCGGTTGCGGAGCGTTTATCCATGTGCCGTGCCGCAGACTTGCGATGTCACTCGATGTTGATCCGGACGCTTCGTCAAGCTGCCACCAATTTTGCAGTCCGACAAGTTTGTCGAAGCAAGGTTTTTCGGGGCAAGGCGCCGAGCAAGAACATGGTTCGCAGGAAGTAGCGAAGATGTACGGCCCCGACGAGTTGTTCTCGCCGGTGACGCGGATTTTGTAGATGCCCGGGGTCAGGCACGGATCGGCGAAAGGATCATTGCCGACGCCGCCTGCGGCTGCGCTGACAATCCGTGAACTGCAATCATCATGATAAATCTCAAGTTTCGGATCCAGGCCTTTCAGGTACGGATACATGGAAGGTGTATCGTCGCCGAAGATATCAATGTTCAGGCGCGTGCAGCCAGATGGCGACGGCGGCACGAATACCCAGTACCAATCCACATCACCGGACGGGCTGATGTTCCCGCATAGCGTGTCTCCGCAATCAACCACGCAAAGGTCTTGATCGCAAAGGTCATTAGCGGGTTCAGTAAACGTATCGCACTCAGGATAGGGGCACGGGCACGGTGGGATGGAATCGCAAAACACGACCGAATCCGTGCAACAAGTCGCGGATTGTGTGATCATGTTGTAACAGATGACTCCGCCGGCGGGGCTGACATTGTTCAGTTGTACATTGAAGGCGATGCTGTTCCCCGTTTGGCCGCTCATGCTGCCGAGCAAGATGGGACTGTTTAGAACGTTGCCCGTCACGCCTGACGCTCCAATCACGTGGAGAGAAACCGAAACGTCCTCACACGCGCTCGTCAGATGATTGTAGATGCTTGCACTGACGATATACGGATTGGGCACAATGACACCGCTGCTGCAAGTAAGCGCCTCGGAGAATGGCTGGTCTATATCAATTCCTGGGAACATCGCGCACGGTTCCTCGCATGAGAGTCCGGAAGTCCATATTCCGTTCAGCTCATCACATTCTACAGACGTCGTCATGGCACAGCCGACAATTCCCGTCAGCGAGTCGCAATAGCAGCATTGGTACTGCGCAACACTGCACGGCGGAACATCAACACAGATGTTTGTGAAGGCAGTGGAGATACAACTGCTTCCGGTGATGCTCGTGCGGAACCGCATCACTCCTCCGATGGGATTGGGCAGGTAGCTGATCGTGAACAGATTGCACTGTTGCGCATTCGGAGCCAGCGTTCCGAGCGGAATGCTCGAAGGCGAGATTGAGACTACCGAACCACCGGAACCTCCTAGGACTAACAACGAGAGACTCCCTCCGCAATTCGTGGGCGGACTTGAGAAGTTCTCGACACATACATTGACCTGGGTCGGAGAAGGCTGCACGCCCGTCATCGGATCGCAATAGAGGTCGTCGGTCGTAGCGCAGACTGCCAAGCCGCCCTGACCGCGATTCATGATCATGTTCTTGATTGCGGATTGAACGTTGTTCTGGGCAACTGCTGCATAGCGTCCACCGGTAGTTGCGGCATACCCGGACATAACTCTGTCCACATTCACATCGCAGATGGCCGGATTGCAGACATTGCGGTAAACCGCACAAATTCGAATGTTACGCGCGGCGGCGGCGGCGGCCATTGCATTCGCATGATCCTCGTTTACGTCAAGCGGAGCATAAGAATCAACGCAACCAGCTGGAGGCGCGTCCGTCAGCAGAACAATGATCTTCAGGCGGCAATCATCATTGAACAAGCCGCTGTTGAAATTCGATCCGACCGCGCAGGGAGAATTCCCGAACAGAACGTCCTGTAGCGCTTCGTCGGAGCCTTCCGGATAGTTCCACCCGCCTCCCGAAGTCAAGGAAGGTGAGTAAAGAGCCGTAAACACCTGCGCGTAGTTGGACTGCAGATTGAACAGTGTTCTTGATCCATCACCGAATCTTACCAGCGCGGCACGGAGATCAACCGGTCCACCGCACGCTCCACCGGCCAAAGCTACGGCGGCAGCCTTGATCTGTGCAACACCGGCTGAATCAAACGTCCCACTGTTCATTGAACCCGTGGTGTCAATCACGAAGACCAAGTCCAACGGCGTGCAGCAAAGCGCTATCGGCGAGGGTAGAATTGAAGAGTCGGGAGGTTCAATCTCAAAAGTATATGAACCGGCGCTTGCAGCGCCCGCGCCATCCACAATGGCGAAATAAGTTGTTCCGGCCTCGAGGCGAACGATCAGTTCGGATTGCTGCGACAGAGTATTGCTCGAATCAAGTGTGGTTCCATCATCATTGACGGCGACCTGCGTGGTTCCGGGACACGCCCCGTCTTTTCGCAGCTCCAGAATCGTATTGAACTCTGCATCGCGGAGCGAAAGGAGGTGCATGCCTGAATACTGGGCGACAAACGAGTAAATCACGTCTGGCGACGTATTGCCTAATGAATTGAAGTCATCCGCCAAACCGACTGTAGAACTTGAGTCTGCAAATGGCAGCGAGCCAATCTCAATTACTGATCCGCAATTTTCTCCCGGTGCGACAGGCGGCAGCGGAGCACAAACCCAGTTGCTGTTGGAATCGGGTTTGATGATAGTCAGACCGGAACCGATTGGATATGCTGTGGTCCACCACCAAAGATCAATGTTGTTCGGCTGCATCACGGCAAGAAAGATGCGCGTTGAGGTTCCTGCCCCAGTTGTGCCAATTCTTCCTTTGCTTGTCAACGCAACGTCGAGGTTAAATGATCCTGCCCAGCCTCCAGACGCTATACCATTCAGCAGGAACTGATTGAAGCTCCATTCGCCGACTCCGCTTCCTGCCGTCAGGATTGGATCGCTTGCTTCGGGGCCATCCGCGTCCAGATCCTCGCGAATCTGAATGACTGCGCCGTCCGGCAACGCATTGAATCCATCGTACGGGAGACAATCATCCGTCAGCATGGTTGCCGAGCCGTCAATGATCACAGTGGCGCCTTGCGCAAATCCAAGTTGCGGAAAGGACAGCGCACAGCACACGAGAAAGAAATATAGTGTTTTCATCTTGGTGTCCTTTCTTAGGGCAGGAGGTTGAAGCTGTAGGTGAAGTTCCACGAATGACCGGGGTGCTGATTAACGATGTAATAGACCTGGCCGGGTGTGACGTGCGTCAGCGTGCCTGTCCAGCCGTTCACATTGTCATACCATGCGAACTTGCCATTATCCACCGGCCCCATGCAAACAAGCAAATCTGAATCAGACGCGTTTGCCCCACCGAGGAACCCGTCGGTTAGAAGCTCCAATTGACTGACGGGCAGCACGCGCGCTTCGGGCCAAGAGAAGGGTCTTACAACGTATGGTCCCGGAGTCGGATCAGGAATCAGAAGACTGTACGAAAACCCCGCTCCGCTGTGGTCCACTTCGCCGCAAATTATGATGCTCCGTGTCGGACGACTCACACGATTGGAGTAATAGAATCCCTTTCCTCGATCCATTCCCGGTGTGGTTTCCAAAGTGCCTGCCCACACATTTGAGGAATTGCGCCAAGCCGTGTGGAAATTTGTCATATTGATTACGCGGTCGGCAGTATTGATTAGACCAAATTCCGACTGCTCCCGAATCACATCTGATGGCCGCGAGGACGCGCTGCCGTATTGTGGAGCGCCCGTCAAGATATCCCAAGTCACGAACGGAACTCCGAACGGAGTGAACACCTCGCCGACTCCGCCAAGAGCCTCGACCTCGATGTAGCCCGCCGTGTTCGAGAGTACCGATTCGCCTCCGGGGGTCAAGTCGTCCTCAGTGATTGCGTAGAAATAGGGAGGCGTTGGCCCGATAGCATCAACCCACGAGGCGGTTGAGTTGATCGCGGGAATCGTCTGTACGAGGTTCCCTGGTGCCAATACGACCGGCAGGGCGGTCGTGCGATAAACCTTGTAGTCTCCCGTGCTTGCTGAACCGTTCCATGCGAGAGTGACTGTCCCTGCCGGATAGCTGTCGCGCAGCACCGTCAGGCTTGTAGGAGGCGGAGTAGCTTGGGCGAGTGCTGCCATTAGAGCACACAAGACTATGGCTGCAATCTGTTTTCGCGGTCTTTTCATGAGTTTCCCCTTCCGAATTTGAAGTGGTTGGTTGTGTGATGTTGTCACATTGATTGTTTCCTTAATTGTCCACTTCTTACCACAAAAAAGCCGGACTTTGAAAATAGTCCGGCGCACATTTGTTTTATAACAACTTAAAGTCAGTCGTCCGTGATGGGATAGGTCACGAGAATAGTTGGACCCCAGCCATTCTCGACGAAACCCTCCGTGCAAAGGAGTTTCGGACAGCCCGATTGTCGGTAGTCAATTTCGAGTCCCCGGCAGACTCGCTTCGGGAAGTCCGGCCCGGTTGCGAGCTTTGCGACCAGCATGCCCGTGAGCTTGTCATGCTTGGTTATGTTGCCGTCGTGACCGTGCGACACATACATGTATTTTCCGCTCGGCGACACGCAGATTCCGCTCACCAGCCCTTCACCGGGATAGCCGCCGACATAGACCGGTTCGCCAGGGCCGGATGTCCCAAGGTCTGCTGTAATGGGGAAAGGGGTGTAGGATGCTCCTCCATCTTCAAGGTGCTGCCACAGCGTGCCGTGCGGCCCCATGAAGGGATCAAAGGTGAGACCCGTGGTGGGAAAGCCGGGACCGGGAACACCGAGCCCCTTGAAACGAAACGTGCATTCGGCGTAGCGAGTATTGTAATTGAATTCAATCGTGTAAATGCGGGTGTAGGGCATCCGCTTAATAGAGTGGGTCGTGTCGCTGATCCACAATCGCGAAGCACCCCACATGACTTTGTGAATGGGATCCCACGCCATCTCGTCAATCCTAAGCATGGAATGCTGTGGTGTGTTCTCACGCGGGGAGAATCCACCCCACACAGAGTCGCGATTCTGCATGTGCACCACGAATGGGAAGCTTGCGTACTCGGAGTAGCAAAATGCGCCCTCGTTATCCACCGCCACACCCAACCCCCACCGCGAATGCGGGATTTCGAAGACCTCCGGGACGGCCAAGATATCACATGCCTCCTCGGGCACGGCAGTCAGGTTCAGTCTTGACACCGAGCGTGCCTCTATGCTAACCGGGCAGAACTCGCAGCAGAGCGCAACCTCGCCGGATGCAAGAAGAGATAGAGAAATGGCTAAAAATACTAATGTTAAGCGCATGGCAAGGGGACGGTGCTTCTACCAATTAGTCGCCCACAACACCGATTTGTTGAGGAGAGCGTGTTCTGTCAGTGACAATAGAAATAAAAAAGTCCGGAATTGGCAAGCCGGAGGGTAGGTCGAAAAAAAATCTCCATGAAGAGACTCTCTGGCCTCAGAACTCCGATCTTCCTAAATTGTGAGACAATCCGCTCGACTTTTCAATCGGATTTCATTGTTAGTGGAGTGTGAGTTTGTTCGTATGTTTCACAAAGTAGGACCTTGGGGCAGCCGCAACTCTTCGATGATTTCAGACCGAAACATGACGACGAATCTGAAAGTTTGTTTGCTCGCCGCAGTGTTGATACTCACGGGAACACGCCACGCCTTGTCGAGCGACGAGGTCAACCGTTGCGCCGATCTCATTGCTGAGGCAGACTCGCTGATTCAGATCGGATACCTGGAAGCCGCGCTCGATCGCGCTCAATCGGCGGTTGACTTGTCGGACAGCAGCTTTGGACAGAAGAACAGCATGACTGCAATGGCGATGTCCGCTTTGGGCGCCGTCTATTGGGCTAAAGGCGATCCTGCAAGTGCGGAGAAACAT
>JADLDM010000133.1 GCA_020846695.1 bacterium | reverse complement strand
GAGATATACCCTCGAACGCCACATGGACGGATAACATCTACATAAACAGTATTCCCACCTTCAATCGCTACACTTGGCTGGGTCAAAGCGTGAATCGCCAAGGGCCTCTGGCGTCACAAGCCTCGTACACAGTATCGCGCACGATTAGCTTGGGAGCAGGGTATCCGGCAGGGTCATCTTACAACTGGGTCGAGACCGATGTACATGGTACGATAAACGAGTACGGATATGAAGATCCGAATCACGACGGGGCTTCGCATACGGTGATCAGCTATCCTGCGCAAGATATCGAGGCGAGCAATCTCGTCGCGCCTGCATCCGGTCAATCGGGACAGAATGTAAATGTGTCTTGGACGGTTCAGAACATCAGCGCATATTCCACCGTCTCAACTTTCTGGACGGACGCGCTCTATCTTTCTGTTGATCCGGTCTTGAGTCCTGCAACGGACACTCGAGTCGCAACCGTTGACAGGACAGGCGGACTCGCGGCCGGAGCAAGTTATTCGCGCAACATCTCGGTGATGCTTCCAAACGGACTCGCCGGCGAGTTCTATTGGATAGTGAAGACAGACAGTGCAAATACGGTGAACGACTCGAACCCGGTGAACAATTCCTTCACGCGCGCCACTCCAATTGAAATCACGCTGACGATTCCACCCGATTTGATTACGTCAGCCCTTGCCGGAGAATCGCAAATCACGGCAGGTCAACCGCTCTCTTTGTTATTTGATGTGATCAACCAAGGCGCAGGCGCCGCAACGACTCCGACGTGGTACGATGCTCTGTATCTTTCGACCAATGTTACGGTTGATCCGTCTGATGTTCGCTTGACAACTCTGACGCATTCAGGCTCGCTGTCTCCGTCCTCATCCTACGCGGTAAATGGATCGTGCGATATTCCAACGTACGCAGGCGGCAACTATTACGTTCTCGCCAAGGCGGATAATCGTGACGATGTCTATGAAGCTCTGAACGAAGGAAATAATACGACACCTCACGCGCTGTTTGTAACCGTGCCGCCTCCGTCCGACCTAACTGTTTCGGGCGCGCTATTCCCGGACACGGCGGGTGTCGGCGATGTGATAACCGTGAGCTACACTCTATCCAACAGCAGCGGCAATCCGGCGGTTGGATGGATGCGCGACGGCGTTTACTTCTCGCTTGATTCCATCTGGGATGTCAACGACCCGCTGCTCGCCTACAACGATCACCACGTCAACATTCTTTCCGGTGCGACACTGGTCATCGAGAAAGACCTGAATCTCGATCGCACGCTCGCATTGAAAGATGTCTGCGTGCAAACCGGAAGCCGCGGACTTGATGAAGGTGAGAATGGCTCGGTAGCCGATGAAATGCCCGGAGTGGTCCCCGGCGATTATCACATCATCGTTCGCACGGATTTGCGTGACAATATCCGCGAGGATGACAATCTAAACAATGCGCTGCTCACGCCCGGAACAATTCACGTGGACTTGCCGGAACTTACACTGAGCGTGCCCGACACGAGGTCTTTCACCGCAGGCAAGGAGCGGTTTTACAAAGTGAATGTGGGAGCAGGTCTTGATTTGCGGATCACATTGATTTCGGATCGCGCGGATGCCGCCAATGAAGCCTATGTCTCTTATGGCTCCGTTCCTTCACTCAGCAACTTTGAGTTCAACGGTTCTGAGCCGTTCTCCTCCGGTCAGCAATTCTTTGTTCCGTCAACTCAAGCGGGAACCTACTATCTAATGGTTCACGCGAGGACAGTTCCGACAACCCCAGAGAATCTCACTCTCCTTGTCGAAGCGCTCCCATTCTCGATTTTAAGCGTAAGTCCTGACCATGTTGGGCAGGGCAGAGTGACAACAACGATAACAGGCGCGGGATTCAGAGATTGGACTCAGGCTTTCATCAGACTGGCTGATAATACTCTGCATGAAGCGATCAAGGTGAATATCACGAACAGCACACGAACAGACTTCACATGGGAGCTCGCTTCTGTTCCTCTGGGAACCTACAACGTGATTCTGAAGAACTCCCCGGCAGATTCTGTCGAGTCGATCAATGCTCTGACCATCGAGCCCGCACAGGGTTTGACCTAT
Source organism: bacterium (assembly GCA_020846695.1). Taxonomy (GTDB): domain Bacteria; phylum Electryoneota; class RPQS01; order RPQS01; family RPQS01; genus JADLDM01. Next base: position 2,034 of record JADLDM010000133.1, on the reverse strand, counting down.
GAGATCATGGACAGCTCTCCGAGTTCCTTTAGAGCGACGGGGGTTGCAAATCTCACCATTTGCATTCAGAACATAACCAACGTAGACCTGCCGTATTTCTGGGCTACAGTATTCACTCCCGGATGGTCCAGAGTCCTCGGTGTTCAGTGCGATGAACGGTTCCTAAGATTTCAACTACCTCTGCCCGACATGCTTGATCAGCGCTATCTTTCCTGGAGCATTAGGAAGGATGGTGACAAGCACAACTACACTTATGTCCTTGCACGTGATATTGCGCCGGGAGAAATTCTGTGCATGAGCATCGTCTTGGCCGGCTTTCCCTCTTACGCTCTGCCAGTAAGTATTTCCAGCGAAGCGCAATCTGAAGAGGATTTCATCGCCGACATGAGCAGAAAGGTTGACAACACCCGCGAACGGATCTTGGCAGGATTGCTGGAAGTGATACCGGATTTTGAGCTACTCGCGCAGAACGCCGAAGACTTTCAGGATTCCTTGTTCGAGGATTTTGAAGATAGCGGGGTATTGGACACTCCCACACCACGGCCGGCACCTGGGCCTGGCGAGGAGTTTGTGGATCCACCCTCCGATCCGCAGCCGTGCGATACTATTCCCTGCGAGATTTCCCCATGTGATGCGAATATCTGTCCGCCTGATCCACCGTTCATTCCGCCAGGATGCAATCGCCCCGCAGAACTGCCTAACACATGCAATCCGGATTTGTGTCAACAGCGCGAGGAAAGCATTTGCGAAGGAGTGCGCGGCGTTGTGCAGAAGGGTTCCAAGGCCGGACTGGCAATGGGAGCAATTGTCGGAATGTACTGTCAGATCGGCGGTTATTGGACATGCAGATTTCTGCACAAGAATATTGAAGAGATATGCAAGACGATATTCGTCTCATGCGATCCCAACGACATCGTAGGACCTGAAGGCTACGGCGATGAACGCTGGATTGGAAAGTCCGAGTTGATGCCCTACACGATTCACTTTGAGAATGATGACTCGCTTGCGACGGCGCACGCAAACACCGTTCACATCACGCAACAGCTTGATTCCGACCTGAACCCGAACAGTTTCAGACTCGGCAGTTTCGGGTTTGGAAGTATGACATTTACCGTACCGGAGAACCGTGCATTCTATTCGACGAGGCTGGACGTGCGCGATTCACTTGGAATCTATGTGGATGTCGTGGCAGGAATCGTCGTGCAGACCAACGAAGTCTTCTGGCATTTTGAGTCTGTTGACCCTGCAACAGGTCAAGCTCCGAACGATCCGTTCATGGGTTTCCTTGCCATCAACGATTCGACTCATCGCGGCGAAGGATTTGTCAACTACACAATCACGCCGCGAAATACTGTGGAGACTGGTGATGTAATTGATGCGGAAGCCTCGATCGTATTTGACGTCAACGATCCGGTGGAAACTCCACCAATCTTCAATACGATTGACGCCGACGCTCCGGTCAGCAGCGTCAGCCCGCTTCCCTTCCAACCACCTGACGTTACATTCGATGTAAATTTCAGCGGTGCCGATTTTGTTCCGGGTTCTGGATTGGCGAGCTATTCCATCTACGTTTCCGAAGACAGAGGCCCGTTCAATCTCTTCGCAGGAAGCCTCACGGACACGACCGTGTCTTTCACGGGTGTTCCCGGGCACATGTACGAATACTTCTCGCTCGCAACGGACTACGCTGGAAATCTTGAGCCGATGAAATCCGTCGCGGAAGCCACTACATTCCTGCAGGTATCTCAACTTGACACCGTGCAGGACTTGACCATCCGATGCCTTCAGACGAATGATTCGGTGCAGACCACACTTCGTTGGACTGGGTTGCCGGGCAATGTGCGCTACTACGCCTACACATCCACTTCCGCGCCGGAGTGGAACGACGGAACGGACTGGTCGCTCATCGGGTCAACGACCGGAACATCCATGCAGGACCTACGGCAAACCGCAGCCGCAGGAGAGAAGCGGTTCTATCTAATCTTGGCATACGTAATCCCATGACACTACACCTTGAAAGTGAATAACGATGAG
>JADLDM010000132.1 GCA_020846695.1 bacterium | reverse complement strand
TCAACAACTGATTCAACTGCACAAATCTACCGTGCGCAACCCGGCCGAAATCTCTATATGGGCTCCTACCACATGAAAAAACCCCGAGCATTCCACCCGGGGTTTTCTGACTTCTTGCTTTCCGGTTCCGATTCCGGGTTCATATCTCATAATTTCAGCCCCAATCCCGCCGAGCCGGGTTAAGCTCAACAACTGATTCAACTGCACAAATCTACCGTGCGCAACCCGGCCGAAATCTCTATATGGGCTCCTACCACATGAAAAAACCCCGAGCATTCCACCCGGGGTTTTCTGACTTCTTACTTTCCGGTTTCGGTTCAGGGTTCATACCTCATACCTCTGACCTCATACCTTCTCAGTACTCTTCTCCCCCGCTCGCCTCTTCCGTTCCATAACCTGAATAGTCCTCATCCTTCTTGCGCTGCGAGACTTTCTTCTTCAGGCAATTGAAGCAGAGCTTCTCAATCGAGAGCCATCCGAATTGTCCGCCGCAATCCGCGCAGTTCTGAATTCTAGGGGTGAGCCGCTTCGTGTGCACGGGCGGCGTCGGTGCAGATGAGGTGATCGGCGCCTCAATCAGGTCAGGGTCGAGCAGCAGCGTGCCTGCAAACGGATCGAGATCGTCGAGAATCGGCTCCACATCCTCATCTTCCTCGACAATTTCGTCCATGTCCTCGACCAAAAATTCCTCCGTGGGGCTCCGCTTGCGCTGGCGTCCCTTCTTCGCTCCGCCCTCTTTGCGCCCCGCCCTTCGTCCTCCCTCACTATCACCCTCATGATCGTCGTCATCGTCGCGGTCAGTATCCTCAATTTCTTCGTCGAGTTCCACGGATTTCGCGCGACTCTTTTTCACGGGGACCGCAGCGGGCGCTGCGCTCTTCTTGGTCTTGATCGGCGCAGCCATCAGCTCTTCCGGTCTGACTGGAACGACCGCTTCTGCTATCAGCTCCTCGACCGAATGGGTGGTCTTAACCGCCTTCTTGGCAACCTTTCCCTTCGTCGTCGGGGTTTCACCCTTGACAACCGCCTTGGCTACAGGCTTCTTCCCCTTGGCTGTGCTAAAATCTTTGATGGATACCTTTGTTTGTTTTGACTTTGGAGCAGACTTCGTGACGGATGCCGACTTCTTCTTCGCCGGTGCCTGTGATTTCGCCGGCTTCTGAGGGGCCGTCTTGGCCTTGCTGGCCTTGCCAGTTTTTGCGACCATTTGCCGTTCCTTCCCAATCTGGTGAAGGGCATCCTCGCCCGTACAACTCGGAAATTATAGACCCTTTACGCCTGACCGCACCCTCCGGTTCCCGGCCTGCGGCCCGACGCCGACGCACTGCAAGCAGCGGTCAGAAAAGCGTGGAAATATAGTAGCTTAAATCACCTAAGTCAAGCAGTTAACATGTACAGGTCGCAATCAGGCATTTCCAAGGCACGAACACATGTTCCATATAAATAGCTACTTTCGCCATTTTTGTCATTAGAATCCTCGAAACATCGGAGGCATTCGAGCCGTTTGTTTCTGGCTACATACCGAGTGGCACTTAAGTTGCGAAGTTTCTTTCACCATGCAATTCGAATCGCTGCCTTCTGATCGCGGCCAGACATCCAGCCCGCTGCCCGGCGCCCTGACTATCGCGCCTTCCAACATGGCACCCGAAGTGCGCCCAGCACGTGTGCTGATGATCGCCGCTACGACGGACACATCACGGATTACTGAACAGGCTGCCCAAATCGGCGTGGAAATTCGCGTCACGTCGAGTACGCTGTTCGCCTTGGGCCTGATTGTTGACTATGATCCGGAGATCCTGTGGATAGATTCCACGGATGACGAACTCTCATTGGAAGAGATCTGCGATGCAATTCGAACGCCTCGGCAGATTCATCCGGTCGCAGTCGTGGTTTCGCAGTCCGCGCTTCCCGCGAGTTTCGATTGTGCAAGTTATCGAGTGGACGAGGTGCTGCAAGGCGAGGTGTGCGATGAAATGACCGGCGCCAAGCTCATGCAGCTTGTCAAAGTTACACGCCTCGAAAGACAGGTGATCCGTCGAGAGCACGAAATCCTCGATTCGCTCCCCCACGCCTTGCTGGTCGTGGATCGCCAGTTGACACTCTGGAAAGTAAACAGGCAGCTCACCAAGCTGCTTGAGATTACCGACAGTGACTATCGCCGCAAGGCTCTCGGGCGTCACTTCGGATCCGGTCTTGCTGCGGCCGGCTTGAAAGTCGAAGGCGACTGCCCGCTTCCACGACTGGTGCATGAAATGGGGCAAGCCATTCGCGCAGGAAAGCGCGGATTTCGCGTCAAAGAAGCCATTGGCGGAAGCGAGCGCCTATTTTCCGCCGAAATCACCGAGCTGGTTCACAGTCCGGAGAACTTTCTGATTGACCTGCGCGACATCACCGCCGATGAACAGGCGGTTCTGGTTGAAGCACGCCGCGAGCGTCTCGCGACAATTGGAAATCTCTCCGTCGGCGTGGCGCACGAAATTCAGAACCCGAACACCTTCAGTCGTGTGAATGCCGCGAACTTGAAGATGATGTTTGACGCCGTGAGACCGTTAGTTCAGCAGGCCGCAATGGCTACCGGCGGAAAGCTCGGCGCCTTGCCCGCCGAGACGTTCCTGAAAAAAATGTCTGAAGCGATTTCCGCAGTGGACATGGCCAGTCGGCGCATTGAAACCGTGCTCACGACTTTGAAATCTTTCGGCAGACAGGATGACGGCGCGCTCGAATCGTTTGACCTTCGCGCGGTCGTGGATGAAGCGGTCATGCTGGTTCGTCATGAAGCGCGCGGCAAAGCGGAGATCAAGTTGGACTTGCCGGACACTTTGCCGGAAGCGTACGGAGCGAAGATCGGCTTGTCACAAGTGCTCGTCAATCTCTTGCAAAACTCGCTTCATGCCTTTGACGAAAACAAACCTCAGGCGCGCAAAGACGGTCCGGCCGAGATTCTGATTCGCTGTGAAGCGTGCAATGAGGAAGAGGTGATTCTCTCCGTTTCCGACAACGGGCCGGGTGTGGATGAGAATTTGCAAGAGAAGATTTTTCGTCCCTACTTCACGACGAAGCCGCAGGGCCTTGGAACGGGCCTCGGGCTTTCGATTTCAACGGACATGATGCACCGCTTCGGCGGGGACTTGACTTTGAAGAGCCGTGCGGGTGAAGGGGCTACATTCTACATTAAGCTGAGGCGGCACGATGCGGTGGCGCCCGACAAGTAATAAGGAGCTGGTATGGCTTACAAAGTGATGATCGTGGATGATGAGGAACTCATTCTTTCCTCTCTCGAGACTTTTCTGACGTTACGCGGTTACGAAGTGGCCACGTGCACGAATCCGATTGACGCACTCGAGCGGATCGAGTTCGAGAAATTCCACGTCGTGCTCATGGATATCAACATGCCGCAGATGACGGGGCTTGAACTCTTGAAGCGTGTGAAGACCGCTCGTCCCACCGTGCAGGTGATTATGATGACGGCGTACACCACGATTCAGAAGTGTATCGAGTGCGTGGAGCGCGGCGCGAGCGATTATCTGCTCAAACCCTTCGAGAACATGGAGGACCTTGCCATCTTGATCGAAGAAACCTGTCGCCGCGTCTCGCGCTGGGAGTCCATCGCTAAGGAGAGCCTGCGCAATCCTCGCGACGTCACTGCGCACCAACTGTAACAAGCCGACTGTCTGGGGCAGCCTGTAGTGCCGCACTGCGTGCGCTCTGTATTGCTCCCATTGTTCCGTTTTCCACGCGGCATTTGATGGCCGCGACCAAACAGAAACCGCAAACACAAATCGTGCTTGCGGTTTTTAGTCTCACCTCCCCTTTCTCCGTTCACGGGAGCCTGTCCTCGTAAGGAAAAGGGGCAGGGGGATAGGGGGTGTTCTGAGTTCCCCGCCGGAATCTAAAATCTATACGACGCTCCGAGGAGGATCGCTCCCGTCCCAAAGCCATTTACTTCCCGTTGCTTCACTCCGTTGTAGGTAGTTGTGCGCTCGTTGAAGCACATGTCGAGATGCGCATTCGCAGTAATCATCAGCGGCGTTGGTCTGATACGAAAGAGCAGACCGACATCAGCAAATCCGCCAATCACGTCAAGATTCGCGTCCATCGCATGATAGAAACCGCCTTCCGGATGCCCGTATTCGTTTTCCCACCAGACTTCCCGCATCGCTTTGCCAACGCTAAGTCCGCCGCCGATTGCCGGGACAACGACCACAAGCGGATTTGAAGTCGTCATCCATCGAACACCGGCAATGAACTGACGATTCCCCGTCCAATACACTCCATCTTCATCAACAGTAGGACTATCACTGGTGTTGTAATATCCAATGAACACCTGCCGCTTTGCACTCATCAACCCAGCTCGAATCAAGTAATCATGAGTCGGATCAAAGGGACTCGCTGAAGCCTCAACAAAAAGTCGCGGCGTCAACCCGCATTCCGCACTTCCCGCAAATGCAACCAGAGCCAAAGCAAGGAGCAACAGTTTCATGTTCGGCCTTCCGGTTCCAATTTCCTATTTCCGGTTCCTTCTCCCCTACTCTTTTCCGCCCAGTTTTCCGAGGTGGAAGATCGCGCCGAGCTTCACGCCGTTTTCGCGAATCTCGTATTGATCTGCTGTCGGGCTGTAGAATTTCGTGTCCTCGAAGCGCGCCTGGTACGCGTGAATCTCGTACATGAGATAGATCTGCAAAGGCAGCTTCACCGGACGGTAGGACAGACCGAATTGCAGAATGCCGCCGTAAGCATCTTCCGACTCAAGACTCTCATCAAAGCTCTCGGTGGCGTACGTGGTATCCGGGAACAGGGACGTGACATAGGTATCATCCCACTTCGTCTCTTTCTTCGCCTTGCCATAGGTCACGCCTAATCCAAGCAGCGGCCTCAGAGACTCCGGCATAAACTTCAGCACGGGCTGCACGCGCGCGCCGATAGCAAAATGCTCGCTGGTAATATCGCTCTCCTTGATCTTGATGGCTTCAAGCCCGTTGAAGAGCCCGAAGCTCTCGCCGTCATCATAGGTCGAGCTTCCGCTCCGATAGCCGAGATAGACCGAGTAGTAGCTGTTCGTCATTCCGCCCTCGACCTGCAAGCTCATGCCGCCGTGATCGGGCAGATCCAACGCGGTGTAGTGATCACCGCGATACATGATGTAACTGTTGTTCGTCGTGTTCAAGTTTGCACCCGCACCGAGAAACGGACGCCACGGCTCCGCCTGCGCAATCATGGCGCAAACCAGTAGCGAAACCAACACCGCATAGCGCTGCATCAAAATACCTCCGGGATATTTTCTATGGTAATAAGATGACTGTCATTGTAGGGGCACAATACATTGTGTCCGCTCTGAAGAGAAAACGTGCTTGTCAAGCACCGTACTGCTTCTCCATCCACGCTTTGTAATCGGCCTGCTTCTGCTTGATCGCGTGCCACCACGCCTCGTTTTCGACGTACCACTTCACAGTCTTTTCCAGACCCTGCATGAAGTTGTGCTGCCGCTTCCAACCGAGCTTCTGAATCTTGTCTGTATCCACGGCATATCTCCGATCGTGGCCGGGCCGATCCTGTACATAGGTGATCAGGTCGTCACCCTTGCCAAGCAATTTCAGAATCGCCTTGGTGACGTTGATGTTAAACTCTTCGTTGTGCGAACCGCAGTTGTAGATTTCGCCGACTTCGCCCTTTTGCAAAACTAAGTCGAGACCGTCGCACTGATCTTCGACATAAAGCCAATCGCGCACCTGCTTGCCGTCGCCGTAAACCGGTACGGGCTTGTTCTCAATCAGATTGGTCGTGAAGAGCGGAATCAGTTTCTCGGGATATTGATACGGCCCGAAATTATTCGAGGAGCGCGTGACCAAGACCGGCAGCTTATACGTCACAAAATAAGAGCGCGCCAGAAGCTCTCCGCCTGCTTTTGCTGATGAATAGGGCGACGACGGCGAGAGCATGTCGGTCTCTTTGAAATAGCCTTCAAGTCGCGAGCCGTAGACTTCATCCGTCGAAATATGCAGAAAGCGCTTCACGTTTCGCTTGCGCGCCTCTTCGCAGAGCACAAACACGCCGCGCACGTCGGTCTCGACGAACACTCCGCCCTCGTGAATCGAGCGGTCCACGTGCGTCTCCGCGGCGAAGTTCACCACTGCGTCGCAGCCCTCCATCGCTTCCGCAACTTTCTTCTCGTCGCAAATATTTCCATGCACAAACCGGTAGCGCGAATCGCTCTCGATATCCTTCAGGTTATCGAGGTTCCCCGCATAGGTCAGCGCGTCAAGATTCGTAATCTTCAGGTGCGGATACTTCCTGAGCATATACCGCACAAAATTGGAGCCGATAAACCCGGCCCCCCCGGTGATGAGTAGGTGGTTCATTCTTCTTTATCTATTCAATCTTATCACTCTTCTCAAGGTTGTGCCTGGCGCACAGCAATCTGACATTGGCTGCAAGGATAGATGTTCCGCCCTTTGAGAACGGAAAGTCGTGGTCGAAATGCAGATTGTCTTTTCTGCCGCATTTTACACATTTCCCACCATCACGCTTATACACTTCCACCTTCACTGATGAAGGAATTATGCGTGAGTGCGTGAGTTCCTCATCCGTCAACACGTGTTGATCTTGGTCAGCAACCAGCTCCAGCCTGAACTTGAAGACTTTCCGAGTGCCGTCATGTTCCCTCCACGAGTCCACCAGCCGAAAATTTCCGTTGTATGCCCAAACACCTGGATACAGTTTCTGGTAGACCCTGACCAATTCTGCTGGCGCGTTCTGCCGTTTGTACGCTTGGGCCGCTTCGTGGAATTTGCCGTTCTCTGTTAACGCATCGCTGGGGAGTCTGGACGGCTGGTCGTGTGTCTTGGGGTCGCCCTCAACGGAATTCCTCTTTGCGTCGTGTCCTTCATAGATGAGAACGCGGCCTTCATTCTCAATGCAGTCGTTGTAAGGTGCGTTGCTCCGAGTACTCATCAGGAAAATGCTCGTACGACCGTTCGGTCTGAAGTGCATTCCAGCCTGAAGCATCCTTCCGAATTCATTCTCGCACATCTCATGATGCGAGAGAATTGAGTTGCGCGCGATCATACCGCTACGCTCGTCACCTCTTCTCCCCTACGACGGCAATCGTTTTGCACAAGTACTTTGGAGAGAGTTTCGCAAGCCACTCAGGCGATGCATCCACACCAGAAGGCAGAATCACGTGAAGGCCATTTTGATTGAACAGCTTGGCCATGAACTTGTGCGTGAAGACACTCATGTGCCGCGTATCCGCCGCCGGGCCGGGCATCTTTCCTCGAACAAGCTGGAAGAGATACTCGACATGCTGAATATTGGGCACCGTCAGCGCAAGTTTTCCCTGCGGTTTCAAGACGCGCGAAATCTCTTTCAACGCGTTATCCGGAAAGACGAGATGCTCCAGCACTTCAAGGCAGGAGACAAAATCGAAACTCGCATCGGCAAAAGGCAATCCGTCGCGATCAATATCGTTGTGAACCTTTTCGTCAAGCCCCTGCGCGTGTTCGAGCGCGTTCTCCGCGAAGTCCGTTCCCGTCACATGCACGCCGGAGAGTTTCGCCCTTGTCGCCTGCGGCAAGAATCCATTGCCCGTTCCGATATCCAGCCACTTCTTCGGCTGATGCTTCACAAGCTGATCGTGCGCAAAGCGAAATCGCCCGCGCAATTTGTACGTATGCGCGCGCGCTTCGAGACGGTCGTCCCACGATTGCGTATTTAGTTGCTTGAGATCGGGCATTTGCTGCGCGACTGGGAAGTCGCGCCTAGTTTAGACGCGTGCTCATCATCGGCTACTAGCCCCGACCTCCCGGTCGCGGACTCTCATTTGAAAACAATATCCCAATTGTACGGAATCTTCGGATCGTTCCAGTCGGCGCGGTGTTCGTCGGGATTGTTGTAGTCGTAGAGTTCATTCGGGCAGTTCACCACGATGCTCTCCGATTCGGAGATGCACTTCCATCCGTGATAGACTCCCGGCGGAATTACAATCAGCATCGGGTTGTATTCACCAACGAAGAACTCGTTGACTTCGCCGAAAGTCGGTGACTCCTTGCGCGAATCGTAAAGCGCGACCTTGATCATGCCCTTCACGCACGTCATCTGATCCGACTGCTTGGTGTGATAGTGCCATGCCTTCACCACACCCGGATAGTTGGTGGTCATGTACACCTGTCCGATGGGCAGATAATCGGGATCATCTTTCCTCAATATCTCCATCAGCCGTCCCCGTTCATCGGGCATCAGCCTGCACTTTTTTGTTTTTACGCCTTGAATCACTTTCCCTCAAAAGCCAGTTTGAATTTTGATCATCAATCTCTTGTTGTAATCGTCTGCAATTCCCGAAACTGTCGCATACGGAGCCCAGTTTCGATTCGATGCAGCGGCACCAGCCAAAGCTAAGCCGAGCCCCAAGGTTGAGGCCACGCCCCCTCCAATCACTAGACCGAGATCTGGATCGGCCTCCTCCAAATCTCCCTCCACTCCATATCCATAGTCGTAATGAGTCGTCTTTGTTTTGCTGGCACCAGCCAGCGCCATGACAGTTCCCACCAGCGCCAGCACTACACCAACACCCATGTAAGCTCCTGCAGACTGCTTGTACTTCCTCGCCTTGTCGGCTTCCGCTGTGTAACCAGTCTTGAGGAAGAAGTGCTCCTCTGTCATGGGTGTGAAACCCTCATACGCCGTCCATCGGCGCCACGTTGTCGCAGTCATCCCCCCACCACCGTAGGAACCGAGCGAGTATCCCTCCGTTTCAATGTTCATCTTCTGTAGGTTGAAGAGCCTCTGCATTTCTTCTGTCATCGGATTTGTTCCGGAATCCTGCCCTGAGCACACTAACGCATAGGTAATGAGACCGAGAATAATGGCAACAAAACGAGTCATTGTGAAAGTCTCCCACAGTTTCGTTTAAGAACCAAAATGTGTAACTGGTCTTCAACCAGCTTACTCAACTCTTCAAGTAATCTTCCAGTCCGTCTTCCCACGCGGGCATGAAATTCCCGAGCGCGAGATCGTAAAGACGATCCGACATGCGCGAATTCTTCGGGCGCGGGGCAGGGCGCGGATGCTCATCGGAGGAACAGGGCAGCACGCGCGCCTTAGAGCCGGATTGCTCGACAATCTTCTTCGCGAAATCGTACCACGTCGTGAAGCCCTTGTTGGTGACGTGATAAGTTCCAAAAGCGCCGCTTTCCGACATGCGAATCAATTCCGGCACGAGATCATTGACAAACGTCGGTGAGCCGTGCTGGTCATTGACGACTTTCAGTTCATCGCGTTCGCGCGCGAGTTTCAGAATCGTATCAACAAAATTTGCTCCGCCCTTTCCGCACAGCCACGAAATGCGAACAATATACGCCCACTGACAAATTTCACGCACGTACATTTCGCCCGCATATTTCGATTTGCCGTAAATCGTCTGCGGATTCGCGCGATCCCATTCGTCGTAGGGTTCAGGCTTCGTGCCGTCAAAAATGTAATCCGTCGAAATGTAAAGCAGTGGACAGCCGAGCGATTCGGCGGCCAGCGCGATATTCTGCGTGCCGATGGCATTCACGCGATAGGCGTTGTCCTGATCGGTTTCGCACTGATCCACTTTCGTGTAGGCCGCGCAATGAAAAATAAACTCGGGGTCAGCCTGTCCTGCCAAGTCGAGCACGGTGTCGCGGTCGGTGACGTCCACACCCGGCAAATCGAAGCCGGAAACTTTCTCGCCCTGCTCGACTAACGCGCGATGCAGTTCGCTTCCCAACATCCCTTTATGACCTGTGACGAGAACTCTTCTCATTATTCGATTTTCGATTTTCGATTTTCGATTTTTCCGCGATCGCCAACACAACTGCCGCAGGAATCAACGGCCCGAAATAGTTCGCGCCTTCCCACAACGCCAAATCAAACTCGCGCGCTTTCAAATCACCCAGCGCCGACCAGAACATAGTAACCAAGAGCGTCAGCACCGTCATGCTCAAACAACTTTTCAGACTTCCGGTGTCGGCTGCTTGCAGCCGACCCTTCTTCATCGCAGCGTAAATCAGAACGAGAATGGTCGTTACTGCCGCAAGGATTTCAAACTCCGTCCCGAGCATTCCTTTCGCCCACGCGAATCTGGTCAGAGGAAAAAAGCGCGCGGAGTTCCAGAGATAGAACGGAAGCTGAAACAGCACGAACAACAGAATCGCGAGCAGTCCGTAGAAAATCCCGTCGCGTTTCTTTCTGTGATAGAGAAACGCGGCTTGAAGCGGCAGTAGGAATGCAAACACGATGCGCGAGGTGGTGACGCTTGCCGCAAACAGCGCGGAAAGGAATTTCGCGACAAATCCTCGCGTGCCGCTCCAATCCAAAACTACGAGCGAGAGCAGAAATGCGCAGCCCATCGCGAGCATGTCGGAACCCGTAACCGAGAGTTCCCAGAATACGAGTGAACTGAAAAGCAGTATCAGAAAGAGCGACGCACTTGGGGTATCATATCTTCTCGCAATCCACCACGCGCAGAGCGCAACCCAGAACGGCGTGAACAGAGCAAACAATCCTGTCAATGTGAAGGGCAGCGCAAGCACAATCCAACCCGGCCCTGCCGAAACCCACTCGTGACGAAAAGTCTCGCCTTCATATGGATTCAAACCCTGAACAAGTCTCTCCGCTCCGACCATCAGCGCATCATCCTGCGGACTTCCCCTGCCAACGAATTTCAGCGCGTCCGCTTTCGGATAGACAACTGCATTGAGCGAAGTGTGCAGAAGAAGGAGTGTGAGAGGCAGCCACTTCCACTGCGCAATCCGCGTCGCGCGGAACTTATGAATGAACCAATAAGTGAGGAAGAAAGTTCCGATCAGATAGACCGGAATCAGGGGTAGGAACCCCTCGGGTGCATATTTTACAATTGCTCGCAGCGATGGGACTTGCAGACTCCACCACCCAAGCCACGTTCTCCAATCTCGAATCGCCGTCATTCTTAGTCCCCCTGCTTGCGGGGGGACCAAAGGGGGGTGTTCTGCGCGATCATCAATCTAAGGAGTAGCTCGCCTTGACGACCGCGGTGATGTCCTTCTCCTTCGACGAGGTGTCATAGTAGCCGTAGTCGGACACATCGGTCGAGTTGCGCGGGGTGACTTGGAAGACTCCCATTCTCGCATCGCGCAAATCTCCAAGTTCTGAATCGGACGACTCCGCCAAAACTTTTGCTCGCGCGAGCGCGTCCTTCATTGCATCGCCGAGCATTTCGATGCGCATGTCGGCGAGCTTGGTGTAGAGATACTGCGCGCCATACGCGGTCAGGGGCACACCCTCGCTGATTAATTGATCCGATCGTTTGATGACTTCCTCGATGACTTCCACGCGCGACGAACTGACGACGAAGTTAAGATACACGCGGAAGCCTAAGATTTTTCCGGTGGTGTATCCGTTGTTCGTGTACTCTTGAATCTGCTCGGTGATGGCGGGCTTCATCGAGAGTTCGGACTCGATGACACCGTTCTCGCGGCAGAATTGCGCCACGCGTTCGCCGTAAGCTTTCACGGCCGCATAGGCTTTCTGTTGTGTGTCGTCGCTGGCGGACACGCTTCCGTTCCATTGTATCAGATCGGAAACGATGGGCCGTTTCGCGGAGCCCGTAACGGAAATCATGTCACCGGCCTTGCGCATTTCGACCAGCTTGTTTCCGAGGATGAAGGACGCGGCCACAATCCCCAATGCGAGGAGAAAGAGTCCGCCGTTGTTATCTTTCATGTCAGCCATGGTTAATTTGCTCTTTGTTTCAAACGCCCTGTCATCCTGAAGCCCGCTTGCGGGCTGAAGGACCCCTCCCAATGCTCTGTCATCCTGAATGAAGTCTGCGGAATGAAGGACCCCTCCGGCTCACACACTCTCGTACCACTCTTCCGCAAGATCGCGCCAATGCGGATTCATCTCTTCCATCAGCGCGACTTTTTTCTTGCGCAGCCATCCCTTCAGTTGCTTCTCCCGTGCAATCGCTACCGTGACATCATCGAACTCCTCAAAGTAAACGAGCTTGGTCAGGTTGTACTGCTTCGTGAAGCCCTCGATCTCCTTCTGCTTATGCTGCTGCACTCGGCGAAACAGGTTGTTGGTTATGCCGATGTACAACACCCCCGAGCCGCCCGACATCATGTACACGAAATACTGATGCTCTTTCATTCTCCTGAGGGGTTCTTCACTTCGCCAAGCCTACGTTCAGAATGACAAAACGAGGGAGGTTGGCACTTCTAATCCCACTTCTCCTTGAGTTCGGGCTCGACGTGCTCGGCGAGACACGCGATTGCTTGGGAGGCATATACTAGATGTCACGCGAGCACATTGGGCAGACAGTAGCGCGCTTGTCAATTTTTGACTTGCAAAGTGGACACTCCTTTTTCCCAATGTCCTGCGCTGCGGCGTATGTGGTGGCAAGGGCAACTAGGATAAGAACGGACCAAATAGGATGATTGATGATGAAATTGATGATTCCACTCAAGATTCCCACACCTTGAGCCCAACCTTCCTTAAATCCAGACAGGAGCGAACTCATTTCTGGTCTCCATTGCTAAGTATGGGGCTAAGTAGTCGTAATCATGTTCTTGTGCATAACGACTCACTTCTGTCATCTTTTCACTGCATGAGAGACTTTGCACCTAGCCCTTGAAGTTCTCAATCATCGTGCTTTCCAGATTCTCATGCCTATGGGACAAGAGGCTTGAGTTTGGTAAATTGGATTATGAACTCAGGCTCATCAACACATCCCAATTCCGTAAGGCTTGCCTCCTTCATTCCGCGATTCTTGTCCGGCAAGAATCGTCCAGAAAACAGTACCCAGCTTCCCTCTTGAAGCTCTCCTGCTTGATTGTATACCTCGCTCCCTTTCCTGAGCATGGTGTGGTCATCCGAATCCGAAAAGCTATTGTTGTAAGTCTTGTAAGTAACCCCAAAATCTGCAGCCCTACTACGGATAGTGAGATACGCTGTACCTCCCCCTTGATCCGTCCCAATTGACTCAATTTCCCCGATCCACTCTGCGAACGTGCCCTCTTGGAGTTTGTTGTAGTACCCTCGCCTTCGCGAGTTACATTCATTGAATACAGCGGATTTCTGAATCTGATTTGGTGCTTGCTCATACCTTGTCGGGTACACAGCATTCAATTGATGAAATTGTCTTTGGTCAGGAGGATAATTGATCTGCGACTGGGCTTGTTTCCCATCGCCACAGCTCATTATGATGATCGAAATTACCGAGGCAAAGACGAACGCCATGAGTACTTGAGAAGAAGTGGCTTGGCGAATACTCATTTTGCACTCCCTATTTGATTACTCTAGCATGGAAGGCTTCGGCGTGCTACTTCGTTGCGGCCTTTGGTCCACATTGCACGCAGACTCCGCGCTTCTGGGCAAAGCTACCGTGTTCACCTTCGCAAAAAGCAGTCTTGCATTCAGCGCAGTAGCGAAGGGTTAACCGAACACGTCTGAATGCCTTTTGACACAAACGACAAGGAACCCAGATACCCTCTTCTATCTTCTGCCGATCATCGTTATCAACATCAAACCAACCGAAATCAACTTTCTCCATCTTGATTCCTCTGCTCTTGAGTTTGTACGTGAAGCCTGTCTCTGCTCTTGCACAGAAACGCTCCACAGAACCGTAGCTCGACGAACCAAACCCTCAAAACCACTTCTCCTTGAGTTCGGGTTCGACGTGCTCGGCGACAAGGCGGGAGGCGCGATAGAGCGAGGGGAAGGTGCCGGCATCGGTCCACCAGCCGGAGATGGTATCGGAAGTCAGAGTGCCCTGTTTCAAGTAGGCATTGTTGACGTCGGTGATTTCCAATTCGCCGCGGCCCGAGGGTTTCAAAGTCGCAATGATGTCATACACGTTTGAATCGTACATGTAAACGCCGATGACCGCAAGATTGGATTTCGGATTCTTCGGCTTCTCTTCAATCGAGAGCACCTTGCCGGATTTGTCCACTTCAGCCACACCGAAGCGCTGCGGGTCGTGAACTTCCTTCAACAAAATCTTCGCGCCTTTGGCTTGCGCCTTGAAGGCATCCACAAAAGGCTTGATGGTGTTTTCGAGAATGTTGTCCCCGAGAATCACGGCGATTTTGTCGTCGCCGGTGAACTCGCGCGCGAGCCGGAGTGCATCGGCAATTCCGCCTTCGCCTTCCTGATAGGCATAGTTGATGCGCTTCAGCCCGAAGGACTTGCCGTTACCAAGCAGATTGAGAAAGTCACCCGCGTAGTGTCCGCCGGTGACGATGACGATCTCATTGATGCCCGCATCCACAAGCGACTGGATCGGGTAGTAGATCATCGGCTTGTCATAGACGGGAAGCAAGTGCTTATTGGTGATCTTGGTCAGAGGAAGTAGGCGGGAACCAAGACCGCCTGCGAGGATAACACCCTTCATGGAACGATGAGCGATGAATTATGAGTGATGAATGATTTCTAATTTGTCACCCTGTAAGGGTCTTGTGATGTGGCATAATCGCTGAGGCGAGTGGCCGACAGAGTCAGGCAATCCTGCAACGCGAGTCAGCCCCTTGAATAGACCCTTTCAGGGTGACAGCACAGAGAGAGACAATCTGGAAACGAGTTAGGTCTTTAGTTTCATCTCCTGGCCTCGGACGATGACGAAGGCAACCAATGAGACTAAGAAGAAGACGAGCATGGCCCAGGCGATGCCCTGAATGGAGCCGATGACGCAACGATAGATTTCCAGAGTCCAGGTCTGGCTGTTCAGTTGCGGCGGCTTCCATTCATCCTGGTCTTTTTCAACTCCGCGTTCGATGCGCTGCGGCTGATAGCCCTCGGCATACTGCTCGATTTTCCAGAGCTGCACACCGGAACTGATTCCGACGACCAGCAT
>JADLDM010000131.1 GCA_020846695.1 bacterium | reverse complement strand
TCGTGACCGGGAGTATCGAGGAAAGTCACCGAACGCCCGTTGCGAACCACTTCATACGCGCCAATATGTTGCGTAATTCCGCCGTGCTCCTGAGCAATTACCGTCGTCTTGCGCAAGTAATCGAGAAGAGAGGTCTTGCCGTGATCCACGTGACCCATCACCGTAACAACCGGCGGACGAGGCTTCAAATCCTCAGGACTGTCCTGCTCCTCGGCAAGCTCCTGCTCGACCTCTTCTTCGTCGCTGACAAACTCAACTTGAAATCCGAATTCGTCCGCGATAAGCTCAATCAGATCGTGTTCAAGCCGCTGATTGATCGTCACCAGTTTGCCCATCAAGAAGAACTTCTTGATCACTTCCGATGTCTCAACATCCATCAAGTTTGAGAGTTCCTGAGTCGAAACAAACTCCGTCAACTGCAAGACATTATCCGGCGCTTCTATCAGTTCGCCCGTCGCTCGATCACGACGTTTCGCGCGCCGCTTGCCCGTATCCATCGAAGCAAGAGTCTGACGAATCGAGGCATCTACGTCCGCCTGATTCACTTCCTTCTTCTTCGGTCTGGCTTTGCGTCGGCGCGACTGATCTTCGCCGAACATCGGACTGCGCTTTGTCTTATCCTGCTTTTGCGCAGCGAGCAGCTTCTTCTGCTTCTCTATGCGCTCCAAATCCGCCTTGGTCGGACGACGCTTGCGCGCATCCGCACTGCGTTGCTCGTCCGTGACGGGGCCCGCCGCCGCTACCGGGGCTGCGCCGGGACGAGGCTGACTTGGGCGAGGACCTGCAGGTCCTTGAGGTCTCGGTCCGGCCGGACGCTGATCCGCCGGACGACCATCGCGCGGAGGAGCAGGGCGACGTTCACCGGCAGCTGGCCGCTGCGCAGATCTCTCTTTCTGCTCTTGACGTGATTTCGCAAGCGCTGCCTTCTGTTGGCGACGCGCTTCATCCGACGCGCGCTGCGCTTCGATCTCTTTGCGCCGACGCTCGATTTCCGCCTTTTCTGCCGCGGATCTCCCACCCATTGTCCGCTCGGCAACTGCCGGCGCTTCAGAAGTCGGAGTAGCTTCTTCCACCGGTGAGGGAGCCGACTCAACTTCAGGCTCCGGCTCTTTCCGAACTTCCTCAGCGGGACGCTTCGCCGCTTCTTCCTCATCTCTACGCGCGCGCGCAAGCGCCTCTTGCGCAAGGCGTGTCTTGTCGCGAGCCTCTTCTTCAGCTTCAACCTGACGAATGAGATTCTTCGCCGAGTCAACGTCTGCCGCCGCCGTGCTGTCCAACAGCTCCTGAAGTTGATCCGTACGAGCACGATCGGACGCCGCACGCCGCTCATTGTGAACGGCCTCCGTGTTCGCTTCCGTAATCTGCTGCCACCTCGCCGGATCGAACTTCTTGATCACTTCAACATACATCTCCTCAGTCATCGGAGACATATGCTTCGGACTCTTCGTTACCTCGAAGCCGTGATCCTCAAGAAACTCAATGATCGCGGGACTCGCGACGTTTAGCTCCTTGGCAACCTGGTAAATCTTCTTCTGTTTTTCAGCAGCCAATGATGCGGCCTCTTAGCCTTCCCGCTTCGTCTCTGAACTCTCTTCCGAAAGAGGCTCCGTCTGCGCAGCACTCTCGCGCTTCGCACGCTCGCCCTCTTCTTCTTCCGTCAAATAGTAGCCGTTCAAAACGCCTACAATCTCCTTCAAACGCTCCGCGCTAAGACCCGTCGTGGCAAGCAGCTTCTGTTCGCCTGCATCCAATACGTCGTCTGCAGTCTCGTAGCCGGCGCGCTCAAAAATCGCCTTTGTCTCATCATCAAATTCCACAACCTCGGAAAGCGGCAAAGGCTCCGGAGCCAGATATTCCGACTCTTTAATCGGCTCAATCGAAACACCCGTCAACTCCGCCGCAAGTCTGAGATTCTGACCGCGCTTGCCGATCGCAAATTGAATCTGATCATCCGGCACGACAACCGTCGCCGAATTTCGCTCCTGCTCATAGACAACAAGCAGAGGGGTCGCCGGAGACATGGCGCGCTTCACATACATCTCCGAATCCGCGCTCCAGTGGATGACGTCTATCTTCTCACCCCCCAATTCGCGCACCACCGCCTGAATGCGAATCCCCTTCATACCCACGCAAGCTCCGACGGGATCAATCCGCTTGTCGTGACTGCGCACCGCCATCTTCGTGCGGTCGCCAGGCTCACGAGCCGTTCCCATGATCTGAATAATGTTGTCGAATATCTCAGGTACTTCCAACTCAAACAAGCGTGTCACAAAAGAGGCGTCCGCGCGAGAGACGATCACCTCAGGATCCTTCGTCGTCTTGCGCACGTCCTTGATAATCGCGCGTATCGTCTTCCCGCGCACGTACTTCTCGTTGTAAACCTGTTCCGACTTCGGCAATATCGCCTCATATCGGTCAAGGTGAATGCGAATCTCACGCCGATTGATCTGATGAATCTCGCCGCTTACAATTTCGCCGATGCGCGCGTGAAACTCATTGTAGATGTTCTCCTTCTCGATCTCGCGAACCTTCTGAGTGAGATTCTGACGCGCAGTCATAACCAAACGACGCCCGAAATCATTCACGTTCACAAGCTCAGCGTACGTGTCCCCGATGTCAAGGTCGTCGTCAATCGTCAAAGCGCGCGAAAGCGGCATCTGCGTGACCGGATCCGTCACGTCGTCGTCGTCAACCACTTCCTTCTCGCAGAAAATCTCGATGTCGCCCTTGTCAATGTTGAAAATAACGTCGAAATTGTCGGCGTTGCCGTACTTCTTCTTGATCATGGACAGGAACACGCCCTCGATGATCTCGCGAAACGCGTCGCGGTCAATGCTCTTGTCCTGAAGAATCTGGTTGATCGCTTCTACAATGGGAGCGTTCATCTCTTCGACTCCAACGGTGACTTAAATTCCGGCAAAACCACAGCCGACAATACCTCCGCGCGCATCAACTTGTGACTCTGCTTCCCCACTTCCAATTCAAGCGTTTCTCCGTCATATGAGCGCAAGCGGCCGCTTAATTCCTTCGGCCCCTTCGGTCCCGGCGTCGTCAATTTCAAAAGCCGCCCGATGTTCTTCTTGAACTGCCACTCCTCGCGCAGAGGATAATCCAATCCCGGCGAGCTAACCTCCAACCGAAAATCGCCGTCCAATAATTTCATCTCCTGAATCAGATGGCGTAAGTCTCGCGTCAACGTCGCGCAGTCGTCAACGGAGATGCTGCCTAATTCGCAGTCACAAACCAGACGAAGCTGTGTCGTCCCGTTGCGATGAATTTGCGAATAGTCAAGCAGCTTGAATCCGCTCTCGGACACAAGTTTTTGTACTTCTGATTCGAGTCTGGACATGATTTCGGCGTAGGGGGGAGAAACAAAAAAGCGGGCGCGGACCCACTTTTCAATTTAACCATTAGGCCAGTAATATACAAAAAAGTGGACCCAAATGCAAATTCGTCAATAATTACCGAAGTTGATCCAACTGCGTCTTCGCCTTCGTCGCACCCTGAGATTCAGGGTACTCGCTCACAAGCCTCTGGAGCGCAGAAATTGCCTTATCTGTCTGATTATTCTTTAGATAAAGTCTCGCAGCCTGGGTCAGAGCCTCTGCTGCGAAGGGCGCACCTGAGTACTTGCCCGCCAATGTCATGAAATTCTCGGCTGCATCATTATCACGCCCCAAAGCCTCCAGGCAGGCAGCCATGCCAGACTCTGCGCCAAGCGCCGTTGACTCGTTTGGCGAATGCTCCTTCAAGACGGCCTCGAAAGCAGCCTGCGCACCCGAGTAGTCCCTTTGATCAAACTTGATGCGCCCAAGATAATACTGCGCTTCTGCCGCGCGCTCCCCGCCCGATGTAGTAAGTATGGATTCGAACCCCGCGCGAGCGTCTTCAAGACGGGACATCCCGTAATTCGACTTCGCCGTTGTCATCTCAAGCTGGCCCTCCCCAGCAGAACCCGCCATCCATGAGCGCGCTCCGAGAACAACCACGATCAAAGCAATCACGCCAACCGCTGCGCCGATGACTGTATTCTTATGCTGATGGTAGTAGCCCTCGACTTTGACTGCAGTTTCAACCAGCGCGTCATGCTTGAGGTCCTGCTTCGATATGCGCCCACCGCGCGTCCCTGTGGCCTTGGCCATAGTAATTTCGTTACCGTTTGTTAATTTTCTACTTAACTACACATTCGCCGTGGTACCCCCGAGAGGATTCGAACCTCCGACGCAGAGTTTAGGAAACTCTCGCTCTATCCATCTGAGCTACGGGGGCATAGCCCGGCAAACCTATTAATTTAACTTACCAAGCCCGGAAAGTCAAGCGGCTGCCAAGCCAATCATGGGAAAATCTTGTCAGGATTGAAGATACCCGTCGGGTCCATCGCACTCTTTACCGCCCTCATCGCCTCAACCTCTGCCTCGCCCAAGGCCAAAGGTAGATACTCCTTCTGCACCCAACCCACTCCGTGCTCCCCGGTAATCGTCCCTCCCAATGAAACCGTCAACCGAAATATTTCGCGGATCGCATCGGGCAACTCGTCCTTCCACTTCGCATCAGGCAAGTCTGCCTTCAACAAATTACAGTGAATGTTTCCGTCACCGGCGTGCCCATAGCAAATTACGCGAATCCCCCAGCGCGCGCAAATCTCATGCACTCCGCGCACAAGCTCCGGCAACTTCGCGCGCGGAACAACCGTGTCCTCTTCCTTATAAGGAGAGATGCTTTTCACCGCTTCACCCGCCGCGCGTCGAATCGCCCAAATCTTCTCCTGCTGTGCATGGCCCTCCGCTACAAACACGTCTCCCGCACCGCAATCTTCAAGCGCTGCGCCGATTTCCAATATCTCCTGATCAAGCGTCGCTTCATCATTCCCGTCCACTTCTATCAAGAGACACGCAGCCTTATCCGAGAATGGAACAGCTTCACCGCGCTTCAATTCAATTGCCTTCAAGCAATCCCGCTCCATGAACTCCAGCGCGCACGGAATCACTCCTCTGGAGAGAATCGCCGGTACCGCTCGCGCGGCGTCATCCATAACATCGAATGGCGCAAGCAATGTCCTGCGATATTTCGGTAAGGGAAGCAACTTCAACGTAATCCCAACAACAACTCCGAGTGTCCCCTCGCTCCCAACAAATAGCTGAACCATGTTGAAGCCTGCTACGTCCTTGAGCCGCTTCCCCCCGAACTTCGCTAAGCTCCCGTCCGCAAGCACGACGTCCAAACCGTAAACATAGTCCTTCGTCGTGCCGTACTTCAGCGCGCGCGGCCCACCCGCTCCCTCCGCAACGTTTCCTCCAATCGTGCAAGAACCGCGACTCGCCGGATCCACCGGATAAAACAAACCGAGCGTCTCCACTTCGGCCTGAAGTGTCTGCGTAATGACGCCCGGCTCCGTCATCACAAAAAAATTCTCGCAGTCAATTTCCATAATCCGATTCATGCGATCCAGAGAAAGCACCACTCCGCCGCGAACCGGCAGCGCGCCCCCTGAGAGCCCCGTTCCTCCACCGCGCGGTATGATCGGCACGCCCAACTTTGAGCAAACTCTCACGATCGCCTGAACCTGCTCCACACTCACGGGACGAGCGACGACATCCGGAGCAAAATACAAATCCTCCGTCTCGTCGCGTCCGTAGTTCTCAAAATTCAATGCGCCTGCAAGGAGAATCGCATCTCCCGAAACAACCGCCTTCAATTCCGAAAGCAGCGTGTCTCTCT
>JADLDM010000130.1 GCA_020846695.1 bacterium | reverse complement strand
TCGAGCAACTCAATGAGCGTCTCTCAGTTAAGTTCGACATGGACTCGACGTTCGAACGAGTGGGAGAGAGCGATGACTACGTCGTCACATCGGAATGCGCCCTCGTGTTTAGTCTGGAGTCAAATCGCGAGATTGCGCTTGAGATTGCAGCGACATACCGCACGGATTTCCTCTCGGCAGTTCCCTTCACCAACGACTTCTTTGACATTTTCAAGGAGTCAAGTCTTCGAGTGATAGTTTGGCCCTACTTTCGGGAACTCGTGCAGAACATGATGTCGCGGATGGACCTCCCGCCCTTCGTACTACCTATCACAATCAATCCAGTTTTGCAGGGTACGTCACAACCTGCCCATCCCACATCCAAACGCAAGACCAAAGCGGCAAGAGAGGGAACTTGACCGGAGTTCACCGTGTTACAAAGGTGAGGCTTGCAACAGACCTCCAAAATTGAACAAATGCACAATCTCTTCGTCCAACTACGCCGATTGATCGGCCTGACGATCATGGTGACCCTCCTCGCGTCGGTTACCGTGCCGTATTATTGCGCGACGGGCTGGTGCTGCGGGAAGGGTAGCGAGCAGGTTGAGCAGAAGAAGGACGTGCCCTCCTGTTGCGCGCACAAGCAGGCTGAAGAGACACCCGTGCGCAAGAGCGGCGACTCCTGCTGCAATGACGAGGACACGAACAACAATTCGGGCTGTCCGATGGGCTGCTCGAAACTTGCATCGTCTGTGTTTGTGCTTGCGGCGGATCTCATTGCCTCGCCGAATCTGAATGAAGAGACGACTCTACAGAAGATAGATCAAGCCGTTCCCTCTGAGTACATAGACTACATTCCGAAACCTCCGCTCGCGCTCTCCGCATAATTTCGCGGGAGTACTCCGTTCATTCGTGAAGCTCCCGTGTGTGGAGCGAAGCGAAACCTGAAACACAAAGGCCGCTGATTGCTCAGCGGCTTTTTTCATGGAGAGTTTGGA
Organism: bacterium; assembly: GCA_020846695.1. Lineage (GTDB taxonomy): Bacteria > Electryoneota > RPQS01 > RPQS01 > RPQS01 > JADLDM01. Next base: position 10,212 of record JADLDM010000130.1, on the reverse strand, counting down.
ATGGTCAAAGTAATATTAGCCCTGATGCTCGTAGCGATTCAAGCGATGACGAGTTCAGCAGGCACGATACGCGGCATGGTGCATGACGGCGAGACGATGGACGTGCTCGTCGGCGCATCGGTTGTGGTGGAAGGGACTGCGCGCGGCGCGGCGACGAATCCCAAGGGATTTTTCACGATTGCGAATCTTGAAGCGGGAACGTACACACTGAAGATTTCGATGCTGGGATATGGGACACTCGATACGAGCGCGTCGGTTGGAAAATCAGATACGGTGATGCTTCACTTAATGCTCAAGCCCTCCGCAGTTGAAATCGGTGAGGTCAAGATTGAAACCGAGCGAACGCAATCGGGTGTGAGCATGAAGGAGCCGACGCGCACAGAGGTGATTCGCGGCGAAGATTTGCAGGCGCGCAGCACGGACGGCAAACTGATGACCGCGCTGCAAGGGAAGACGGGATTGCGGACGAAGCCCTGCGCGCTGTGCGGTTCAATGGGCATCGGTTTGCAGGGACTTGATCCGTCCTATACCGAAGTGAACGTAGATGGAATGCCGGTGCTTTCGGGACTCGGCACACTTTATGGAATGGATGGACTCTCGGTTTCCGACGTGAAGGAATTGCAGGTGACGAAAGGTTCGGGCTCGAATTTGTTCGGCAGCGGCGCGATTGCGGGCGCAGTAAACCTTGTGAGTGTGAAGCCTGCGCGCTCGAAGTCCTTTTCGGGAAATGTCTCAATGAACAACAATGCGCAGAACACGGTCGCGTTGAGCGCATCGGGTTTGACGGGCAAGCTGCCGATGCGGATTTCGCTCTTGAACTCCGCGGAACCGAACTATGTGGATGAAGATGAAGATGGTTTGACGGACACGCCGAAGTATCGGAGGTTCAACGGGCAGATCGGAATTGCGCCGAGAGTGGGACGCGGTGATTTGCGTTTCGGCGCGCGCACCTATAGTGAGCGTAGATTTGCAGGTGAAACGAACTGGAGCGCCGCAGACAGAGGCTCTGCAGTAATTTATGGCCGCGAGATCTTCACCGATCGAAATGAAATCTCGGCGAAGTATGAATCCCTTGCGGAGAGTAGTTTGCGCTGGTTCGTGGAAGGCGCAGGCGTGCTTCATAAGCATCGTTCGTGGTATGGGGCTACAGAATACAACGCGGATCAGAGGCTGATTCTTGGCAAGGGCTCTTTGAAAAAGGAATGGACTCCGCGCAGCACGACTGTGGCGGAAGCTTTTTTCAATCATCAAAATTATGACGACAACCTTGAATTAGCCACGAAGACGGACTTGATCTACAATACTCCCGGACTCACGCTCGAGCATACGATTGGACTTGACGAATCTCAGCGCGTGATGCTGCAGGGTGGAACGAAGGTTGAGTACTGGAAGGAGTGGGGAGTGGAGTTCGTTCCACGCGGCTCTCTCCTGTGGAGGCCCGATATCGCTACGGGTGTACGTTTGTCTGCGGGTTCGGGTTTTCGACCTGTCTCGATTTTCAGTCTGGAGGAAGCGACGATGGCGGGTTTCGCGAACGTCGCGGTTCCAAGCACGCTCGAACCGGACAGAAGTATCGCAGGTAGCTTTGCGGTGAATCGGCAGTGGGTCGGACGCGAAGCGGCTTTCACGCTGGATGTCTCAACTTTCTATACGCATTTCACGCGCAAAGTTGTTTTGCGTTATGGTGATCATGCGGATCACACGGTCTATACAAATTCTCCCAAAGCATACAGCGCGGGCGCGGAGTTGCAGGCGGGATTCACAACCACTTCGGGTTGGAGTCTTGATGCCGGAGGAAGGATTTCGCAATCCAAGTACAAGGATGAAATGGGCGTGATGCGCAATGCGGAGTTCCAGAATGAGTACACCCTGAGTTCCAGTTTGCGCAAGAGTTTTCCAAAGGCAAATGTCACGGCGGAACTCTCCAATGCAGTTTACGGACCACAGTACATTCCGGCGGGACGCGCGAGAGATAAATCGCCCGCGTTCGCGACATGGGACATTGGAGTCTCAAAGGCTTGGAAGCAATTCACGTTGTCGGCGTCGGTGAAGAACCTGTTTGATTGGACGCAATCGGATGATCCCTATTTGCGCGATGAGCAAACCGGGGATTTGCTGCTTGATTCCTCGTTGATTTACGGTCCGCTCCTGGGAAGAACGGCGGCGCTGAGTTTGGCGTGGCGATGGAGTGAATCATAGAGATGATCATGTAGTTATGAGAAGAGAGACGGTGCGAGTCGTCTCTCTTGCGTTTGGTTGTCCGGAGGCCGCAGTTAGTAGAGAGAATTGAATATGTCTTCAGACATTGCCGGTCTGGAGACCGACAACGGCGCGCTCAGGCAACGAGGTGACGCAGAGTGTGGCGGCGGAGGCTGAGAATGCGAGGGTTAGCAGAAGTGTGAATAGTGTGCGCATAGTTAGTTTTCCTGAATTTCGGGAGTTTGCCCGGAGATTAAACCTCTCTCGGGGGGCTTGTGTCTAAACTTCAGAATGGCGAGATTAAACATATCTTGATTCAAGGAGGAAGACCATGAGTGGGAAGATTTCATTCATCATCGCGGCGGGCGTAACGTTGTTTGCGTGGGGATGCGACAATGACAAGTCCAGCAGTGATTCCGAAGCGCAGATTTCCGATGAGCAGGCCCTTCAAGAGATGTTTCTTGAAGACACGGATTTGGAAGCTCCGGACGTGTGGCAGGAGGACGAGGACGACGGCGGCGGATTGGACGAGGCAATTGACCCTCTGGGTTGGTGGCGCGTGGGATTGCGCTCAAACACACGCGTGACAGTTGTGTTTGAAGGGGACAGCGTAGCATGGATTACTCGTGTGCGGACTCTTAACGGAGACTTCAGGCTCTTGATGGAGGTGACGGACACTTCGCGCGTAACGATTGACAAGTCCATGCACAACGAGTTGGTGCGTCGCGCGAGAGCGGTTCGCATCGGCGACGGCGATCGCCCGCGCGAGAATTGGAGAATCGTCGCGGTAACTCCCGAAGTGATGCGCTCCGTTGATCCCGATCCCTTGACACACACGATTGAGAATGTGCAAGTAGTTGCATCCGACGGCAGCGTGATTGCGGATATTTCCGATCCGCTTCACACATGGTTGAATCGTGAGACGCTTCCTCGCGTCGAGGCCGGAACGGAGCTTACGATGTTTGTGACGATGGCGGCAGGTGAATCTCCCGTGGTTGGCGTGCTGCATCCGCGTGTTCATCGTGAAGGCAGACATCCGCGCGTGCGTCTGCATGATGACGGCGTTGCGCCGGACGTGCTGGCAGGTGACGGAATTTTTTCCGCAAGTTTTTACGCGGGAGATCGGCTTGGTCCGCACTTCGCGGGAGTGGACATGATTGACTACGATACGATCTTCGACAGCGAAGGTCCGTACGATGCGATCGGCTGGGGAGTTCCCTACGGAGTGGTTCCGCCGGCGCAATAGATTCGACTGAATGACGAGCGCCAAGCCCCGCGAATTTTCGCGGGGCTGTTTATTATCTCTTGAAATAACAGGAATATAAGTTGAGATTTTCAAGTTGGATTATGGCTTGCAATTCGGCCTTGGCGTGCTTATATTGCATGGTATATTTGGGAGTAGTACATCAATTTAGCATTTGGGGCAGCCATGAAGCGCAATTTAGCATTATTGACACTCCTTTCGTTCATCGGATTATTTCAAGCCGCTTTCGGTCAAGTCAAGTGAGCATCGCCTAACCTTCCGGTCGGGAGGTTTATGGCGACACAGGGATTTGAGCCGGGAGTTGTCGAGTTTGGAATGGGCTATGAGTATGAGTTGTCGAACCATGCTCATCGCGGTCACGACGTGACGGCGAATCCGAAGGAAGAGATCACGGAGTTCTCGACGACGAACTTCGAGTTAAGCTACACCTTGACTCCTCGATTTCGTGTGAGCGGGATATTGCCGTTTCGCAGGATCTTCGCGCCCAAGACAGATGCGACAACGCACGAGCGCTACATTCGGACATTTTCCGGCGTTGGTGACGCCATCGTCGCGGGCACGTGGCTGCCGTACATCTCGACGCAACCTGATCGCACGGTGTTGGCTGCGAGCGCGGGGTTGCGGTTGGCAACGGGAAACGCGAATCCTGATCACTACTGGGGTCGTGCCAGTGATCTTTTCTCGCGCGATCCGGTCTTGCAGCCGGGCTATGGAACGGTTGATCCGATTTTCGGATTGTCAGCAGCGCGCAAGGTAGGAAGATTCGGCACGTCGCTAAGTACTGTGATGCGCCTTTCGGGCGGAACAAATGTCTATGGCTACCGCTACGCCAATGAGTATCAGGGCACGTTAGGAGTAGAGACGGGTTTGGCGTCGTGGCTGGACGCTGGCGTCTCGGGCGCGGTATTGACTTCGGGCCATGACTACGACACAAACAAGAAGGTCGCAAACACGGGCGGACTTTGGGGCTACGTGATTCCGACTGCGAATTTCAAGAGTGCGGGCTTCACGGTTGAGAGTAGCGTTCAGATACCGGTCTATTCTTTTGTGAATGGCGGGCAGTTGATATCAGACGCTATTTTCTCGGTGGGATTGCGCACGAACTTGACTCGCACGGCTCACACGCTTGCGGGAATGCGGGGCGGTGGTGCGATGCACATGACGTCTGCGCCTCAGAATTTTGCGCGCGCGGCGGCCTGCCCGGATTGCGGATTGAAGCACGCGATCAATCAGCAGGGGTTGACATTGGTTGAGTTCATGTCGGATGAGTGCGGCGTGTGCCAGACTTTTGAGCCGACGATTCGCGAGTTTGCGCGCGAGCATCCCGACTTGACAGTTCGTCAAGTTGATTTGTTCAGTCTAACGCAGGATCAGTTGTTCCAATACTCGGTCGAGGAGACTCCGACGATGGTGTTGTTTGATGCGGACGGGACTCCTCGTGTGCGCGTTGTGGGTACAGACCTCGTCACGATTGAGACCGAGTTGAAGAGGTAGGCACAAGTTTGCATAGTGAGATGCACAAGCCCCGCGAATTTTCGCGGGGCTTGTTTTGTTCTATCCTCCACCCTCTTTGTCGCGCGGGGGCGATGCAGTCCGGCGGTGTTTCAATGAAATCAGTTGCGCTTAGAACAGATAGACGGTGAAGAAGAGGAAGATCCAGATCACATCCACAAAGTGCCAATACCATGAGGCGGCGGCAAAGCTGAAGTGGCGCTCGGGCGTGTAGTGTCCCATCTGTAGCCTGAGCCAGACGACGAGCATGAGGAGGATTCCAGTGGCGACGTGCGCGCCGTGAAAGCCGGTCATCGCAAAGAACAGTGTGCCGTAGGTTCCGCTTTGCAGGGTGAATTGGTCATAGGCTTTGAGGAAGCCCCACTCGTGCGCTTGGAAGCCTAAGAAGATGACGCCCAAGGTTATCGTGACAAACGTGAGAGTTCGCGCGAGCGTTCGGTTGCCCTTCTTCAGCATGTGGTGCGCGAGTTCCATGGTGACGGAGGACGACATCAGAATCAGAGTTGCGATTGCAGGCAGCGTGGTGTCGAGTTCCGGCGCGCCGACCGGTGGCCAGACGGCGGTTTGCGTGCGGCTGTAGTAGTGGTGCGCGAAGAAAGAACCGAAGATCGCGGTTTCGGAAATCAGGAAGAGCTTGAGACCCAGTTTCATCCAGCGATCATCTTCGATCACGTCAGGGATTTCAGAATTCTCTTTGATGAGCGCGCTGGCCCAGCCCATTGCACCGGTAATGCCGAGCAATCCGCCGATGACCATAATGCTCGTTGCCATAGAGACATCCCAAATCCAGAGCAGCAGCCCGATGACCAAGAGTCCGGTGCTTAGCGCCGTGAAGATGGGCCAATAGCTTGGCGGCGGCAGATGGATGTGTTCGCTGTGTTCAGCGGTGGTGGTGTGGGACATGGGGAAACTGAAATTTGAAAAATGAAAACTGAGAATCAGAACCTGAGGAACCGAAGTGTCAGGCAAGAGAGGGATCCTTCACGTCCCGCGAGCAGTGCCTTGCCGAAGAACTGCAATTCCCCGACTGCGGGACGCTCAGGATGACAGGCCCTATTGCTTAATGAAATCCGTGGCGCTGGAAATTGACGCCGTAGTTCGCGAGATAGATCAAGCTGAATGTGACGAAGAGCAGCACGCCTGCAACGAGAGTGTAGACAACCTTGCGATTGCGGCGGCGAGTGTCCTGCGTGAGCGGTTCGGTGTGCATGGCTTCTCTATTTCCCTGAATGTGCCACGTTAGGCAGCTTGCGGTTCAGTTCCATCTCTTCGGCATTTTTCTCGAAGAGTGTGTAGTGCAACGTCACCTGCTCAACTTCGGGATCCATATCCGCAGAGAGAACCGAGACGACTTTGAAGGTCTTCTCCTCGTTGGGCGCGAACGTCTGATCATTGAAGCAGAAGCAGGTAGTCATCGTGAATTTTTTCGCGGCTTCTTCAGGCAAGATTGAATGCACGGGACGGAAGCGCACGGTGTCCTTCGACATATTCACGAAGCGGTATTCATTTTCAAATGGCTTGCCTATTTCGATGTTCTGCACGGACTGCTTCGGCTTGAAATAGACGGGCAAAGTTCCCGCCGTGACTCCGGTGTAGAGCACCTTGCACATGCGGCCCGTCGAGGCGTACTGCACGTCATCGGAAAGCGGCGATTGCGCGAATCCGATTTTTTCGCAGAAGATGCGGAAGAGCGGCACTTGCGCGTAGGTGAATCCGAACATAATGACCAGAATAGGAATCAAGAGCCAGACCGCCAGCCGCTTGTTGCGTTTTTTCTGATCTTGAGTCTTTTGTTCTTCCATCTTCTTGCTGCCCTGTTCTTGTCGTCCTCCTGAACACAGTGAAGGATCTCTCGGAGAGATTCTTCAGCCGCAGACGGCTTCAGAATGACGACATCCGTTAGTTCTTATCTGCTAATGACCGAATCGGCCATGATGACGACGAAGAGCGCCGTCAGATATACGATTGAATACTTGAAAAGTCCCCACGCGGCGCTTTGATCGGCCTGTTTGACCATCTTCCATGCTTTGTAGAGGAAGATGCCGCCGAGCACGACGGCTGCGGCAAGATAGAGAATTCCGGCGTGAAGGAGAAGAGAAATGACGAAGAGACCGGCCGTGTAGAGCAGGATTTGTCTGCGGGTTTCGTGATCACCTTTGATAACGGGCAACATGGGAATCTTCACGCGCTCGTAGTCCTTTTTCACGCACAGAGCAAGCGCCCAGAAATGCGGCGGCGTCCAGAAGAAGACGATCAGAAACAGAAGCCATGGAGTCAAAGCAACAGAACCTGTTGCGGCAGCCCATGCAATCACCGGAGCCATGGCGCCGGCCGCACCTCCGATGACGATATTCAGATGTGTGCGCGGCTTAAGCCAGAGTGTGTAGAAGAAACTATAGAAGGCGATGGTCAGAAAACTTGTCAGAGCGGCAAGCCAGTTAAACATCACACCGAAGAGCGTTACTGCGCCGACGCCGCACGCGAGAATAAATAGAAGCGCGGGTGTGGGATTCAGCGCGCCGGTTGCGAGCGGTCTGCGATTTTTTGTGCGTCCCATTTGCGCATCAATCTCACGCTCGAAGTATTGATTGAATCCGTTCGCGCATCCTCCCGTCAGCATCAATCCGAGCATCACGGCCCAGAAGCGGAGCGGATCGTGCAGAAGCGAACCTTCGAGCATCAATGCCGCCGCGCCGGTCAGACCGACGAGCAGCATGATGGAAGGTTTTATGAGATTAATGTAATCGCGGAATGAGGACAAGAGATTTTTGTTGATTGCGGAATGATGAATTCAGATTCCGGCGGGGAACCGGACTACGTCCTTAATCCCCGCTCGGCGAAATGGAAGCATCTTGCGAATAGGCCATTTCGTGCGTGATGATAATCAAGAGCGAGAATAGCAGAAGCCCGACTGCGAGATGAGTGAGCGCCATGTGCGGCGGCACCTTCATCAAAAGAGTTCCGATGCCGAGCAGAATCTGCAACACCAGCACGGTCGCCAGAGCGCGCAGCGCCACTCTTCCGCGAGTAGAGAGCGGCTCCTTCATCGCGCGTATGATTAGATGAGTAACCAAACCGACGACGACGAAAGCCCACCAGCGATGAAAGAACTGAATCAGAATCTGATTCTGCCAGAGATTTGCAATCACGGGCGTGTACCAGTCGCCCCACATGGTGGAAATCGGCGGAATCCAATGATCACCGACTTTGGGCCACGTGTTCATGACCAAACCGGCACCGGTTCCGGCAACGAGTCCGCCGGAGACGACTTGAATGAGCGAAGCGATGACGGCTTCTTTGCCGAATCTCTGAAACTTGCGGAAGTTGTCGCGCTTAGATTCACCCCAGCGCGAGAGTCGCAGGGCTTGCCAAAGCAGAATGCCGAAGATGGTGTAAGCGATTCCGAGATGAACCGCGAGCGCTTGCGCCGCGAGATCGAATTTGACGACGATGCCGCCAAGAATTGCCTGAACGATTAACAACCCGCCAACCCAGAGCAGCGGTTTCTTTACTTCGGGCCACAGCTCGGCGGATTTTTTCGCGCGGAGAATCACTGCAAGCAGAACGATTCCGACCAACGCTGCGAGGAAGCGATGAAAATACTCGATCGCGAATTGAGTCTGGAATCCACCGAGACTCATTCCCTGAGTCAGCATCGGGTAGGTGTGCTTGTAGGTATCAAAGACCGTCTGCCATCCGCTTTCCGAGAACGGCGGCAGGAGACTTCCGTTAATCAGCGGCCAATCGGGAATCGAGAGCCCGGAGCCGGAGATTCTGACGAAGCCGCCCCACAACATAAGCAGGGTGACCAACATCGAACAGAACAGGAGCCACGAGGCGAGCCTGCGCGGAGGAGAAATGCTTGTCATAGTGAAATATGAAATATGAGAAATGAAGTATGAAGCCTGAACTTGAAATGCAGACGACTCAATTCAGATTTCATATTTCAGATTTCATACTTTTCAAGAGACGACGGGAATCGTCTTGAAATTTTCTTTGGGCGGAGGCGAATCGGTTGCCCATTCGAGCGTCTGCTGAATGTCGTTGACGTCCCATGCATCCCCCTTTGCGACCTGCGGCTGTTTGAGCGCCTTGTAGAGACTCCAGCAGAAGAGGATGCCGCCGATTAACATGAAGACGTAACCGAAGGAGAGAATCTTGTTCAGCCCTTCAAATTCGGGACGATAGATATAGGTTCTGCGCGCCATGCCCTGCATTCCAAGCCAGTGCATGAGGAAGAAGGTCATGCTCATGCCGATATACATCAGCCAAAAAACGACGTTGCCGAGCTTTTCATCAAGAAAGCGGCCCGACATTTTGGGGAACCAGTAATACGCTGCGGCAAAGAGCGACATCATCGAGCCGCCGAAGAGCACATAGTGCAAGTGGCCGACGACAAAGTAAGAGTCGTGCAACTGAATATCTACCGGCACGTTGCCAAGCCACACGCCGCCGATTCCGCCAACGACAAATAGCGAGATCATGCCGAGTGCGAATTTCATCGCGACCGTGAAGCGGAGAGTTCCGCCCCAGAGTGTCGCAAGCCATGAGAAGACTTTCACTCCGGTCGGAACGGCAATCATCATCGTCATAAACGCGAACGCGGCGCGCAGCCACGGCGTCATGCCGGTTGTGAACATGTGGTGCGCCCAAACAAGAAACCCGAGCACGCCGATGGAGGCAATGGCGTAAACCATTCCCGGATAACCGAAAACTTTCTTTTTCGAGAAGGCCGCGACGACGTGGCTGATCAATCCGAATCCCGGCACGATCATAATATAGACCGCAGGATGCGAATAGAACCAGAAGATATGCTGATAGAGAACGGGATCGCCGCCTTCGGAAGGTCTGAAGAATCCTGTTCCGAAATGACGGTCAAACAGAACCATCGTCACCGCTCCGGCGAGCACGGGTGTGCCGACCAGAATCATACAGGCATTGGTGAGCCATGACCAGACATAGAGCGGCATCTTCATCAGGCCCATGCCCGGCGCGCGCATGTTCATGATCGTGACGATGAAGTTAATCGCGCCGAGAATTGAGGAGGCTCCGGTCAGATGCACGACGAAGATCCACATATCTACGCCCATCGTGCCGGAGTATTGTTTCGAGGTCAGGGGCTGATAGCTGGTCCATCCGCCGCCTGCCGCTCCGCCGTCCACAAAGAAGCTCGCGACGCCGATAGCGGCTGCGGGAATCAGAAGCCAGAATGAAAACGCGTTGAGTTTCGGAAAGGC
>JADLDM010000129.1 GCA_020846695.1 bacterium | reverse complement strand
CATGAGTAGACCCTTACAGGGTGAAAAAGACGGGGGCCAGCCACTGGTCTCCCCGTGTCCGGCACGCAACAAGACCCTTGCAGGGTGACAGAGGGGGGTACACCCTTGCGAGGGCAAGCAGGGTGACAAACAGACGAGTGGCCAAGAGAGTCGGGCAATACTGCAACGCGAGTTGGCCCCAATAGTAGACCCTTACAGGGTGACAGACACCGAGACTCCGTTAGGGCAGGCAGGGTGACAGAACGAGATTGTGAATCTCCATGCGTGAGCACAACTACTACGTGTACATCCTATCGAGTCTTTCGCGGACACTCTACACCGGTGTGACGAATAATCTCAGGCGCAGGATGTCCGAGCATCGAGCGGGCAAGGGGAGCGTTTTTGCAGCCAGATACAGGATCAATCGCCTGGTCTATTACGAGCGCTTCGGTGATATTCGCTATGCCATCGCGCGAGAGAAGGAGATCAAGAATCTTCTGCGCGAGAAGAAAATGCAGCTAATTGAATCCATCAATGCAGGTTGGATTGACCTCGCGGAGAATTGGTTCAAGGAGCCGATTGCGTGAGCGCTTCCCCCCTCTGTCACCCTGGTTTGTCACCCTGCCTGCCCTTGTAAGGGTAAGGGTCTATGGATGAGCCTAACACTCTCAGACGAGTGGCCGAGAGAGTCTGGCAATATTGCAACGCGAGTCGGCCCCATAAGTAGACCCTTGCAGGGTGACAAAGAAGGGAAGCCTGACACTCTGACACGAGTGGCCAAGAGAGTCGGGCAATACTGCAATGCAAGTCGGCTCGTTGAGTAGGTCCTAACAGAGGATGACAGAATAAGAGTGAAACGCTATCGCATAGAACCGCTGCTGATTTTTGTGACAATGCTTCCGGTGACGGGGGTCGTGCCGATTTTGAAGCATTTCGTGTTGGACGGATTTCAGGTCGGAGATTCGTGGGGGCACGTGTTTCTTTCGGCGAACATGCTTGCAGCATTTTTGTTTGCGCCGTTTGTTGCGGGGCTTGCGGAGAAGTGGGGCAACCCGAAACTTTTTCTCTCGATTGCCGCAATGCTTGACGGGCTGTGCTTCATCGTGTTACCGCATTTGGAGTTGTTTGAAGTCGCGATGGCCGTGAGATTCGTTGAGGGCGTTTTTCACATCGCAGTATTTTCGCTGTTGCTTGCGATTGCGGGTTCTCGCGACGGTGGACGCGGTCCGGTGATGGGCAAAGTCGGCGCGGCGATAACTTTCGGCGTTGCGTTAGGCTCCCCGATCGGCGGTTTTTTGGGAAACAGTTCGACGACTCTTGCGCTGACGGCAGGCGGTTCGGTGATGCTGCTGATTCCCTTATTGGCGCCGTTTTTGGATATTCCTGAAACGATCAGGCGTCGCGGCGAATCGCTCAAAGCTGTGATGAAACAGCTTATCGGCGAGAAGCGGCTTCGCCTGCCCTATCTGTTTGCCTTTCTCGACAGATTTACGGTGGGTTTCTTCGTTGCGTGTTTTCCGATATTGATGGTGACGAAGTATGAATTTACGCCGGGAAAGATCGGCGCGCACATCGCGGCGTTCATGCTGACGATGGGGCTGTTATGTCCGGTCGTCGTGCGGCTCTCGAAGAGATTCTCTCCGATCCGAACGCTACTTTGGGGCTCGGCGACTTACGGGCTGCTCTTTTCGATGGTAGGTTGGCTTCCTCAGTCTGCGCTCATGCCGTGGATGTTCCTGCTTGGGGCAAGTTCGGCTTTGATGTTTATTCCGACGCTTCAGCTTGCGTCGCACCTTGCGCCGCAAGGTCACGTTACCGCTGCCATGGGCGGATACACGGCGGCAGGCGCACTGGGATTTCTGGCGGGCCCCCTTGTTTCGGGCCTGCTTCTCACGCTCATGTCGTCCTCACTTGAGACCCCGACGGCGTATGCCGTCATCCTGCTGATGGGCGGTATCCTGGAGGTCACGGTGGCCTTGATTTTCCTGCTTCGGCCCGCCTCGACGGGTCCGCTTTCCTCTCAGGGCTGACCGGCACATCGGGGTTCGCGGCAGTGCGGCTTCTAAGTGCCTATGAATCAAGCCTTGCGCGTGAGGTTGCCAAATGCTAACTTCAAGAATATGAGTAATTAGCAGTTGACATTTCATGCGATAAGTCCTAAATTATCGAGTTATCCATAACAACTTGCACTCTCAACAGGAGTCCCCGATGCGCTTAACTCGAGTATTTTTCATTCTCAGCCTGTTCGCCATGACCAGTTTTTCGTACGGGCAGGGATTCGCCGTCCTTCTTTATAGCAGCGAGCAGCTGATCACCGATGCTTGTGAGGGGGGGGATTTCGTTCCCGACGGGACAGTCATCAAAGTCTTCTGGGATGCAAACGGCAATGGTCCCGACACGACCGATGCTCAACCCGTTGAAGGTGCTGGCCCAATGGAGTGCAATTTCAATCAGTTTACTGTAAACGGCGCGGGCTTCGGCCTTCCGGGCGGATTTTTCACGGAGACCGCATTCTCCATCCCGACGGGCGTTCCGGATAGCCCGAGCTACTACCTCAAGATTTGCCTTGACGCGAATGAGTTGCAATGGGTGACAGATACCTTTGTTGTGAGTGCGGGGCTTCAGGAGCGCATTTTTGGCAACAGCCTGCCGGAGTACGTTCCGTGGAGCTGTGTCAATGAGGCTTGCGGCGGCTGCCCGACTCCGGTTCCGGTCACGAATTTGACGGCCGACACGACATCTTGTCAAGACGTTCTATTGAATTGGGATCATGCAGACGACGTCACCGGCTACAGGGTTCGTGTTGACGAGGGAGCTGACTACTTTATCTCGAGCGGCCTGACGACGGAATGGCTTGATACTGTGTCGCCTGCCGGGGTTCACTTCTATCGAGTTCGCGCCTATCTTGTGTGCGATCAGGACACATCGTATTCGTCTTACGTAGAGGTGCAGGGCCGGCGCGTACAGGGGCCGCCGATTCCGCTGAACATGACGGCCTCGGATGATTTGTGCGGAACGGTTCATCTTGCCTGGACAGTCAATACGATTCTCGGATTGGACTCATTCCGCGTTTATCGCGGGACCGAGCATATTGCTTCACTGGAGAGAGGTAATGCCGGACAGGCGCGGACGTATAACGACAATGCTCCGCTCCAGGGGCCGCAGAACTATTGTATTTATGGTTTGTCTTCTATCTGCTCGCTCGGCACTCCGGCGTGTGATATTGGACAGGGTGGTGTGACGCCGGGAACAGTGTCGGATGTTGCGGCCACCACGGATCGCTGCGACTCGGTTGTGGTTACGTGGACTTACGCGCTTGGTGATGCGGACTCCTTCCAGGTTTTCCGCAATACGACGGGATTGACACCCTATGTTTCGGCGGCGGGCGGCCCGAACTATCGTTTTGCTCATCAGCCGACGGCGGGGCAGCAGGGCGGCTATCAGATTCGCGCGGTCAATGATTGCGGCGTGGGCGCACTTGCTCCGACGACGCCGGTGATCGGAACCCGCATGACTTCTCCCGGCCAAGTGCAGAGCATTGTCGCCAGCGACACGCTTTGTGACGGTGTCAATGTAACATGGGCGGCGATGGCGAATATTGATTCGTTCCAGATTCGTATGAACGGCAATCGCATCGGTGTGGTTTTAGGTGACATAGAAGAGTATTTCGATGGCGCCGCAGTGGCGGGTGTGACGAACACCTATACGGTTGTTGCGTACAATGATTGCGGCGCGGGTCAGGTTGCAGCGGGCAACGCAGGAACGCGTCGCGCACCAGGTACGGGCACAGCAACGTTTGCGATGACTCAGGCCGGTCCGCCGAACTGGACCTACTCGATGACTGTGACTTCGGGTTGTTTGAATCAGCTTGTGATTCGCGATTTCTGCGAAGGCACGACCGCAACGGCTCCGACGGGTTGGACGGTCAGTGTGACGGATGATTCGATCATCTATAGCTCGACGGACGTCTTTGCTGTAAGCGAGACGATTACCGGTTTTGGACTTTCTCATCCGACCTGCGACGGTGACGGACGTTGGGGCACGGGTCAGTCGGGCGGCACGATTCGCGGCCCTCTGCCTGTTGGATCAAATGCGGAATTGCCGACAGAATATGCTTTGAAGGTTTTCCCGAATCCGTTCAATCCGCAGACCACGCTGCACCTCGCGATTCCTATGAGTTCCGAGACGCGCGTGTTGATTTTCAACATAACGGGGCAGTTGGTTCGTGATCAGAATTTCGGCAGATTGCAAGCGGGTTATCATTCGCTTCGTTTTGACGGCGCGGATCTTCCCAGCGGAATGTATTTCGCGCGTGTTCAGTCGGGCACGTTCCAGAATGTGCAGAAGCTGATGCTGCTGAAGTAGTATGTAGCGGCTGTCCCTGTGGCTGCCGAATGTAACAAAAAGAGCGGGGCGAACCGATTGGTTCGCCCCGCTTGCTTTGTTCTGATCCGCCGAGCCGGGTTAAGGCTGCCGCAACCCGGCCGAGACCTAATGTGATTACGCGCGTCTCTTGTAGCGCATCTCCATCGTCTTCTGCTCTTGCGGCGTATCGGGATAGTTCCATGCCTGATACATGAACTCGTCGTCATTGATGAAGGTGTAGGTATGGCGGCAGGGAACATCTTTCAGATTCATTCCGGGGCTGTCCATTCTGCCTTCAAACACCACTTTCTTTCCGCCATCCTGCTCGGTTCCCCACATCGCGTAGAGTCCGGTGGACATGTTGTCATTCCATGTGAACCAGTAGCGCTGCGTGAAGTTATCGAAACCGGTCATGCCGTGTCCGGTGAACGGCATTCCGTTGTAGTTCATGATGAAGCTCTGCACTTGGACGCGGCCGTCAAGAATCATTTCGAGTTTCACCTCGCCGGTCATCTCCTGCCCGCGCTCATTCATGAAGACATCATACGTGCCGCAGCCCTTCGCAAGTTTTTCATGCTGCGGGCCGGGAGTTGCGTTGCGCATCCAGTTTGCCATCATCTCTTGTTCTGTCACGGGTCTCTCCTTGCATCGCTGTGTTGTATTCGGATATATGATTGACGGAGCCGTCCCACAAGGTATGGGGTGGCTATCTTGATTTACGGGACTTGAGTATAGTCTTCGGGTGTGTGTTTGTCTTGAAGGCGAGGTGTGATGCCCAAAGGTGTTCATGCAGTTCAAGCAAGAACGACAGCTTTAGAAGATTTCTTCTGCGCGGCCTCGACCATGTCAAAACGGGATTCAATCTCGTTACCCTCGCGCACAATCTCAGAAGACTTATCGTCACACTCGAACCAACTCCTAACTCATCTCCTGTGCGCTTCAATACCAAAACTACCCCCAATAAGAGAGCCGACCCGGATACTGCAGAGTCGCCTCTCTGCGAGCTATGCTTCACCGAATTGCAGGGAGTGCAGGACGGTGGCGATGTGGTCTTCAAGCGTGACACCGAGCAGCTCGGCGCCGCGAATAATATCGTCGCGATTCACGGCACGGGCGAAAGCCTTCTCTTTCATGCGCTTCACAACTGAAGACAGCTTCACGTCGTGCACGCTCTTCGAGGGTTGAACGAGAGCGGTTGCCGTAATCAATCCGGTCAATTCGTCGCACGCGAGCAGCGTCTTGGCCATGAGGGACTCGGGCTCTACTCCACTGTAATCGGCATGAGCGAGAATGGCCTGGCACCACTCCTCGGGAACACCGATTGATCTTAAGTGCGCCACGCCGACAAAGGGATGCTCTTCTCTGGTCGGATGCTTCTCGTAATCCATGTCGTGCAGCAGCCCGACGATTCCCCACACCTCTTCATCTTCGCCGAACTTTTTTGCGTAGCCGCGCATCGCCGCTTCGACCGCCAACGCGTGCTTACGCAAGGAGTCGGTCAGAGTCCATTCGCAGAGCAAATCCCAAGCCTGCGCGCGCGTCATCTCAATTCTCCATGGAATCCGTGAGCGCAAAGCTGAAAGTATCACAGCCCACTGCACAGAAAATTCCCATACCGGAACTCAAGTTTGTGACGGGTCTGTTTTCAAAATCCTGCGGCACGGTGGTATTGAAGTAGTTCCAACTGTCAAAGTCGCAGGAAAAGACGCGAATCTGATAGCGGCCTGTGTAACAGTAGCCGACCTCGCCGATTTCGAGAGAGTAACCGAAGCGATAGGTCCAGAGAGACACATACGAGCCCGGCCCGTTGTCATCACCGATGTCGCAGTCTTCGCCGTATTTCTCGGTTTCAAGATTCTCGATTAGAAGCGCATAAGCGAACACGGTCGGGTCCTCATTCCAATCCAATCGCAAGTAATCTCCACCGTACTCAATTGTGTCAGGATTGGTTTCAACGATTATGTCGCTATTATCGCGGGTCACACGATACCCTCCGATCAAATGCAGATCCGGCGCCGCGACGCAAGTGGCGGTAAGATCGGGATAGCCCGAATTCATGATCATCAGGTAGTAGGTCTTGCCCGACTGCACCAAGTGCGAATCCGCAGGAGCCGAATAGGTTCCGGGAATCCCTGAATTCTCTTCAGTCAGGGCGAAGGTATCACCCTCCACGACAACGCGGACTTCCGCGCCCGTCACCCGCACGGAGTCGGGATAGTAGGCCTGATCAAAGGGCACGGTGTGTGCGAGCTTCACTTGAAGCGGACTTCCGATGTAAAGGAATCCGTCCACCACGATCTGCTCAGTGTAGGGCGAGGGAGCTTCGTCGTCACAGGAGATCATGAAGAAGAGCGCGGCGAGGGCAGTGAGTATTGAGAGAGTTGATTTCATATTGAGAGAGTTGGATCAGGACTTGATTTTGCTTCCTTCGATTCACTTTCAGATTTCGGCCGGGTTGCGCGGGGCAGATTGGTGCAGTTGAATCAGGTAGCGACGCTTAACCCGGCTCGGCGGGGCGCTGGTTTCGGTCGCGCTTAATCCCCGGCTCGGCGAGTAGATTTCAGATTTCGGCCGGGTTGCGCGGGGCAGATTGGTGCAGTTGAATCAGGTAGCGACGCTCAACCCGGCTCGGCGAGAATCGGAAGTTTAGAACTCCGCGGTAAAGCCGAGGGAGGGGAGGAACGGTAGCTGACCGGATATATCGAGTTTCGGAGGATTCTCGCTGATGTCGTCGGAGATGGCGAGCGGGTTCTTTGTCCCCAAGAGGTTGATGAGTTCAAAGAAGGGCGAGAAGGTCCAGCGCTTCCATTCGTATCTCAAGCGATAGGCAACGTCAATTCGCGTGTAAGCCTCGAATCGCTCTCCCAAGCGCCGACCCGGAATGTAGAAGTGCGGAGGCAATTCCAGGCCGGGACTATAGTGCCCGACGGGAAGTGTGTAAGGTTGTCCCGTTGCGTAATTCATGCGGCATTCGAGGCTTCCGCGATTGCGCACCTTGCGGCTGAAGAAGAGATTGGTGTTGTGCAATCTGTCGAAGAAAGTAGGGTAGGAGAGACCGCCATCAAATTCTTCAAAGATTCTGCGCGTGCGTCCCAGACCGTAGCCCCACGTGAATTGATAGGCGCCCCAGTTGCCTTGCAGCGAGAAATCCATGCCGTAAGCGTAGCCTTTGCCCGTGCGAATGAAGTCTTCGAGGTCCTGATCGCCGTCATCGGGGATCGTGAAATCAAATTCACCGATGTTCTCGAAGGTTTTGTAGTAGGCGTTCGCCGAGACTTTGAAACTGCTCAGACTGTCATGCTGAAAAGAGAGGGCGAACTGTGTCCCGCGATTGGTTGAGAAGCGATCGGAGAGCGGAATGTAGGAATCGAACAGTGATGCAAAGCCTTCTCCGAGTCTGAAGAGTTGCAGATATTGCGTATAGGTTCCTCCCGCCGCGCTGATATGCGCACCGGGCGCGATGTCTTTGCGAATCGCAAGTCGAGGGGTGACTTCATTGACCTTTTGGATGGTGTTGCGCTCGACGCGAACTCCGGGCGAAAGGGTCCAGCTTTCGGTGGCGCGGAAGTCATCGGTGAGATATGCTGAGATGATCGCGCCGTCATAGGTGTTTCTGCCGAAGACCCATGTCTCGCTCACGCCTTCAAGATACGAGTCGAGGTATTTTCCTTCGACGCCGAACTCTACGGTATTGCGGGCATTGGGATACCACGTCAAATCGGTCTCGCCGGTGTAGTCGTTAATTTCGTTGTCCCAATTGAACCAGCTATTCGCGGTCTCGAATCTCATCTTGGCACGGAAGAAGCTGCCGGCGAAAGTTGTATGCGAATAGAGTTTGGGCGAAAAGATATGAACGAAGGGAATGCTGAAGGTTGTGTTGCCCCAGCCCAAACGTAAACGATCCCCCGTCGTGGAAGAAATCTTCAGCTTATCATCGCCGATATAGACAGAGGGCGAGAGACGATCTCCGTTGGGAAAGTCACGAGTGAGTTTCGCGTTGAAATCGTAGAAATAATAGGGGAAGTCCTGATCAATGATGCCCGCGTCCTTGAACAGTTTGGTCGCGGCATCCACGTAGGTTCTGCGGCCCGCGACCAGCCATGAGCCTTTAGGCAGCGGCCCTTCGAGCGTGGCATTCGAGGATAAGAGTGACATGCCGACCTTGGCGTGTTTCTCGTAGCGGTTGCCCTCGCGGTCTGCGACATCCACCACGGCGGAAAGTCTGCCGCCGTATTTTGCGCCGAAGCCGCCCTTGATCAGCTTGACGTCCTTCACAGCATCCATGTTGAAGATCGAGAAGAGGCCGCCCAAGTGAGTCGGCTTATAGACGTTGATGCCGTTCAAGAGAATCAAATTCTGATCGCCGGTGCCGCCCCAGATGTTTAACTCTGCGGAGAAATCTGAACTCGGAAGAATGCCGGGAATGATCTGCAGTGAGCGAAAGAGATCGGGCTCGGCAAGTTGTGGGAGTTTGGAGAGTTCCTTGGGCGTTGTCTCAATTTGAGCGACCTTCGGAGCATATTCCGGCTCGTCGCGCTCGGCGACGATCTCCACTTCTTTGAATTGCAGTGCAGCTTCGCTCAGCTTCACGGATAGGTGATGATTGTCGCCGTCGGTGATGGTTACCTTCTCCT